>NZ_CP061297.1:313406-626812 GCF_018687575.1 Polynucleobacter asymbioticus
TTGGACTCTCGATGGGCGGCATGATTGGTCAGCAATTGGGTGCTCGCTATCCGGAACGCGTTTACTCCCTTTCCCTTTGTGACACCGCCAGTGAAATGCCGCCACGCAGTTTGTGGGAAGAGCGTTTTGATATTGCCCGAAAAGAAGGAATTGCTGGTTTGGTAGATGGCACCATTAAGCGCTGGTTTACTGCCCCATTTATTGAGCGTGCCCCTCAAGATATTGCCAAAGTGAGAGAGATGATTTTAGGTACCGGAGTTGAGGGCTATCTAGGTTGCGCAAGTGCAGTAAGAGATATGGCGCAAACAACGATGTTGCTCAAAATCAAAGTGCCAACACTCATCTTGACTGGTCGCCAGGATCCCGCCTGCACGGTGGATCAGGCGATCGTGCTGAACCGTATGATTGATGGATCCAAGTTCGTCATCTTGGAAGATGCTGCGCATTTGTCCAATATCGAGCAGCCAGAAGCATTTAATCGCACTGTCCGTGACTTTATTGATTCAGTCGACAACACTTTGTAGGAATGTATTTAAACATTAAAGCGCTATGGCAATGAAAAAAACAGACCTCTACAAAAACCTTGCTCTGACTACGGCTCAGCGCATGAAAAATGCTGCAAAGACACCAAAGCCTGGTACGGCAGAAGGCATTGCAAAAACGAAGAAAGAGCTTGCAAGTAGCAATCCTATGCTGGCCTCTTTAATGGGCAAGACTAAATCCAAATAGTACTTAACAATTCTTGAAGCAAGCCTCTCCACTATTTCTCATAGACCTGCTGAAGGTCTTTGCTGCTCTAGTCATCATCCTGCATCATCTTTCTAGCTATGGCCAGATCGCAGCAGATGCGCGAGCATTCTTGCCAAGTGTGATGAATTTCTTGTATGAGTATGGTCGCTTTGCCGTACAAATTTTCTTAGTGATGGCGGGTTATCTCGCAACCCAGTCTCTCACACGATTTGCGAATGCGAAATTCAGCAGCCAGAATTTGCTGCGAGTCATCATTAATCGCTATTTGCGTTTGTTTGCACCTTATATTGCTGCTTTGGTCTTCACCATTCTTTGCGCCTTGATTGCACGCTTCTGGGTGAATGATGAGTTCGTTGGCGATCAAGAAAAGATGGGTCAGTTCCTGGCACACTTATTTTTCTTGCAAGGTATCTTGGGCTTAGATTCGATCTCTGCTGGCGTTTGGTATGTAGCGATTGATTGGCAGTTGTATTCAGTGCTAGCAGTATTGCTAATCACTTTTTCTTCTTATCAGGCTTTGATTTGGTTCATCAGCATTGTTGCGACTGCTTCTTTGCTGTACTTTAATCGCTCTAATCAGTATGAGGCCTACTTTATTTACTTTATTGGCTCATACAGCCTTGGTGTCTTGGCTTATCTGGCTAAAAACTTTGCGGATAAAAAAATTCAGGGCTTAGCTAAGCTTGCGCTCATTGCAATTGGGGTAATGATTCTGCTTTCGACTCTTCAACAAGTTTGGTTACGAAATTTCTTGGCTTGGTTTGTGGCGATTGCCTTGTTGGTGTGGGGCAATGTTGCTTATCCTAGTTCATCTGTGACACATAGATTAAAAGCATCGCTACTGCGAGCGATTGCTTGGGCAAGCCCACGCTCATACTGCGCCTTCTTAATTCACTTTGCGTTTATCTTGTTAGCCAATACGATCTACATCGCTTCTGGAATGCACGCCCACGAGAGTGGCCTGATTGCAGTTGGCTTAATGTTGGGGGTTGTGGTGAGTAGCCTCATTGCCGCTAGCTACATGTATCGCTGGATTGAAATTCCATCAGCAAAGCTGAAGATCTAAAACAACAACTTAGATCCCCATATCCTTTAAGACGCGGAAGATTTCTCGATAAGCCTTAGGAGGTTTATTGGTTTCTTTTTCCTTACGCGCATTGCGAATGAGGGTGCGCATATTCTGAATATCCATATCGGGATATTGCTCAATCATCTTCGTAAAGGTTTCGTCATTCGCAATTAAGCGATCACGGTAGGACTCTAAATGGTGGAGCTTGGCAGTCTCTGCCTTGCTAACACCCTGAATGGCATCTAAACGCTTCTGAATCGCATCCAGCTCCTCTTCATCCAAAAAGCGCATGAGTTTGCCAAGGTACTGCTTATGACGACGAATTGCCTCAAAGCTTTTAATCTTGTTTGTTTCTGCAATGGCAGCCTTAATGGCTTCATCGAGAGGGATAGTCTTTAAAGCATCGCTACTGAGTGCCGCTAGAACCTCGGCCAGCTTCTGGCGTTCAGTCATCTGGCGCTTTAGCTCAGATTTGCTGGGACCCTCATCCAGATCTTCTTTCTTGGGGGTGCGGTTCTTTTCATTGACATGCATGATGTTATTTTAGACGCTATTGGGTATTTAGCAGCGGGTGTACAAGCATTGATGTACTTGGTTTCACCTGATTCGACAATATGCGTCGCCATAACTTGCTTTGGCTCGCTAGACATCCCTACTAAGCCAAAGTGTTCCCTCGGAACTTCTAGCCACCCATCCAATAAATTGGTTTTATCGCGGCGCTGTGAAGCAGTGGCCTAGGTAATTGTTACCTTTGCCACTTATATTCATTATTGACCGGGTGGGAATTTATTAAGGTTAAATATTCTTTTTCTGCAACTTTGGCAACCTCTTAGGGTGAGTAAATCGCCACCTCCAATGTGGGTTTTGCTGTGAATAATGCTCAATTGCATCTAGAGCAAAATCCCTAAGTTTTTTGAGATTCCATAATTTAATTACTAAATTACTCGGAATAAGCTCAATCTGAGCGCCCTTATGAAATTCCCAGTCCTACAAGCCTGTACTTCCAGTTGGCATAAATAAAAGAGTTTCGGGATTGGACATTTGAAGCAGTGTTCCAATGCGCGTTAAAAAAGTATCAGGCCCAATTGAGCCGATATAGAGTGACTCTCTACATAAGCCCATATATGCACTTGCCGCCATCTGATGGAGATGTTTCATAGCTAATCCTAACTTGTAATGAATCTGCATCTTTTGCTTTTATGGACAAAGTGCCAGGCTAGTTCTTTGCCTCATGTAGCTAGTTTGTTCTTACCGATGTCCGTCGAGTGCATGCGAGCCGCCCCTTGGGGTGCCCTTGACGGAATGAGGGCTGACCTTGAAATAGACACTCCAAAAGCTAGCCCTCAATGTCGATCCAATCGATATATGTCGTTTATATGTCGATAAAACCCTAATTTTTAGACATGTTTTCACATTATGTCGAACAAATCGACATGTTTTGGTAAAATGTCGATAAATCAGGAAAAAATCGACATATGAACTTTGACCCTAAAAAACCGTATAACGAACTTCCTTTGCTGCCCCCTAAGGCAGATATTGAGTCCAAGGCAATTCTCAAGGCCTGTATCGAGGCCCGCTCTGTGCTTGGAGAATTAAAAATTGCTGGAGACTTAATTCCTAACCAGGGAGTGCTAATTAATACGATCCCTTTGTTAGAGGCGCAGGCCAGCTCGGAAATTGAAAATATTGTCACCACAACAGATCGCTTGTTTCAATATGCAAACGATGTGAGTGGTGGAGCCGATTTAGCAACCAAAGAGGCATTGCGTTATCGCACCGCTCTATATAGCGGTTACAAATATTTATCTGAGCGCCCCTTGACTACGGCTACAGCAGTAGAAGTTTGCAGAACCATTAAAGGCATTGATCTCGACATTCGTAAAACTCCAGGAACCACATTGATAAACGATGTTACTGGGGACATTATTTACACGCCACCAGAGGGCGAGTCTTTACTAAGGGAAAAATTGAGTGATTGGGAAAAGTTTATTCACGAAGCCGAAGAATTTGATCCATTAATTCGTATGGCGGTGATGCACTACCAGTTTGAGGCAATTCATCCATTTAATGATGGTAATGGCAGAACTGGTCGCGTCTTGAATTTGCTATACCTAGTAGAAAAAGAATTACTTAGCATCCCTGTTCTCTACTTGTCTCGCTACATTATTGAGAACAAGGTCGAATACTATCGCCTACTCAATGGGGTAACCGCTAACGGGCAATGGGAAGAATGGATCCTATATATGCTCAAAGCCGTTACTGAAACTGCCATATCAACCACCGCCAAGATCAAGGGCATCCGCTCACTGTTAAACGCAACGGCTAATAAAATTCGTGAGCAGGCGCCTCAGATCTATACACGCGAACTAGCGGACCTGATCTTCATTCAGCCATATTGCCGTATTAGTGACGTGGTGGATGCTAACTTAGCAAAGCGTCAGACAGCTTCTGTCTATCTGAAGCGCCTATGCGATATCGGTGTTTTGCATGATGTCAAAGTGGGTCGAGAAAGATTATTTCTTAACCCAGCTTTCTTGGATTTACTAAAGCGTTAAATTCGCATATTGCCTAGATGCTGGGCAATATGATCCATTGGCTGCTCAGAGCTGGATAGTAATGGCATTGAACTCATTAAGCTGAGATCCTGGATGGTTTCTACTCTCTCGAAAGCTGGGCCTGAGTTTGCGCCAGTGACTATAAGGCCCTATCCAAGCTTCTGTTTGAGTTTGCGTAGATCAATCGTTCCAAATAGCTGACTTCTGCCTATAACCTCTTTAGGTTTTATTTTCCCTGATTGAACATATCGTCGAAAAGTTGGGATCGAGATCTCTAAAAATTCTGCAGCCTCTTTCGCTGAAAATGTAGTATTTCTGAGATGTCCAAATACTTGCTCATGATTTAAGGCTCGCATTTGTTTTTTGCTCCATCCAGGGTTAAGTCAAGGCTAAATTTTAGTAAATAATAGATACTACGAACTACATGGTTATTTCTCACTAAGCACATGACTCAAGCCTCATCAATCAATACATACGACTACATCATCATCGGCGCCGGTAGCGCCGGCTGCATGTTGGCCAAGCGCCTCACTGAGAATCCCGCTAAACGGGTGCTGTTGATTGAGGCTGGTAAGAACGACAATTACATCTGGATACATGTACCAGTTGGATATTTATATTGCATCGATAACCCAAGAGCGGATTGGCGTTTTAAGACTGCTGCGGAAAAAGGTTTAAATGGTCGTTCACTGCTCTATCCACGTGGCAGAGTTTTGGGCGGATGCTCATCTATCAACGGCATGATTTATATGCGTGGTCAGGTTGGCGACTACGACTCCTGGGTTAAGTCGACCGGTGATGATTCGTGGTCTTGGGAAAACGCCTTGCGTCGCTATAAATCATTCGAGGATTATCACGGCGCTGCTAATCAGTGGCACAGCAAAGGCGGTGAGTGGACGGTTTCTAAACAGCGTTTGCGTTGGCCCATCATGGACGTCTTTAGAGAGGCTGCGGTGCAAGCTGGCATCCCAGCTTCCGATGACTTTAACCAAGGCGATAACTTTGGTGTGGGTTACTTTGATGTGAGTCAGCGTAAAGGTTGGCGCCTCAATACCTCCAAAGCATTTTTGCGTGATGCTGCTAAGCGATCTAATCTCACTGTAGTTACTGAAGCGATGGTCAATAAATTATTGATTGATCCCAGTTCTAAAAATTGCTTCGGCGTTCAATACATCAAAGATAGCAAAACAGTAGACGTGCATTTAAGTAATAACAATACTGCTACTCATGGCGAAGTCATTTTGAGTGCAGGTGCCATTGGTAGTGTGCAGGTTCTAGAGCGCTCGGGCGTCGGATCAGCTGCGCTTCTCAATAAACTAGGTATCCCCGTCATTGTAGATTTACCTGGTGTGGGAGAAAACTTACAAGACCATTTGCAATTGCGCATGATCTATAAGGTCAATGGCATTAAGACTCTCAATACCAAAGCAAATTCTTTGCTCGGCAAACTGATGATCGGTATGGAGTATGTGTTTAAGCGCTCTGGCCCAATGTCGATGGCTCCATCTCAATTAGGTGCTTTTGCATATAGCTCGCCGGAACAGCCATCAGCAAATTTGGAGTATCACGTACAACCGCTATCACTAGAAAAGTTCGGTGAGGACTTACATTCCTTTAATGCAATTACTGCTAGCGTTTGCAATTTACGTCCAACATCTCGCGGTAGTGTGCACATCGGCTCTGTCGATCCAGAAGCGCCTCCAGTGATTGCACCAAATTATTTATCGACCGATGAAGATCGCAAAGTGGCTGCCGATTCATTGCGTCTCACACGCAAGATTGTGGAAAGCCCCGCGCTCAAGCCATACACACCAGATGAGTACAAACCAGGCAAGCAATATCAAACAGAAGAGGAACTCATTAAGGCTGCTGGCGATATCGGTACCACGATCTTTCATCCGGTAGGTACTTGCAAGATGGGGCGCGATGATGATCCGCTGGCGGTGCTGGATTCTCAATTACGTGTTCGGGGTATTCATCATCTGAGAGTAGTGGATGCTTCTGCAATGCCAACGATTACTTCTGGCAATACTGCGGCGCCTACGATGATGATTGCGCAACGCGCTGCTGAATTGCTCACCAGTGAGTAGATTGGAAAGTTCTCAAGGTAGCGGCTTACACCAGCAGTTACCAGCAAGCCATTTGCTGTTAGCCCTGGCAATTGTGGCGGTATGGGGTACAAACTTTGTCGTGATCAAAAATAGTTTGGCATCTCTGCCACCGTTTTATTTTGCGACCTTGCGATATCTATTTGTTCTTTTGCCCTTAGTCTTCTTTCTGCCTAGGCCAAAAGTAGCTTGGGGCAATCTCTGTATTTATGGATTAGCCACTGGAGTTGGACAATTTGGTGTGATGTACTACGCCGTCAATAGTCAGATTTCTCCGGGCTTGGCCTCCTTAGTGGTGCAGACCCAAGTATTTTTTACTATTGGCTTTGCCATGCTATTTGCCAAAGAGGGTCTCAAGCGGTATCAGGTGGTCGCAGTTGGCATCGCTTTGCTTGGTCTTGTAATTATTGCGCTGCACACAGACTCCACCACTACTTTCTTAGGTTTAGCGCTAGTAGTCTTTGCGGGTCTCTCCTGGGGAATTGCTAATACGGTGAGTCGTCAAGCTGGTTCAATCAATATGTTGTCCTATGTCGTGTGGGCCAGTGCTTTCTCTATTCCACCGCTCGCACTCATGGCGCTAATCTTTGAGGGCGGTACAGCCCATTTATGGGATGTGACCTTGGCTGCCCCTTTAGGGGCTTGGATTGGCGTCCTTTGGCAGTCTTGGGCCAATACGATATTTGGCTATGCTGCTTGGGGCTGGTTGCTGTCAAAACACCCTGCTGCACTAGTGGCCCCAGCGCCTCTATTGGTGCCCATCTTTGGAATGGGGGCATCCGCTTACTTTTTGGGTGAGGCTTTACCCCCTTGGAAAGTGGAGGCTGCCAGCTTGGTGATCGCTGGCCTCATCATCAATCTCTTCTGGCCTAGCCTGCAAGCTCAAGTTCGTAAGATTTTTTAAAACGACTTTTATCTCTAGGGGCTAATGTAAAACCCTAATACAGAGCCCTTTTTTTGCCCCGACATTGACTGTAAGATAAATGTTCGTTTCAAGTTGTACTTAAAAAAGAATTTATTTAATTAGCATTTTTAGTCATGGAGACTTTATGAATATTCGTCGTCACATTTTTGCAGTAGCTGCTACTGCAATGTTAGCAACCGGCGCTTACGCTGCCGATATCAAAGTGGGCGTTATTGGCCCGTTCACAGGCGGCTCCGCTTCAATGGGCGTGAGTATGCGTGATGGCGTTCGCTTAGCTGCGAAAGAAATTAACGCTGCTGGCGGCATTGACGGCAACAAGATTGTTTTAGTTGAGCGCGATGACGAAGCTAAAAACGAGCGTGGCGTACAAATCGCCCAAGAATTGATCAACAACGAAAAAGTGGCTGCTACATTGGGTTACATCAACACTGGTGTGGCTCTGGCTTCCCAGCGCTTCTTCCAAGAAGCCAAGATTCCTGTGATCAACAACGTTGCAACAGGTACATTGATTACTAAGCAATTCCCAAATGCTGCTGAGAACTATGTATTCCGTACTTCTGCTGCTGACAACATTCAGGCACCTATGATCGCTAAAGAAGCGGTTGAGAAGCGTGGCTTGAAGAAAGTCGCTATCTTGGCTGACTCTACAAACTACGGTCAGTTGGGTCGTGAAGACTTAGAGAAGGCATTGAAGAATTATGGCGTTACTCCAGTGGCGGTAGAGAAGTTCAACTTGGGTGACGTCGATATGACATCACAGTTGCTCAAGGCAAAGAATGCTGGCGCAGAAGTAGTGTTGACATACGCAATCGGACCTGAGTTGGCACAAATTGCTAACGGTATGGCGAAATTGGGTTGGAAGAAGCCAATGATCGGTTCATGGACATTGTCTATGGCTAGCTTTATTGATACTGCTGGTAAGAACGGTAACGGCGCAACTATGCCAGAGACTTTCATTCAGAGCCCTGCAACTACACCAAAGCGTAAAGCTTTCGTAGATGCTTACCTGAAGGATTTCAAACCTAAGAACGGCATCATCGCTTCCCCAGTGTCTGCAGCTCAAGGCTATGACTCTGTATACCTCTTGGCAGCTGCAATCAAGCAAGCTAAAGGTACAGAGGGACCAAAGATCTTGGCAGCACTTGAGAACCTGAATACACCTGTTGATGGTGTTGTGATGACTTACAACAAGCCATTTAGCAAAACTGACCACGAAGCAATCAAAGCTAAAGACGTGGTGATGGGTATTGTTGAGAACGGAAAAGTTGAGTTCTTGAATGCTGAAGACGCTGTAGCTAAGAAGAAGTAATTCTTCATAAAAGCGGGTGCAGAAATCTATTTTTCTGCACTGCAGCATTTATAGAAGTGTAATCAAGCAAAACGCCGCCCACGAAGCGGCGTTTTGCTTACAATAGCGGATCGTTCATAAAACAGTTTTAGAATTTTTTAGGTCTACATCATGGAAATGTTTGCACAAATCCTCTCCAGTGGTATCGCAGTAGGCATGATCTATGCGGTCATTGCTTTCGGCTTTCAGCTGACTTTTGCCACTTCTGGCACATTGAACTTCGGTCAAGGCGAGGCCTTAATGTTAGGCGCCTTAGTTGGTCTGACCTGCGTTGACATGTTTGGCATGAACTACTGGCTCATGATTCCAATCGTTTGTCTCTTCGGAATGGTGCAAGGTGGCTTCGTTGAATTAATTGGTGTACGTCCTGCTATCAAGATTAAGTCTGAGTTTGGTTGGATTATGTCCACGATTGCGCTGGGTATCATTTTCAAGAACGTAGCTGAAAACGTTTGGGGTCGCGATGCATTGCCATTCCCATCACCATTGCCAATGGAGCCAATGGGATTCCTCGGAGCTAATATTTTGCCGATGGAAATCTTGGTTGTAGTTGGCGCTCTAGTCATGATGTTGTTGGTCGAATTTTTTAACCGTAAAACGATTTACGGTAAAGCGGTGGTAGCAACGGCTAATGACCGTGATGCTGCCGGCTTGATGGGCATCAATACCAGCATGGTTATTACCTTCTCTTATGCGCTGTCATCCTTAACAGCAGCCTTTGCTGGTGTGTTGATTGCACCGCTCACATTAACTGGCGCTGCCATGGGTGGAGCCTTGGGTTTAAAGGCATTTGCAGTAGCCATTATTGGCGGTCTCTCAAGCGGTATGGGAATCATTGTTGGTGGTTTGATTCTCGGAATTGTTGAGACAGCAACAGGCTTCTATATTTCTACTGGCTATAAAGATGTACCGGGTTTGATCTTACTCTTGTTAGTACTTGCATTCAAGCCATCTGGTCTCTTTGGTAAAACTGCAATTAAGAAAGTTTAATAATGAAATCGAAGTCTCTATTACCCCTATTGATTGCAATTGTTGGCTTATTTAGCCTACCTTTCTTTATTAGCAACCCGTACTACATTCACTTAGTCGAAACGATTCTGATTTACACCATCTTGTTGTATGGCTTAGATATTGTGGTGGGTTACGTTGGTCAAGTTTCTTTAGGCCATGCTGCATTGTTCGGAATTGGTTCCTACACCGCAGGCGTTTTGTTTTTCCACTTCGGCGCGCCGATCTGGATCACTTTGCCAGCGGCCATTGTTGTGACATCCATCTTTGGTGGAATCCTGGCCCTACCTGCACTGAAAGTCATTGGACCGTATTTGGCCATGGTGACCTTAGCGTTTGGAACTATTACTCAGATCTTGATCAATGAGATGACATGGCTTACAGAAGGTCCTTTAGGAATCAAGATTCCTAAGCCTGACCTGATGGGCGCGCCAATGTCAAAAGCCCAGTTCTTTTGGTTGGTCTGTATTGTGTTGATCATCGCCTTGGTGGTGGTAGACCGTTTTGTTAAATCCCAGATGGGTCGTGCTTTTGAGGCTTTGCGTGATAGTCCAGTAGCTTGTGACTGTATGGGCGTCTCGGTTTATCGCTACAAAGTGATTGCCTTCGTCATTAGCGCAGGCTTTGCTGGTTTAGCAGGCTGTTTGTATGCCTACTCTGAGCAATATATTTCTCCAAATACCTATAACAATGAATTAGCAGTTCTCTTCTTGTTAGCGGTCATTATGGGTGGCCGTAAGTCACGTTTAGGTGCATTACTGGGTGCGGCCATTATTGTTCTCTTGCCTAAGCTCTTGGACGATATTAATTTGTTCCGTATTGTTGCTACGACCATCGCTGTTGTGGTGGCTGTAGGTGCGGCGATGGCACTCTCCAAAAAGGTGACAACACCACGACGCGTGATGGTGCCTTTGGCTGGTGTTATTGGCTTGGCAGCTTTCTCATTCTGGTTAGACAGAATCTCCGATTGGCGCCTCAGTATTTTCGGCTTCATGATTTTGTTAGTGGTGTACTACTTGCAAAACGGTATCGTTGGTTTTGCGAAGAGCTTCTACCAATCCATCGCCGGCAAGACAGTGACCACTCGTGGCGAAAAAGCAGATGAGATTGATGATTCAATCAACTTCATTAGCGCGGTGAATAATCAAAATGCAGGCACTGAGCTCCTCAAGGTTGACTCTGTTCTGATGCAGTTTGGTGGCTTGAAAGCGCTGAACAATGTTGACCTCAGCATTAAGCGTGGAACAATTCACGGCTTGATCGGACCGAACGGTTCCGGTAAGAGCACGATGATGAACGTCTTAACTGGTATTTATCAGCCGACAGCTGGTAATGTGCTGTATGCCGGTCAGAGTGTTGTTGGCCGTACATCTTCTGATATCGCCTTATCAGGTATCGCTCGTACCTTCCAAAACGTTCAGCTTTTCGGTGAGATGACTGCTATCCAAAATATTTTGGTTGGCTTGCATCACACCTTTAAGTCCAACATGCTGGAAATTGCTTTGAACTTACCGCGCTACAAAAAAGAATCGCAAGAAGCACATGCTCGAGCAATGGCCTTGTTGAAGTTTGTTGGCTTGGAAGATTTAGCGAATGAAGAGGCGCGTAACCTGCCATACGGTAAGCAGCGCTCCTTGGAGATTGCCCGCGCCTTGGCCTTGGATCCAGAGTTGCTCTTGTTGGATGAGCCAGCTGCTGGTTTGACGGCACCAGACATTAAAGAACTCTTGCGCATTATTCGTAAGATCCGCGATAGCGGTATTACCTTCATCCTGATTGAGCATCATATGGATGTGGTGATGTCAGTGTGCGACACCGTTTCTGTATTGGACTTCGGTCAGAAGATTGCAGAAGGTAAACCAGCTGAAGTTCAGGCAGACGAGAAGGTGATTCATGCCTACTTGGGTACTTAATCACTAGAACAATATTGAATCGGTAAATACCATGTTATCTATTAAGAATCTTGAAGCAGGCTACGGCAAAGTAAAAGTTCTGCACGGCATCAATATTGATGTTCCTAAAGGACAAGTTATTACTTTGATCGGCTCAAACGGCGCTGGTAAAACCACTACCATGCGCGCTATTACGGGCATGATTAAACCTACAGCGGGTGAAGTGACCTTGGGCGGCGAAAAAATTGATGGTTACGACTCTCATAAAATTGCCCGTCTTGGATTGGCGCACAGCCCAGAAGGTCGTCGTGTATTTACGACGATGTCTGTCAATGACAACCTCTTGTTAGGCGCATTTCCGCGCTTTACTGGTAGCCGTCCAAAAGGCGATATTAAGAATGATCTAGAGCGCTCTCTAGAAATGTTCCCACGCTTAAAAGAGCGTCGCAACCAATTGGCTGGAACCTTGTCAGGTGGTGAGCAGCAGATGTTGGCGATGGCGCGTGCGGTGATGTTGAACCCAGAGATCATTCTCTTGGATGAGCCATCTATGGGTCTAGCACCAATCTTGGTTGAGGAAGTATTTAAGATTATTTCTAATCTCAAATCACAAGGCGTGACGATGTTATTGGTGGAGCAGTTCGCTGCTGCAGCTTTGAACGTTGCTGACTACGGCTATGTATTGGAGAACGGTAAGATTGCAACGCATGGTCCAGCAGAAAAATTAAAGCATGATCCTGCTGTGAAAGCAGCTTACTTAGGTGGAGCTGGTGGTCACTAAGATCTTGTATTAACGTGCTTGTTAAAAAGCCCTCGAAAGAGGGCTTTTTCTATTGGGGAGCAAGTGGTGCTCGAACCATTTTCCTATCTAGCCGTGAAGCAGCGAGATCGCCTCTCGAATGAGTAGAGCGCGATAAGTCATATAGAAGCCAACACCCACAAAGCCCATCAGAAATAGCTTGGGGACTAAAGCGCCTTCAGCCACCAATTCTGAGTTAAGAAGCCCCAGGGCAACAGCCAAGAAGAAGAGAGCTCCTAAGCCTAGAACAATCCAGTTTTCATGTTTAGTGACTTGCTGAGTTTTGTTGGTGTATGCGAGTACCTGAAAGCTATTCCCTTTTTGATAACCCGAGACTGTGACAGCATCCCCATTGCTTACCACCATTGGTGTTGAGAATTTAGCTGCAATCCTGTGATGGTCTAAATCAAATGTGGATATATAAAAGCGCTGGTAATACACCGAAGAGTGATCGTGAGTGGGCTTTTCTGGATTGACATACTCTAAGAGTTCATTATTAAGATTACTGACTGTTCCGGAGATGCTGCTAACGGAGCTGTTTAAAAGAGAGCTGGGTTTAAGAGACATGATTAGGGCTCCCAATAGTGCGAGAGAAAAAATAAGAAGAATGGAAGATATCGGGCGTTTCACGGACTTCAAGTTAGCACGCTTTTGGCTAGTAGGCCAAGAGCAATCACCAGGGTAAAGATGGAGAAAGCAAGCTGAATATGTGGACCGCTTAACTTTTTCCCCACAAGCAACCCAATCAACAATCCACCTAAGGCAGCAATCGCAAAAGGCGCTGCAAGCACAATTTTTAAGCTACCACTCACTGCCGAGAAAATAGCGCCACCACCAGTGATGATAGCGAGCACCCCAAGAGAAGTGGCGACGATGGATTTCACTGGCAAGTCGGTATAGCGTTTGAGCGCTGGCACGATGATGAAGCCGCCACCAACGCCGAGTAGGCCAGATAAAAAGCCTGCGATGCTACCAGCGAACATCAGGGCTCGCGCACAAGGCAGGGTCCATTGGAGTTTTCCAACAGTGGGATTGACTAGGCAGGGCGGAGGTTTTCTATCTTCCTCCGGAATGCCTTTAAGCT
This sequence comes from Polynucleobacter asymbioticus, assembly GCF_018687575.1. Lineage (NCBI taxonomy): Bacteria > Pseudomonadati > Pseudomonadota > Betaproteobacteria > Burkholderiales > Burkholderiaceae > Polynucleobacter > Polynucleobacter asymbioticus. The sequence continues at coordinate 326,945 of NZ_CP061297.1, forward strand.
CATTGCGCGCTTGTATTAATAAGCGTACCGCTACATAGATCAGGGTCAAGCTAAACAGAATTTGTAAGGGTGTATTCGGAATCTGAGGTGCAAGCCAAAGACCTACGGGAGATAGGATTAAGCCAAAGATCGCCATGAAAATAGCCGCTTTGTAACGCAAGATCTTATTTTTGAGTCCCAAAATAGCCCCAATACTCGAAGCCAGAGCAACTGCACAGAGTGCAATAGGTGCTGCTTCTGCAATCGGCAGCCCCAGAAAGAAGACTAAGAGTGGTACTGACAGAATCCCGCCACCAGCGCCAGTGAGGCCCATGAGTATGCCAACTAGGATGCCTAGTGAGGGGCTGATCAGAGTTGAGTAGTCCATTGCAATTTATTTTAGATTAATATAGTATATAAATATATATAATATTTACAATACTTACGTAAGCAAGAAAATATGTTGACTCCACAGCACACCCCACTGATTAAAGACTTTTTTGACCCAGAAACCTGGACCTACACCTATGTAGTCTATGAGGGTGAGGGCAGTCCTTGCGTCATTATTGATTCAGTGATGAACTATGACCCTAAATCGGGTAGAACCACCACCAAGTCTGCCGATGAGGTCATTGCCTTCGTTAGGGCGCACCAGCTAAAGGTCACTTGGATTTTGGAGACCCATGCCCATGCAGACCATTTAACAGCTGCCCCTTACTTGCAAAGTCATCTAGGTGGTCAGTTGGTCATTGGAGATCACATCAAGAATGTGCAGACAGTATTTAAAGGTGTCTTTAATCTCGATGATCACTTTAAGGCGGATGGCACTCAATTTGACTACTTACTAAAGGAGGGTGAGTCACTTGCATTTGGCAATCTCTCATTAAAAGCGCTCTTTGTTCCTGGTCATACCCCCGCTTGTATGGCTTATGAGATCGGTGATGCGATCTTTGTGGGTGATACCTTGTTTATGCCGGATGTCGGCACTGCGCGTTGCGATTTTCCGGGTGGAGATGCCAAGACACTCTATCGCTCTATACAAAAGCTCTTGTCTTACCCAGGGCAGACTAAGCTGTATATGTGTCATGACTACCCACCCAATAATCGGCCTGCAACTGGTATGAGCACTGTTGCCGATGAGAAGGCAAATAATATTCATGTGCATGATGGTGTGACTGAGGAGCAATTTGTGCAGATGCGTACCGCACGAGATAAGACCTTAGATATGCCAACATTAATCTTGCCTTCTATTCAGGTCAATATACGGGCTGGACATTTTCCTGAAGCAGACAGCAATGGAGTTGCTTATTTAAAAATTCCTTTGAATGCGCTCTGATTGGGTAATGACAATGAATATGCCTATTTCAAAAGCAGAGCTAAAGAAGATGCAGTCATCAGCCGATGATGCCTGCAAGCTAATGAAGGTCTTATCAAACCGAGATCGCATGATGCTCTTATGTGAAATCGGTCAAGCGGAAAAATGTGTTGGTGAGTTAGAGGTTGCACTAGATTTACATCAGCCCACGCTCTCGCAGCAGCTCACCGTATTGCGCAAGGAGAAGCTGGTTAAAACACGTAGAGAGGGTAAGCAGATTTACTACTCACTATCTAGCCAGATTGCAGTATCAGTAATGAGTTTGCTCTACAAGCATTACTGCAAGAAGTAATTTACAAGAACCATTTAATCGCTTTTCAAAGGAGTTCAATATGAAATGTAACGTCGGCGGTATCGATCGTATTTTAAGAATCTCAGTAGGTATTGTGCTGGTTGTGCTGGCTACTAACGACATCATAGGTTGGTGGGGTTGGCTCGGACTAATCCCGATGGCTACAGGTATTTTTCGTTTCTGCCCAGCATATCCATTATTAGGAATCAATTCTTGTGGAACTACATCTGGAAAAGATTCTTGCTGTAAGTAAGTCTGCTGTAGTTAGAAATAGGCGTATTGAGAAAAAACTCAATACGCCTGATGTTTATTGAAGTCAGTCAATTTTTTTGACATACACTCCGTGCAGTAGAAAGATTGCAAAGAAGGCAATGCCAGTCATCCAGTGCGTTGCAATCACTCGGTCTCGCATTTCTTCAGGACCGTAGTACAGTAGGGCGCCTGAAACCAATAGGGTAGTTAAAAAAGCCAATTGGCTTAAACCACTCCACAACTTTCTTCTAGACTTCAAGCCCGCCTTCAGGTGAAAGGGTAAGACTGAGCCTAGAGCCATCGTGGCTGCCATAGCAGCAATACCGTGCCATATTAATACCGAGTGGGCGCCTAATACAGCGCGCTCGATGTGGAATTGATGACCCAACAAATAGGCTGTGCCAGTGAGGGAACAGCCCAACATAGCAATTAGTACAAAATGTCTTTGCCATGTCGGCATCTTGCCAAGGCGACTCGTATTTTTCATGAAGTGATAGTGTTGGGGATTCGGATGGCTTGGGCTGAAAAATGACGCAAGCAGGGATGTTGGGTATTGCCAGAAATACTCACTACCTTAGTTAAGGCATCTGCGTAGACGCATTTGGCGGCGACGACTGAATAAGATTCTGAAAACTCAACATGTTCTTGCTTGAGCGGATTGACCATAAAACTTCTTGCATTGGCATCCCGTTTTGCAAAGTAGAGGCCGCTGGTAGCAATTGCACCCGCCTTCATGCTACCAATCTGGATCAGCTCATTCGGCCTAGAGGGGTTCCTGATTTCAATCTCTCGAGAATGGTCTCCAAAGACTCGCATATCGCCCCCGGCATTGACGAATCCAGATTGAACGCCATTCGCGATCAAAGCTTCAATCGCTTTATCTACTGCATAGCCTTTGGCAATCCCGCCAAGATCAAGACATAGTGGGAGATATGATCGAACCAAGAAGGGCTTGATCAATAGGAGATCTTCTACACCCCCAAATCGGCAATCACTGATTTTCAAGTGCCTCGGTAGAAGAGCTGCCTCTGCTAGCAAATGACCAATTCCACAATTAAATATTCCTTGTGACTGACGATGAATATCCTTCGCGATAGTTAGTACTTCAGCTGTCCACGGATGAATCGCAATCGGCTCTAGATAAGACCTGGCATTAATTTGAGAAAGCTCACTCTCTGGATCATGAAAGCCCATCAAAGACTGCACTTGTTCAATAGCTAAGAAGGCCTCGTCTAGTGCCTTGAAGGACGGCAGTTCATCTTCAATACTGATTTCTACGAAGGTGCCTAAGAGCGGCTTGCAGCGAATCATTTGGCTTTTGGAATCGTGCTCTGATTTTTAAGGGCAAGATCATATAAAACGGCAACCCGCTTGACGCCATCAGTCAGGTGTTTGCAAGAGAGGGTAGCACCACCAATGTTTTGAATGTCTTGATTGAGTTTGATGGGATCTGATGCCACTTTTCCAACAAACTGCTGACGCCACTTCGCTTCTGCCACTTCGTAACCATAAGATTCAACGTACTCCAGAATCTCGATTCCCAGCACTGCGCCTGCTGGGCTTAGTGCTACTGCGTAAGTAATCATTTCATGTTTACCAACCACTTCATCGACAATGAACCAGCTTCCATCGGCCGCCCTCCAAATTCGATCTCCTTGAAAAGGGTGGCGAATACTTGAAGCTGTGCGCATTTTGTCTTGTAGCTCATCTGTAATGATGATGGGATTTTTGATAAGTAATTTATTGGGTATGAGTATCTTTTGAGCTTGCTCAATCGATACATAAATCTTAGCGTGTGCAATGATTGGCGCTGTGGTTGCAGCTAGACCAATCATGAATAAGGGATTTAGTTTCCAGTTCATTTTTTTAGTTCAGCGGAAAACCTACTTTGACAATGAATTCATTGACTGAGTGGCTATCCCAAACGCGGGCATTGGAGCATTCAGCTTCGCCACCACCCATGCAGTTACCGCCTTTGAGTTGGTAACGCCAGGCGCCAGTGACCCACCAATCTTTGGCGGCGTAGTGCATATTGGGGCCAACAAAGGTTGCGCGTTGAACTTGATTTCGTAAATTCAATTCTGAGTAGTCATTATGAAAACGTGCCTCAACGCCAGCAGACCATTTGGGTGCGAATCGATAGCTAGCACCTACAAGAAAATCGAGCATCGACTCAGGTACGTTGCCATTCTCAATAAATTTCAAGCGTTCATTTGCTACCACTACGTTACCTGCCAAGATCAATCGATCGTCAATGAAGTTAGATTGCAAGAGCAAGCGCGCTTCAATTTCATCTTTGTTTCTGCCCCAGGTTGGTTCTAAATATAGACCCACACCCACTGGTGATGTCACTGGATTGGTCAGTCGATAAATGGCTTCTAGGGAGCCGCCCTCAATACCGCTTTTTCTGTAAGGGGTGGCAGGGTCATGACTGGATGGCACGCCGTAACCGCCGGTGCAACTTGAGCTATCGCCACAGGCCTCGGGGTTTGTGTAATTCTGATTTGCGCTGGTGTAATACGAATTGATGTAGCCAGCAATTTGTAAATCATTGGTCAGGCCATATTCCAACTCGGTTCTGGCAGTCCAAGCATCGTAGGTGCCAGCAGCTTGTTGTTTGTTGAGTTGCAAACGCTGCTCAAACTCGAGCTTGCCCTTGGGTTGAAGATCTAGGGTGTAAATCCATCCAAATGCGCCTTCACCCGCATTCGCGAAGGAGATGTGTAAGGCGGTAGCTAATAGGATGCTGAAGGCAACAAGTTTTTTGATGGTCATTTTCATGGTGAGGTGGGCTGGTGAATAAAAGTAAATGAGAATGATTCTCAATATACAGTAAATGAGAATAATTCTCAATTGAGAAAATGACCCTTGTTTGTCTAGGTGTTGAGATTTGTCTCCAGGGATTCCTGAGCTTGTAAGATCGGAGCTATGGATTCAGAAGCCCTTGTGAAGCTGGTCACCATAAAAATGCCTTTTGGTAAGCATGCTGGGCGCGCGCTTGCAGACTTGCCTGGTAATTATTTGGCGTGGTTTGCTCGGGAAGGATTTCCTAAGGGCGAGCTGGGTCAGTTGCTAGAGTTGATGCACACCCTGGATCACAATGGCCTGCGCGGATTATTGGCCCCTATCCAGCGGGCTCATGGAATTGCACCCCGTACTCGCGAGTAGTAAAGCTTTACTTGGAGCGAACTATGGCGATCACACGATTGCGTTCATAACTCACATTGGGTGCATCTGGCGGACTGCTTTGAGAAAGCGTGGCCTGCAATGTGCTTTGCGCCCCAATCTCCTGAGCTAGCTTTTGAGCGAGCTCGACATTACGGTCATATTGAATCTGTACGCTGGCAACCTTGCCTGCTTTGATGTTCGAGATGATCGCCGCTACCTTCTCAGGTGAGTATTGATCAAAAAAGACCGGATACCAGCCGCCTATTGCCTGCTTTGCTGCTGCACCCATCGCAGCAGCTTTAATGGCGGCAGTCTCACTAAGCCCTACGGGTAGATGAAAGTCGATGCCGGTCTTTTGAACCAGCTCAGCATAGGAGATTGGCGCACTCATTTGCGCATCATCTGTGTTTTCCACCCAATAAGCCCAAGCCAACTTTTTATTGGGATCGTAGACTAGCTTATAGATATGGCTCGGTATGGTGACTCGGCTTTTGCCAATACTGCCGGCATTTCCTACTGATCCAGTAAATACATACACATCGCCTTCTGCGCGCTTGATGTACATCCTAGTAGGCTCTTCAACTCGTTTTGCCCAGATGCCCTGATTGTTTTGTCTGGCTTGCGGCATCATGTTTGCTAAGGAGAATGACTGAGCCATTCCCCGCTCTCGCGTCATGTCCCCGGCTGGAACGTTATGCCCTCGGTCATATCCACTGCCACGATAGTCTGCCAGGAGGGCGCGTTCATGCGCTGGGAGTCTAGCCTCCTCGTAAAACTGATTCGTACGTCGTGGGTGAGGCGCCTGGAGTTGCTCGCCATTAAGGCGCTCGACGGTGTAGATCGGCTTTTTATCGGAAGGGGAATAGAAGATTGCGAAATCATCAAAGCAAAGGTCTCTCCCTATCTGGCTCGTACTCGGCACTTGCTGGGCAGGAAATAGATCTTTGCATTGATCAAATAGGGCCGATGCACTGAGTGGCAGCCAAAGCGAGCTAACTAAGAGGAGTTTGCCTATGAATTTCATTGCATGTCAGTGTAATGAGTGTCCTTCTGAGGGTGTAAAAGTTTTACACATATTGAGTGATCACATTAGCTCTGGAGCTAGTATTTATCAGGGGGTGGCCGTCTTCTATCTCAACAACCGATCTCACTACAGGGTGTGAAGAAGCGGAGATGCGCGACTTGAGGTGACGATCTAAATAACACTACCGGTAGAAAATTCAGCGCATCTGGATACTAGATATACCGGTCAGGTAGGGCTTTCGAAGCTCAACAATAGTAAAAAAGTTGGATTTTGAGGACTTTTTTATTATGTGAAATAAGTCCTCACTAACTTCTTTAAGTTACTGAAAATAAAGGATTAAATATCCAATTTGATGACCTTATTAGGGATCATCCTTATTTCAAGACCTATAAGTTATTGAAATGGATTCCTTTATTCTTGACTTGATATAAGAACCTTCTTAGGATGGCTCATGTTTTTTACTTATTGCATTGCAACATAAATCTGAGCTTTGATTTTTGGGGTGCTGCAAGACCATGAATGATTAAATGTTTTTCTGCTAATTTGAGTGAGATGCAACTGGTGCAGCCTGTAAAGGCAAGCGCTAAAGAGTTGCTGGCTCACGCACTATCTCCTGTATATCGGGTGATGAATGGCCTATTGATCGTGACTGTTTTCATGATTGTTGGACTCTGGCTTTCCGGCAACGGAACTCAAGCAGGTGCATTTGATTTAGCTCGCATCCTGGTCCCTGACGAAGCCCGCCATATGGTTTGGCAGGGTGGTTTTGCAATGCTCGATCAGTATCAGGAAGAGGCTCCCAAGGCGCTTGCTGACAAAGAAATTGCGAATGTCATCTATGGCAAGGCATCAGCTACTTCTCACAGCGGCTTGACAAGCGCTAAGCAGCAAACAGTTGCCCTCTTGATGCCCTCGGTGGCGCATGCTCAGGTAAAGCCGATTTCCCATTTGTCGGATCGCATCCCAACATCCAAAATTGACCCTCAAGCTTTGGATTCAAAGTTGATGGTGTCCATTCAAAATCAACGCGCTGTTGCTGACTTCTTTGAGAAGAAGTACAAGTTAGATCGGGCCAAGATTGAGGAATATGTTTCGAACACCGTGCTGATTGCAAAAGAAGTCAATATTGATCCAGTCTTATTGCTCGCGGTGATTTCTGTGGAGTCCAACTTTAATCCGCTCATTAAAAGCCATGCAGGTGCAGAAGGCTTGATGCAAGTGATGACTGCTATTCATAAAGATAAATATGCTTTGTATGGCGGTGCTACTGATGCGGTTAAGCCAGAAGTGAATATTCGGGTAGGCGCTTATATTCTGAAGTATTTAATTGCGACTAGTGGCTCATTGCGCAATGGCTTGAAATACTATGTTGGTGCTGCAAACGCTGAGAATGATGGTGGCTATGCTGATAAGGTCATGGCAGAAAGAAACCGCTTAATTAGTTTGTGCCAGCCAACAACGCAAAATAAATTAACACTAAACGGTAAAGACTTACGCTCCTAAGATCGATATCGTTTCTTTAGGACAAAATAAAGGCCACTCATTGAGTGGCCTTATTACTTGCAGAAGCAGGTTCGGAATTAATTCACTCCATGTAGCTCTACATCAAATACCAATGTTGCATTTGGGGGAATCACACCACCCGCACCACGAGGGCCATAGCCCATCTCTGAAGGGATGATGAGGGTGCGTTTGCCGCCAATTTTCATGCCTTGCACGCCCTGATCCCAGCCCTTAATGACATGGCCAGCACCCAAAGGAAAGCTAAATAACTGACCGCGATCGAGGGAACTATCAAACTTCTGACCTTTATGGTCAGGGGCCTTTTCATCAAACAACCACCCGGTGTAATGCACATCGACATGATTGCCGGCAGTCGCTTCTTTGCCATCACCAACAACGGTATCTATTTTTTGGAGTTCGCTCACGTTTATCTTCCTCTTTGGCTGAAATTGAAGGGCTAGTATATTCTGAGCGTAATCTTTTTGTTCGAGCAAACTCATATGACAAACTTCTGGCCTCATTCTGCATATAAAACCCTAACGGTGGGGTCTGACAAGCAATTGCAAGTGACGGATGATTTTCTGCGTACTTACTTATTGCGTCCCGAACTAAACCTAGTTCCCGAATCCTGCGCTGCTGAGCGTGCCTTGCACCAGCGCTTAAGCGAGAACCCCCGAGCAGTCATCGCCGATGAGGAAATTGCTGGAATGGCAGATCCTGATATTCAGGTGAACTATCAAGTTTGGTTGAGATACCGCGCTAAGTTATTGGCGGCCAGCTCTTTAGAAAATTTCTATATGAGCTTATTTAAAGGCGATGGTGTTGACGTGCCGCCTTTATTTATCTCTCAGTTGGCGCAAATATTTATCCGTCATATCTTGGGTGAAGATTGCCATCCATTGGATGCTCGCATGGGTGAGATCTTCTTTCGAGTGCAGAAAATCACCGTGCTCGAGGACAGCGTGGTGATGGGCGCTGATGATGAGGTAGTCACTCGCAATGCGCAGGCAGGTGAAACGGGAAATATTCTTGATCTTCTAAAGAGCAAGTCGATGTCCATGCGCTCGATTGATTTAGATGTATTGCATGAAGAAAATGCCGATCTGTATTGGGAGAAGAATGAAGATCATGATTTTGCAGTGCAGCTCAATTTTGGTCAGCCACCCATTAATCATTTTTGCCGTGTTCTTGAAAAATGGGTGCAACATTTTTTAGGCGCTCAAGTACGTATCACTCCAATGCAGCAAATCACCGATCCGAAGTGGTCTTGGCATGTTGGCCTAGATGCTGCTGCGACTGATATCTTGAATAAGCTTTACAACAAAGAGCCGGTCGATGCTGATGAGCTTGAGAAGGTCATTTGCTTATTCCGCTTAGACTTTATTGATGAGGCTGCCGTTACCCAATCTCAGGCTGGAAAGCCGGTGTATATGTGCATTGCGATGAATGATGAAAAGCAACTCAAGCTAAAGCCGCAAAACTTACTTTTCAATCTACCTTTAGCGAAGGTTTCTTAAGCCGCAGAGGAGGTGCTGACCTTCTTGCGATTGGCGCTAAGCCAAATTAACGCAGCCGCTGTCACCGCAACGGGAAGCAGCGATCCGAGATTGAGAATGTTCCAGCCCTGCGAGGTAATGAGGGCTCCAGAGCCGAAGGAAGTGAAGGCCATAGTGCCAAATACAAAGAAGTTAATGGCTGCTTGAGCCTTGTCACGTTCTTCTGGTCGGTAGGCAGTCATCGCCAAAGAGGTCGAGCCAGTAAATAAAAAGTTCCAACCAACGCCTAACAAAAATAGCGCAATTAGGAATTGATGAAAGTCGACGCCAGTCAGCGCGATTGCAATGCATACGAGATTGAGGATGACGCCAACACCCATTATTTTGACTGTGCCAAAGCGTTGAATGAGTGAGCCAGTAAAAAACCCGGGTGCGAACATACCGATGACATGCCACTCCAAGACCAGTGCTGTGTCTGAAAAAGGGAGCCCACAAATTTGCATGGCAAGTGGCGTTGCTGCCATCAGTAGGTTCATGACGCCGTAGCCCAAAGAGGCGCCAATCACCGCAACCATAAAGACGGGTTGTTGCAGAATTGTTTTGAGATTTCTGCCTGCGGACAGTGAATGCTGGGTCTTAAACTCTTCTGGGAAGTGGATGAACTGCATCACGATGATGCCAATAAAGCCCGCTATTGAAAGGGTAAGGTAAGCCCCCAAGAACGCGGTATCAAAGAAATCCTTAGTCCAAGAGGCTAGGTTGGGCCCAATCACTGCACCCAGGATGCCACCAGCTAGCACCCAGGAGACCGCCTTATCCCTTTGGCTGGCAACCGTGAGCTCAGCAGCCGCAAATCGATAGAGCTGGCCATTAGCGCTGTAATAGCCTGCAATAAAGGTACCTAGGACCAAAAGCCAGAAGTTTTTGGAAATAGCGGCGTATGCACAGAGGAGGGCTGACAAGACCGCTACCAAGAGGCCGAGCTGAAAAGAAATCTTCCGGCCAAAGTAATTTTGGGTTTTGGCTACGATGGAGGTTGAGAAGGCACCCCCCACCACATAACCCATTACAGGCAGGGTCGCCATCCAGGCAACTGGACTCAGGCTGAGGCCAACCAGGCCATTAATGGCGATAAATGTCACATTATTGGTTAAAAACAAGCCCTGGCAGAGAATCAACAGCAGGAGGTTTTTGTTGAGCAGGGGGTGCTTGTTCGTCATGTACTGCAGTTTACGATGTATACGAGCAAGGATTTAGCTCGGTGGATTCCCTTAAATTGACTGACTTCAGCCAATTTGGTGCCTAAATCCCCTTAAATTGGCGGGGTCGATGATTTAAAATAGCATTCTCGGTCCAGTGCGCGAAATGACACCCAAGACAGCCAAAAGCGCCTGAAGTGTTGCGTGCGGAATGCGAGAGTGGTTCGGTATAAGACCGAGCCCTAATATTTATCCATATCGAGGAAACATCAATGGCTTCAGAGAAATCAAAGATCATTTACACGCTGACAGATGAAGCGCCATTATTGGCGACCTGTGCATTTTTACCAATCATTCGCACCTTTACAGCACCAGCTGGAGTGCAGGTTGTAGAAAGCGACATTTCTGTTGCGGCACGTATCTTGTCAGAGTTCTCTGATTGCTTAACTGCCGAACAAAAAGTTCCTGATAATTTGGCTGAACTGGGTCGCATGACCTTATTGCCAGATACCAACATCATCAAGTTGCCGAATATCAGCGCTTCAGTTCCTCAATTGCTCGCTGCTATTAAAGAACTGCAATCTAAAGGCTACAAGATCCCTGATTTCCCAGATGATCCTAAGGACGATGCTGAAAAAGCAATTCGCACCCGTTACTCCAAGTGTTTAGGCAGCGCAGTAAACCCAGTATTGCGTGAAGGTAACTCTGACCGCCGCGCACCAAATGCGGTGAAGCGTTATGCCCGCAAGAACCCACACTCTATGGGTGAGTGGAGCCAGGCTTCCCGTACACACGTATCCCACATGCATGGTGGCGACTTCTACGCTGGTGAGAAGTCAATGACGATGACTAAGGCATGTGATGTGAAGATGGATTTGGTCACGAAGAGTGGCAAGACGATTGTTCTCAAGCCAAAAGTCTCTTTGCTTGCTGGTGAAATTATTGACAGCATGTACATGAGCAAGAAAGCACTCTGCGAGTTCTACGAAAAAGAAATCGAAGATGCTTACAAGACCGGCATGATGTTGTCCTTGCACGTCAAGGCGACCATGATGAAGGTGTCACACCCAATCGTGTTTGGTCATGCTGTCAAGATTTTCTACAAAGATGCATTTGAGAAGCATGGCAAGTTGTTTGAAGAGTTAGGCGTTAATCCAAACAACGGTATGAGCAGCTTGTACGACAAGATCAAAACTTTGCCAGAATCCAAGCGCGAAGAAATCATTCAAGACTTACATGCGTGCCATGAGCATCGTCCAGCATTGGCGATGGTTGACTCTGCTAAAGGCATTACTAACCTGCATTCACCAAGCGATGTGATCGTGGATGCATCGATGCCGGCAATGATTCGTGTTGGCGGCAAGATGTGGGGTGCAGATGGTCGTTTGCATGACACTAAAGCGGTTATTCCAGAAAGTACCTTTGCTCGCATCTATCAAGAAATGATTAACTTCTGTAAGACCCACGGTAACTTTGATCCTAAAACCATGGGTACAGTGCCTAACGTGGGCTTGATGGCTCAGCAGGCAGAAGAGTACGGCTCACACGATAAGACTTTTGAGATCCCTGAGGCTGGTGTAGCCCGCATTGTTGCGGATGACGGCACAGTATTGCTGGAGCAGAATGTAGAAGAGGGCGATATCTGGCGTATGTGTCAGGTTAAAGATGCGCCGATTCGTGACTGGGTGAAGTTGGCAGTCAACCGTGCGCGTCTGTCTAATACTCCAGCCGTATTCTGGTTGGATGAGTACCGCCCGCATGAAGCTGAGTTAATCAAAAAGGTGCAAACCTACTTGAAAGATTACGACTTAACTGGCGTAGATATTCAGATCATGTCTCAGACCCGCGCAATGCGTTTCACATTGGAGCGCGTGATTCGTGGCAAAGACACGATTTCTGTGACTGGTAATATTTTGCGTGACTACCTCACTGATTTGTTCCCAATCATGGAACTCGGCACTAGTGCAAAGATGTTGTCTATCGTGCCTTTGATGGCAGGTGGCGGTCTCTTTGAAACTGGTGCGGGTGGTTCTGCTCCTAAGCACGTTCAACAATTGGTTGAAGAGAACCATTTGCGATGGGATTCATTGGGTGAGTTTTTGGCTTTAGCTGTTTCTTTAGAAGATATCGGTGACAAGACTAATAATCAAAAAGTGAAGATTTTGGCTCGCACCCTAGATGAAGCTACTGGCACATTATTGGATAACAATAAGTCACCATCTCCACGTACTGGCGAGTTGGATAACCGCGGTAGCCAGTTCTACTTGGCGATGTACTGGGCTCAAGCTCTAGCTGCACAAACGGAAGATAAAGAACTACAAGCTCACTTTGCTCCGATTGCAAAAGCTTTAACTGAGAACGAGCAAAAAATTGTTAGTGAGCTCAAGGCAGTGCAAGGTAAACCAGCTGATATCGGTGGTTACTTCATGCCTGATCAAGCTAAGTTCAAGGCGGTGATGTGCCCAAGCACCACTTTGAATGAGATCTTGAAGACAGCAGCAGTAGCTTAATTTGCGCAGCTTCGTGAAAAGGGCAAACCGTTTGGTTTGCCTTTTTTTATGCGTCTCCTGGCTTCAATTCAGTGCCTCAGCAATAAATTGGCGGGCGTAGGAGAATGGAGCTTATTGTTGGTAAGAGATTCAATCCATTGAGGAGACTTTGATATGCGAGCCCATGAACTAAAGCAGCTTTCCCAGGAAATCACCCCTAAGGCGGTTTTTGAGGGGCGTCGCGACTTAATTAAGAGCGCTGCTGCCGGTGCTTTTGGTTTGGCTCTTGCGCCATGGTTTTCCCGTGATGCACTTGCAAGTAATGCTCAAAAATTAATCGCCACTCCAAACCCCAACTTCATTCTCAAGGATGAATCGACTAGTTATAAGTATGTGACTGGTTACAACAACTTCTATGAGTTTGGAACGGATAAATCAGATCCGGCCGCCTATGCTGAGAGCTTGCAAACGCGTCCATGGACAGTAACGATTGAAGGTTTGGTCAAAAAACCAATGACCTTGGATATTGACTCATTACTCAAGCTTGCTCCGATGGAAGAGCGCATCTATCGCATGCGCTGCGTTGAGGGTTGGTCTATGGTGATTCCATGGGATGGTTACTCCTTATCCAAATTATTGAATCAGGTGCAGCCCTTAGGTTCCGCCAAATATGTGGAATTTATTACTTTGGCAGATCGCAAGCAAATGCCAGGCTTAAAGAGCCAGATTATCGACTGGCCTTATCGCGAAGGCCTTCGCTTGGATGAGGCTATGAACCCATTGACTCTTCTGACCTTTGGTCTTTATGGTGAAATGCTGCCAAAACAAAATGGTGCCCCCGTCAGAATTGTGGTGCCTTGGAAATATGGCTTTAAAAGCGCTAAGTCGATTGTCAAAATTCGTTTGACAGAGGAAATGCCGAAGACCAGTTGGAGTCAGTTTGATGCACGCGAGTATGGATTTTATTCCAACGTCAATCCTCAGGTAGATCATCCTCGCTGGAGTCAGGCTACCGAGCGTCGTATTGGCGATCCTAAAGGTGTCTTTGCTCCTAAGATTAAAACCCAAATGTTCAATGGTTACGGTGATCAAGTGGCGAGTATGTACGCTGGGATGGATCTCAAGAAGTTTTATTGAGGCTAAGCAATCAATATAGCGTGATGAAGTTATTCATTTTTCTCTTAGCGCTATTGCCCTTAGATCGTTTGATTTGGTTGGGCTTAACCGATGGTTTAGGTGCGAACCCCATTGAGTTGATAACCCGCTCCACGGGAACTTGGGCGCTCGTTTTCTTGTGCTTAACCCTAGCGATGACGCCACTGCGTTTGCTGACGAATGCAACGGTATGGATTCGGTATCGCAGAATGTTAGGTTTATTTAGTTTCTTTTATGCATCTGTGCATTTCCTAATCTGGCTTTGGCTAGATCAAAATTTTGATTTAGTGGACATGCTGAAGGACGTGCTGAAGCGACCGTTCATCACCATGGGCTTTATCAGTCTTGTTTTGCTGATTCCACTAGCCATAACCTCCACCCATTGGGCCCAAAGACAATTAGGTCGCCGTTGGGCTTTATTGCATCGACTGATTTATCTCATTGCCTGTACTGCGATTCTGCATTATTGGTGGCATAAGGCGGGAAAGAATGATTTGGATACTGTAACAATTTATGCGCTTGTTTTGCTATTGCTGTTATGTTGTAGGATTCCTTATATTCGCAAGCTTTTGAGCAGGCGATCTACCAACTAAAGGCATTGCGCTAATGACCCTGTTTTCCCATTCTCGTGCTTCACTCATTTCCATAGTGGGCTCATTACTCATTGGACTGGGATCATCCCAAGTCATGGCGCAACCGGTGGAGCAGGGTGTGAAGATCATAGCTTCTTTGGATGTGCCGCGCTACCTAGGAACTTGGTACGAAATTGCCAAGTTTCCGAATTGGTTTCAGAAAAAGTGCGTTTCCAATACAAAGGCCGTCTATAGCGCTAAACCAGATGGCAATCTTCGAGTACTCAACAGTTGCAAAACGGCTTCGGGAGAGACCTCAGAAGCAGAAGGCTTGGCTCGTCAGATTGGTGCCAAAGATTCCCCTAAATTGGAAGTGCGCTTTGCTCCCGAGTGGCTTTCATTTCTACCTTTGGTATGGGGTGATTACTGGGTGATTGATTTGGATTCTCAATATCAGGTGGCAGCCGTGAGTGATCCTAGAAGAGAATATCTTTGGGTTTTATCCAGGACCCCGCAAATCGATCCTAAAGTCTATGCGGATTTATTGCAGCGCCTGAAGCAACAGCAATTCGACATTCAAAAACTCGAACTCACTTCCCAGAAGAATTCAGGTGTCTGAAAAGCGCATTGGTAATTATTTGCTCCCGCCCGGAATGGAGATTTTCGAGCGCGGATGGTTATCGGCAAATAATGTTTTACTATTCGGTGAACAAGACGTTTCCTTAGTTGACACTGGGTACTGTGCTCATCAACAGATGACACTGGATTTAGTTTCTAATTCACTGCAGCAGCATGGCTTAAAAACCCTCAATAAAGTAGTCAACACCCATCTGCATTCTGATCATTGTGGCGGTAATGCGGCTTTATCCGAAGTATTTGATTGCGAGATTTGGATACCGCAAGCGGAGGCCATCGCGGTGCAAGACTGGGATGAGAATTTACTCAGCTTTGAACAGCTAGGGCAAGAGTGTCCACGCTTTAGTCATCAAGCTCTCCTAGTACCTGGTGAAGAACTGATCTTGGGTCCGTACCGCTGGCAAATTCTTGCGGCTCCAGGTCATGACAACCATTCCATCATGTTGTACCAAGAGCAGCATCAAATCTTGATCTCTGCCGATGCACTTTGGGAGGAAGGCTTTGGGGTCATCTTTCCTGAGCTATGGGGTGAGGGGGGTTTTGAAGAGGTGGCACAGACCTTGGAGCTGATTGAGAGGTTGCCTGTTGCTTTAGTAATCCCGGGACATGGAAAACCTTTTACTAATGTAAAACAGTCGATTGAGACTGCAAAATCACGCTTGGATTACCTCTCAAGCGATGCTGACCGTAATGCACGTCATGGCGCCAAAGTGCTCCTCAAGTACAAGCTCTTGGAATGGCGTAGTCAGAAACTAATAGACGCTCAGCAGTGGATTGCGAGAACGCCTGTATTGGAGAATATTCGCAAACAGCTCAATATGAATGCTGAGGATTTTCAGCTTTGGTTGGTGGAGGCTTTGGTGAAATCGAAAGCAGCCATCATCGAAAAAGATTACTTAGTCAATCTTGATTAAATGGTGGGTCAGAAGTTAAACGACAGCTTGCCATAAAAAGACCAGTCGTAAACCGGATAGCTTTGCACTACCTGCTTGCTAGCACCCACTGCAAATAAAAAGCTTTTATTGAGGCGATGGGTCACCATAGCATCCAGTGGGACGAACCAGCCACCACCACCCGTGTTCCATGCTATCCCATTCTCGTCCCACAATCGAAGTTGGGTATTGGGAGTGAGATTAAAGCCTAGTGTTGGGAAGATATTGAGATTGCGAACTAGAGGTGGTTGATTGGGGTTATTGGCAAAAGAATTGCTCTTGGTATCAAAGCCGTACATATATCTCAGAAGAGGTGAAAAGTCCGAGAGAGCTGACTTACTTCCTTGGCGCGGTACATACACGGTGCCGATCTGAGGACCTGCCGCCCATTGCCCGTAATTGCCAAAGGGAAAGATAATTCGCCCGCCTAAGGTTCCCTCCCAGTTTTTTAGAACATTTGGATGATTGCCCCAGACGGTTAGCATCGTATTGCCGGCGCTGTAAGTGCCAGTCTGATGTTGTGGCAGTTCAGGCCCATAAGTTGACACGTAAGAGGTGTCGAGTCGCATGGTTCCGCGCCAGCGATCAAAGTGCAGGGGCTGGTAGTAACGCAACTTCAGAGTATCGGCTTGGGTTTGCTCACCAAACGTATCGTGGTAAGCCCAAAATTCCAGTACCCGCTGATTTGAATACTGATCAGATGCTTTTTCTAGGTCGAGAAAGCCTCCTGAGAACTTACTTTCGTCAGCCATAGCCCTTCCCGTGAATCCCAGCAGAATCAATAAAGTCAGGGTGTAGGTAAAAATCCGCAACAATCTCATATACGCAGTAATATAAATGACTCAGTCAATTACAAAAAATAAGCAGAAAAATATGGAACATACAGTTTTAGTAACCGGCGCTACCGCTGGCTTTGGGGAGGCAACTGCTAGAAGGTTTTTGGCAAATGGCCATAGAGTGATTGCTTTAGGCAGAAGGGTAGAGCGTTTAGAAGCGTTGAAGGTGTCTCTTCCTACGGATCAGCAGAACAAGCTTCTAACCTTGGCTGTGGATGTTTGCGATAGCGTGAAGGTAGATGGTCTTGCAGCAACATTGCCGGCAGACTTTGCCAAAGTGACAGTGTTGGTCAATAACGCTGGGTTGGCTTTGGGTTTGGAGCCGGCGCATCAAGCCTTTCTTACTGACTGGGATCAAATGATTGACACCAACATCAAAGGGTTGGTTCATATGACACGCGCTTTTTTGCCAGGAATGGTAGAGCGTAAATGTGGTCACGTCATTAATCTCGGTTCTGTGGCGGCAAGCTATCCCTATCCGGGTGGCAATGTGTACGGCGGAACTAAAGCCTTTGTGCAGCAATTTAGTTTGAACCTCAGGGCTGATTTAGTTGGCACACCAGTACGCGTGACTTGTGTTGAGCCGGGAATGTGTTCTGGAACTGAGTTTTCGAATGTGCGCTTTAAGGGTGATGACGACAAAGCAGACAAAGTCTATTCTGGTGTGAAGGCCTTGAGCGCAGATGATGTGGCGGAAGCTATTTACTGGTCTGCTAACTTGCCAAGTCATATGAATATTAATTTAGTGGAGCTGATGCCAGTACAACAGGCATTTAATCCTTTCCATATTCACCGTGGTGAGTTTTAAGGAAATCTAGACTGTTGGTTTCCATTTGTAAAACTGGGGATAGACGCGCATCACTACAGGTCCGTCAAAGTCCCAAGATTTACAGGTTCCCAAATACAGCGGCGGTTTATCGTCATCTGGATCAAATAGGGCGCCCGGAATAGATTGAAAAGCAGCGGTAGCGATATTGCTGAGCAGTTCTCGTAAGTGAGTGCAGCCCTTGATGCCGCCAAGATGTTCATTAATCGTTTTACGCCAACCTTTGCCAATGCGTGCGCCAATGAGCGCATTCATAGGGGGTATCACTTGCGGGCATTCAGGGTGAGGGTGGCTATCCATAGCTACCTCAATGGCTTGAATCACTAATTCAGTATTGACGGTGATACGAACCCACATATCGTGAAATGCTTGGCCGGGTTCCCAGGTTTTTCCACCGGTAGTAAAGGGGTGGAATTTGAAGTCCCGTAAATGCGCTTCAATGTCCCATAAACCATCTTCCCGAGCATATCCCTGAAAGGTGATTTCGCGGGTATGAAGTGGATTTCTGCTTGTTGGGGTGGAGAGCATGACGATAGTCGGTGAGAGTCTAAGAAGCGGTATATGACAATCATAACGGCTTCATTTGCCTTAGATCAATCTCCCGTCTTTGTAGTATTCTTCGCAACATATGGCCAAACCGATTTCTCTCGAAAAAATATTATTTAGCCAAGGCTTTGGCACCAGGCGCTATTGCAGTGATTTAGTTTATGCCGATCTCGTTAAGGTCAATGGTGTTTTGGCTGAAGATCCAGAAGAGCGTATCGCCACCGAGGGATTGATGCTCAATGTGGAGGGGCAGGATTGGGAGTTTCATGAAAAGGCTTACATCGCTCTCAATAAGCCACCAAACTATGAGTGCTCCCACAAAACGACGCA
The DNA here is from genome assembly GCF_018687575.1 of Polynucleobacter asymbioticus. Taxonomy (NCBI): domain Bacteria; kingdom Pseudomonadati; phylum Pseudomonadota; class Betaproteobacteria; order Burkholderiales; family Burkholderiaceae; genus Polynucleobacter; species Polynucleobacter asymbioticus. The sequence goes on from NZ_CP061297.1 coordinate 345,555, forward strand.
CCATCCCAGTGTCTATAGTTTGCTACCAAAACCATTTGTAGAGCGAGGCTTACAGTGCGTTGGACGTTTGGATTTTGATACGACCGGTTTAATTTTGATCTCGGATGATGGCCAGTTTATTCATAAGATGACGACACCCAAGAAAAATATTGGCAAGGTATACGAGATCACTACTCCTGAGCCTATTACGCAAAAACAGATGGACCACTTGTTAAATGGTGTCGTGTTAGATGATGACCCAAAGCCCTGTTTTGCTACAGCATGTCAGCAGCTTGATGAGAATGTATTAGCCATGACTATTGTTGAGGGTCGTTACCATCAGGTGAAGCGAATGATGGCTGCCGTGGGTAATCATGTTGCCAAGCTGCACCGCACTGAAATCGGACAATACCTCATGCCTTCTGATTTGGCGGAAGGCGAGTGGCGCTGGCTTTATTCAGAAGATTTACAGAAACTATCTAAAAGTGTGGATGCCCCTCATGTCTAAACCCCAGGCCCTTGCTAATGATTTTGATTTTGCGAAAGTATTGCCTAATTGGCGCGTAAATCTAGCAACTCAAGAGTTGGAGCGGACATTTGTATTTAAGGATTTCAAGGCTGCATTTCAATTCATGACTCTGTGCGCAAACTTCGCGGAGGGGTTAGATCACCATCCAGATTGGTCCAATACTTGGAATAAGGTGTCAGTTCGCTTGAGCACCCATTCAATGAAGGCCTTGACTGATCTCGATATCTCCATGGCAACTGCCATGGATCAATACGCTCTTCAAATCTCGGCTTAATTCGCTTTACTGAACTTCCTCGTCATCTTCATCTTCTGAGGTGATGCTCATGAGGATCGTTGCCAGAAGGCCGTAGACAACTTCAGTAGCGATCATGCCATCTTCATCAAGCTCATCGATCAGGTCGTTTAAACAATCTTCTGTAGGCTCATTTAAGAGTGTCATGGCGCATTCGCACCCATAGTCAAAATCTTCGTCGTTTTGGGTTTGAGTATCGTTCGTCATAAGAATCCTTTAAGTGATGCTGCAGAATAGCAAATAAAGCTTCGCGCGCCCAGCTCTATTATTTGAGTAGCGCGAGAACTTCTTTGAACGCTGGATTTTGAGCTGTCTTAAGCCACTCAAACCCGAGCATTTCACCGGTAATGAGCCGCGCTCCTGCAATTTGTAGTCGCTCAAGTGCAATTTGCTTATCGAGTGGGCGACGTGAGCCAACACCGTCCACCACTATCGAAACATCGTAACCCTCATCAATTAACTTGAGAGCGGTTTGCATTAAGCAGACATGGGTTTCACAGCCCATCAAAATGCATTGCTGACGATTGCTGGGGATGGATTGAATTAAGCCATCGGCACAGGCATTGAAATGCTCTTTATGAATCGTTTTGCTACAAAAAATCCGAATAGATTCGATATTAGCCCCCAGACTTTTTGGACTTTGCTCCGTGGCAATAATCGGAATCTTGAGTAGTTGAGCAATTTGAGCGGTACGGATACATTGCTTGAGAACAGCCTCGCCTTGATCAATAGCTGGCATCAGGCGCCCCTGCAAATCGATCAAGATGAGGATCGAAGTTTCTGGATGAATTTGATTTGATGTGTTCACAGTAGCAGGCTCACGGTTTTAAAGTCGGGGTCATCATCTAGGTTGGTGATCTGAAAGCCCAGATCAGAGACTAGATTGAGCATTCGTAAATTCTTACTCAAAACGTATCCAAGCATTTCTTGTATTCCATTTTCTTTTGCATACCCTATGAGGTCAAGCATCAAATGTGTACCAACGCCATGTGCTGAATGGTTATCACTCACGCTGAGAGAAAACTCGCAAATATTCTGATTGGGGAGCGTCACATACCGAGCAATTCCGATAGGCTCCTCCACTCCAGACTGGTTTGATAGGATTGCAAGCAAAGCCATTTCACTCTTGTAGTCTAGATCCAATATGTCATCCAGAAAATCATCTGGCAGTTTAGAGATTGCATGGGCAAATCGGAGGTAGCGACTTTCGGGTGAGAGGTGGTTGAATAGCTCAATAATTCGATCTCGATCATCTAATTGAACGGGACGAATCAGATAGTGATTTCCATCGCCGAGCGCAATAGCTCTATTGGTAAACGAGTTCGGCGTATTCATGGATTGAGATATACAAGTCTAGATATTTCAGCATACCCTTTTTATCTATTTGCTCAAACCCTTTTAGTCCTAAAATAGAGATCTACTTATTTCACCTTCGGCAAGTCCCTCATGATTTCTTTGGTTCAGGCTTTTCATGACCACTCTTTCGCCTTTTTTGTATTGGCGTCCATCAGCGTCATTGTTGTTGGGATTTCTAAAAGCGGGTTTGGTGCTGGCTTGGGAGTGCTGTCATTACCCCTGATGGCGAGTCAGTCCAGCATCCATGAAGCCCTTGCTATCTTATTGCCACTTTTAATTGCAATTGATTTGGTGGGATTAAGGCGATTTTTGAAAAACGCTGATTGGCGAATACTGAAGTTGGTCTTATTGCCAGCTGCGTTTGGAATGCTATTGGGTTACCTCTTCTTCTCTGTCATTACCCCTAAAATCCTTTCTCTCTCGATCGGCATTTTTACCTTACTATTTTTAATTCAGAGCGTGGTGATGTCGCGCTTGGATCTGAAAGGGGCTAAGCCATTCCCTTGGCTTGGAAGATTAATGGGGGGTGTGTCTGGCTTCACCTCTTTTGTTGCCCATATAGGTGGCCCTCCAATTACAATATATATGCTGAGGGAGAGGGTTTCTCCGATGATCTATACCTCTACATTGGGTATATTTTTTACGGTGATGAATTTTGGTAAGTTAGTTCCCTATGCTTATCTTGATTTACTCAACCTAGATCAGTTGGCCACATCAATACTCTTATTGCCTTTGGTGCCGGTAGGTGTGTATTTAGGATTTTATTTAGCTGGGAAGATTTCAGTAAAGTGGTACTACATCATTGTGCAAATTTTCTTATTGATCGCGAGTATTAAATTAATTGCTGATGGCTTGCTTGCTTAAGAAGATAAAAGAAAAGAAAAGCTTAACTCAGAAAAATTGATGAATACTCTCACTAGACTCAAAGCGCTTACCATTTTTGTAATGACTTTTAGCTTTTCATTTCCAATGACTGCTATTGCGCAGACATTCTCACCCTACACTCCCGAGCAAATCCAAGAGTTTAATAATCAGCCCCTTGCCCCCGTGGAGACTCCCGCAGGACCTGTTTACTTGGTATCACCGCCTGTAAGTCAGAAGCCGACTGCACCTTTTGATTCTCGCTACATCAAAAATCCAGATGGAGAAGAACAGGCGGAAGCTCAGGGCGCGGAGTCTGCTGCACCCTTTGAACCTATTCCTGCAACCTTCACCTTTTAGCATTTGCTAACTGTTAAGATTACTTCTACATTTTAGAAAAGAGTTATTCATGAAATTCCACACCATTCGTTTTCTTGCTGGTGCCTTGCTGGCAATCGGCTTTGTAGGTTCTTCTCATGCTCAGAATGCGCTGCCAATCAATGCCGCTGCTTCTGTTAATGGTTTCATCATCACGAACGATGTAGTTGAGCAAGGTATTCAGGCGGCATTGTCTCAAGGTCAAAAGGATTCTCCAGAACTCCGTAAAGCAGTTTTGGGGAAGATGATTGAGATTTCTCTTCTATCTCAGCAGGCTGAAAAAGATGGGCTGGCTAATTCTGATAGAGCCAATAGTCAACTAGCTCTCATTCGTCAAAATTATTTAGCAGATCTAGAGCTATCTACTTACATGTCAAAAAATCCAGTAAGCGATGCGGATATTCAGGCTGAGTACAACCGCGAAATCGCCTCTCTGGGAGCGCAGGGCATGATTGTGGAATACAAGGTAAGTGATATTGCTGTTGCTACTGAAGCAGATGCGCAAGCTGCGCTAGCCAGAATTAAAAAGGGCGAGTCTTTCGATAAAGTAGCTAAGAGTGTTTCACTCGCGCCAAATAAAGTTCAGGGCGGTGCTGTAGGTTGGGTGCAAGCAGGGCAGACTTTGCCGCAGATCGCCAGCGTATTGGTAACCCTATCTAAGGGTCAAGTCTCTCCAGCACCGATTCAGATGCCTCAGGGCTGGTATTTAATTAAATTGGAAGATAAAAAATCCAGCAAGCCGCCAACTTTTGAGCAGGCTAAAGCAGCTATTCGCAATGGTTTGCTGCAGAAGAAGCAGTTTGAATTCTTATCCCAATTGCGTCAGGGTGCGAATATCGTCGTACGCTAAGTCAATCTAAGTTAGATTGAGATCTTAAAAGAGTGCCTGAGGGCGCTCTTTTCCATTGCTGCTAGCCTCTAGTGGTATTTCTCTATCTCAATAGAGCGCATTCAGGAGTAGATTGAAAAAATCACTGATTAAATAAGGGGAGCGCAAATGAGCAAGAATCCATTTGATTTGGGTGGAATGGCAAATCAAGCCAAGAGCATGAAAGCTGCTCAAGCAGCAGGCCAGGCTGCTCTCACCAGCGCTCAAGAGATTGCCCAGCTCAATCAGCGAGCCGCACAAGAGCTTTCTGCGCGATTACAAGCCAAGGTAGCGGAGTTGATGAAAACGCAAGATCCTAAAGCGGCGTTTGATTATGTTCATGCTGAAGTCTTGCAAGACGCTGCAAAAGAAGTTGCCGAGTATCAAGCGCAACTTTTTCAAGCTTTAGCAAGTGGTAACCAGGAGCTGGCAAAAATTGCAGAAGCTATGATTAAAGAATCGCAGCATGATCTCATTCATTTTGTTAACGAGGCCACACAAAATGCTCCAGCAGGCACTGAGCCATACACCTCTGTATTTAAAGCTTCCTTTAATAATGCGCTGCAGAATTTTGAATTAATACGCGCAGCCATGGCCGACTCATTTGTGAGCTTTGAGAAGAGTGTGGAAAATATGAGTCAGTTCTCTGCTGTGCAAAAAGGCGGCGCAGTACAAAAGCAGAAAAAGAAATAAGACTACTTGCCGTAATCAGCCCACTATGGATTGCAGTGGCTACACAAAGAGGGGTTGGCAAACTGAATTACTTTCATCCCTTCTGAGTTCTGATGATCGCACTTCAGGCAGCCCCATATTTTTGCAATCTCTTGCTTAGTGGGCATGCCACACGCATTACAAGGTAAACCTCGCTGAATATCCTTAATCCAGTAGCCTGGAGTTTGGCATGCTGGGCATAAGGAATTGATCTTTTTTGCAAGATCTATGGTTGCTTGCCGTATAGCTTCCATCCGGGTTGGATTGGCGAATGCCCTCAGATCATTTTCAACATACACAACGCCTTTGGATGAGTGTGCTGAGGCCCATTCAAAAGCATCCTTGAGTTGCTCGATATTACTAATATTCTTGATAGATCGTGGGTGATATTCATCCGTTGGTTTTATGACGAGATGGTGGGACGGAAAAAGTGCTGTGTGCGAAAAGTTTTCTAATTCTTCCCAGCGATTGACATAGGCATGAGCATTTTGAGCGGGACCACTATAAAACCCCGTCATCTCTAGTTGGAGTGCTTGGTCGATGAAGATCACTAATTCTTGATTCCATGACAGCATCCCGGTATATGGATCGGCAACAAAGGCCCCTTCATTTGCTAGACCAAGATCTGTGCCCACCAACTCCATACCAATTTGAGCTTTCTTGCGTGCGGCATCTAGTTGGCTGCCATATCTTGGAGCCTCCAGGGTAAACGTCCCTAGTAAATCTGTATCGTAAGCATCGGTATGCTGTATCTGAAGTCCAATGCTGGGTTGAAGAACTTCATTGAGCACCAGCTCTTTGCCATGCTTTGTTAAAACACTCGCGATTCGATTGGAATATGTATTCATCAGAATATCTCTAAATAGAGTTCATATCCTCACTAAACAACCAGTTTTGCAATCATGGCATAAAGCGGAATGCCTAAAATAATATTGAATGGGAAGGTGATTCCTAAGGACATTCCCATATAGAGCGCTGGATTTACTTCAGGCAATGCATGTCGTAGAACTGCTGGTACCGCAATATAAGAGGCGCTAGATGCCAACACCATCAGCAAAATGGTATTACCCAGTGGCAAGCCAAGCAGTTTACAGAATGCTAATGCGATCAGAGCATGTGAGAGCGGCGAGGCAATTGCATAGAGAAGGGTGATGGGTGGCTTGCCTCTTAGGCCTTTAATATTTCGAGCTGCCATGAGACCCATGTCCAGCAGAAAAAATGCGAGCATCCCTTTAAAGAGATCTATTGAGAATGGCGCCATTAATTTTTGGCCGGCATCCCCGCTGACCAAACCAACTACCATCGAACCTAGCAGCAATAGTTGAGCGCCATCGGTGAAGGATTCATGCAGTATTTTGGAGATGCCAGTTTGCTCAGCCTTGATTTGGTGTTGAGCTGCATGTGCAACCCGAGCTTTGTTTGCCAGCACAATTGCCAAGATGATCGCTGGAGACTCCATGAGCGCCATCGCCGCTGCCATGTGACCGCCATAGCTAATATCGAATTGGTTTAAGTATTGGGTTGCTGTGATGAATGTAACCGCACTAACAGACCCGTAAGTTGCGGCAACTGCTGCGGCATCAAATGCATTGAGTTTAGTTCTGAGGATGTAATAGCCAATGATCGGGATGAGGACAGCAAGAAAGACTGCAAGCCCAAGTGATAGAGCAATTTCTGCAGTAAAGCCGGATTTATGTAAGGCAAAACCGCCCTTTAGGCCTAAGGCCATTAATAGATAGAGCGATAGAAACCGAGCTATCGGTTGCGGAATTTCTAAGTTCGATTTAATGGCGCCAGCAAATGCGCCAAAGATAAAAAATAGAATTGCGGGATCTAAAAAACTTGCCATAACTTAGCGCCTAATAATTGCTTCTACTAACGGATGCTGAATTTTCTTCTCAGAGCGAATCGCGTAAAAATATTCGAAGATGTCTTCGCACTTACCAATCAGTTCAATATGGTAGGTCTCTTTTAAATCCTTTTTGATGCTCTCTCCAGCAGGAAATACGCCAAGACCACTGGCTGCAAAAGTTTTTAGTAGGGCGCTGTCCTCAAACTCTCCAGCAATATTGGGTTTGATGCCATTTTGATCGAACCATTGGTCAATTAAATGTCGAACTTTTGAGTGGGAGGTTGGCAATAGGATGGGAAGATCATTCAGGCAGGCAGGAAAAGCTTTTTTAGATTGCTTGAGCAACTTCTTGGGGCCAAACCAGGCAATCGATGACTTCATGAGCTCTTCGCTGTAGACATGAAGATTTTTATTAATGGGGGCAGGCCTGTCAGCCAGCACAATATCTAATCTATGTAGGGCTAAATCAGCCAACAGATCCTCAAATTCCCCTTCATGCGCAATGAGCTGGACATCATTTTTTTCTAGAATGGGCTCTAGTAACTGCTTGGTGACTAGCTTTGGTAAGCCATCAGATACGCCTACTGTAATTTTTGTTTTGGGAGAGCTTGCTGCTTCCCGCACCGCCTCTGGGAGCCTCTCTCCCAAAAGAAAAATTTGATCGGCAATGGCTAGGGCTGCAAAGCCTGATTCAGTCAGGGCGATCCCTCGGCCAGCGGGTTTAAATAGTAAATAGCCAAGCGACTTTTCTAATTCATGCACTTGGGCGCTAATGGTTTGAATTGCAATGTTAAGGCGCTCAGCTGCCTTAGACATGCTGCCTTCCTTGGCTACAACCCAAAAGTAATACAAATGACGGTAGCTATAGAGCATTTTGATTGTCAGTTTTTTACGAAATTATTATCAATATATCTCTGCTTTTTGTTAAGTGCAAATCGGCCTAAATTACCCCTATTGAAACCCATGGAATTCATGGGTAATCCATTAGGAGACGAAATTGGAATTATTTAGCCCGGAATTCTTCTCGGCATTGTTAGCAATCATTGTGATTGACTTGGTGCTTGCAGGAGACAACGCAATTGTGATTGCAATGGCTGCGCGCAACCTCCCGGCACATCTTCAGAAAAAAGCGATCTTATGGGGTGCTATCGGTGCTATTGCAGTCAGAAGCGCCATGACTCTCTTAGTAGTGTATCTACTGAAGATTCCAGGGTTGATGCTGGTAGGCGGCTTGCTCTTGGTTTGGATTGCTTATCGTTTATTAAGCCCCAGCCAAGATCAGGATGAGCATGGCCAAGCCTCTACTACCTTCTGGGGTGCCATGAAAACGATTGTGATTGCAGATGCCATTATGGGTTTGGACAATGTGCTCGCGGTGGCCGGCGCTTCACACGGCAGTTATGTGCTCGTTGTGCTCGGATTATTGATTAGTATTCCGATTGTTATCTGGGGCTCTACACAAATACTCAAGCTGGTTGAGCGCTTCCCTTCAGTCATTTACTTGGGCGCTGGAGTGCTGGCATGGACGGCTGCAAAGATGATCATTTCGGAGCCGATGTCCAAAGATTGGCTTTCATCACAGAACCCAGCTTTGGAATACGTGATTCAAGTGGCAGTTGTAGCTGGCGTCTTAATTGGTGGATACCTAGCCAGTAAACGTGCAGTAGAAACAGCATCGCCTTAGACTCAACAGCCTAATAAGCTAGTTCTCTTTTGCCCTCGTATTGAGGGCATTTTTATTAATTCTCAATACTCAGGTAAAAACTGAATTAAAGTCAATTTTATTCATCTTTATTAGGAATAAAATGTAATCTATTCTGAGCTTGTGTTGAACAAGGGAGATATGGATGAATCTGATTTTGGAAGCTAAAGAAGGGGTTGAACCAGAATTTAAAGTCTTTACAGAGAACAGGGTTAAGTTTTCCCTCAAACGACTTTTATGGATGGTGCGGAAAATTAAAATTCGATATTCGGCCGCTGCACCTGGTAAGACAGCTTGCAATCAAAGCTGCCAGATTAGTCTAGAGACATTTGATCATCGGCAAATCGAGGTGAGTATGACTGCAAGAGATAGGCGGACTGCTCTGGAGATGTGTCTGAAGAGAATATATAAGCTGGTTCAGAAGGCGCTTCATAAAAGTCAGCAATATGGGCGATTCTCTAAAAACGTCTATATATGATCTAATTAAACTTGTACATGTGGGGAGTAGCCTGCTCAGTCATCTGAGTCCTATATATCGTCAATTCGGCCTTTTGGCCCGGTATATGGGTGATTAAACATCAAGGCAAGACCATTTAAATTTTTATAAATGGTTATAGTTTGAATATAAAGCCCCAATCGTTGATCCGACTTCCTAAAATCGTACCCAAATCCCTAGTTTGGGGAATTTCTCGCCTTTCAGCTCACATTGGGCTGGATAATCAAAGAACGTATTTTTTCTCTAAAATTGTTGCAATGAACTTCTTAAAAACTCTGTCCACACTTACTATCTGCATCTTCTTTGCAGGCGGAGTTAGTGCAAAAGTTCAAAAGCCACTGACGCTCAATGAACTCATTGGAATTGCGCTGGAGTCAAGCCCGCAAGTTTTAGCTGCGCGCGATCAATCTAAGGCGGTTAAAGGGCAACTCTCTTCCGCTCGTGCAATTCCAAATCCTGAGTTTGAGTTAAACACGGGACAGCAAAGATCGGTCAGTGGTCCCTTGACTACAGGTAATGTGTCATCGTGGTCAGTGACCCAACCTCTAGACATGCCGTATACCCGCTACCCACGCGTCAATGCTGCTGAGGCTAATTTGCGATCTGCAGAGGCAACTCGGATTGCTTTTGAAATCGAAATGATTTCTAGGGTGCAACAACGCTTTTATGAATTGATGCGTCGTGAAGCGGAATTAAAAGCTGCTGAAGAAGATTTGGGGTTGACCAAGCAAATTCGTGATCGCATGCAAATTCGCTATGACGTTGGTGAGACTGCTCGATTTGAATTGATTCGCGCACAAACCGAATTTTTGAATGCGCAAATCAATACTGAATCTAGCAAGCTGAGGGTGGAGCAGGCTAAGGGTCAACTGAGACAAGTAGTTGGCCATAATTTACCGGCAGACTATGAGGTTGTCTCGCAGCCCCTCAAAATGGAGCCTTTACCTGCCTTACCAATCTTACTCAGTGAGTTACATGCACAAAGCCCTGAGTTACAGCGAGCGAAGGCGGAAGTTGAGGCTACCGAATCCAAGCTGAGCTTTGAGCAGAATTCTCGTTTACCAAAACTATCTATTAAGGCGCAGCAATACAACGACCCTAACTTCACTGATCGCCTGTATGGCTTGGTGGTGAGTATTCCGATTTGGGACTTCAAGGGTGGTCAGATTGCGGAAGCAGAGGCGAATGCATCTAAGGCTAAGAATCAATTGAATGCGCAAAGTCAGAGTCTTGAGCAGCAGTTAGAGACGGCATACAAGCTCTACCAGATGACTAGCTATCAAGTAAAAATTCTGGATCAAGATGTCGTTCAGTTGGCATCGAGTGCGCGTCGGATTGCTGAAGTTTCTTATCGTTATGGTGAGCGCGGCATGCTCGAGTATTTGGATGCACAAAGAACATTTAGAGTAGCTCGTAATGACTTGATCAAGGCCCGCTTTGATTTAGCTTCAGTTGTTACTGAGATTCAGCGTTTAAGAGCAACCCCAGAGTGGATTGCAAAAATTGAGAGTGGAAAGCAATGAAGCAAGAGTTCACGGAAATGATGACGAAGTCCAAGGAGTTGTACTCCCGCTATATGGCAATTGCAAAAGTCTATGTGCAGGAGTGGGTTGCCGCTGTTATTAAAGCTCAAAATGATTTGTATGTGCTGACCCATGAGTGGTTTAGTACCCACCTACCTCGGGTAGCCCAGCAATACGATAAGACTCCCCCTTGGACGCAAAAAGGACTTTTTTACCTTCCTTGGTTTTGTCTATTTCTGATCATCCTGAATTACTTCAACGTCTTTGATCGCAGCCCGACTATTAAGTCTGTACAAGACCCCAATGTGGTGATTGTGAATGATGATCTGCGCAACATGATTACGGATGGAGAGGTTTATACCGGCTCATTTGTTGAAGAATTGCGTGCTTCAGGTCGGGTAGATTTTAATGAGATGTTTTTATCTCGTATCGGCGCGAACGTGACCGGTCGCGTATCCGATATCCTTGCCGTTCCGGGCCAAAAGGTGAAGCAGGGCGATATTTTGGCCAAAATTACTTCTACTGAACTAACGCAATCCCAGCTCTCGTTTTTGAAGGCTAAGAGTGCAAGTCAATTGGCTGACCAGGCTGCTAATCGCGCTAGGATTTTGTATAAAGAAGATGTGATTGCTTTGGCTGAGTTGCAAAAGCGAGAGGCTGAGGCCAGTAGTGCCAAGGCGGAGTATCGTGCGGCAAATGATCAATTGCGTGTTCAGGGCATGGATCAGCCCAGTATCGATCGCTTAGCAAAGTCCGGTGTAATTGAATCTACCAACAATGTGATCGCCAGCATCCCCGGTGAAATTGTAGAGAGAAAGATTAATAAAGGTCAGGTAGTTCAGCCTGCCGATGCTCTCTTTACGGTGGCTGACTTGAATACCTTATGGGCCGTATCTGAGATTCCAGAAAGTAACTCTTATTTAATTCATAAGGGGCAGAATGTGAATTTGATTATTCCCGCCCTGCGTAATGCCGAGATCCAAGGTGTTGTTGCCCACGTTGACTCGATCGTTAACCCACAAACTCGAACTGTAGTGGTACGGATGGAAGTGCCCAATAAAGACGGCTTGATTAAGCCTGGAATGTTAGCAACGATGATGATCGAGAGCCAGCCAACAGAAAAACTACTAGTGCCTACTAGCGCCATCATTCGTGAAGACAATAATGATTATGTTTTTGTGAAAGAGGATGATGAAACCTACCGCATGATGGCCGTGAAGCTTGGCCCTGAAGGTAAGGGATATCGTCCAGTGATCTCAGGTCTCAAGGAGGGTCAAAATATTGCAGTCAATGGCGCCTTCCATTTGAATTCTGAACGTAAAAGACAGTTGAGTGGTGGATAAGCTGCATGATTGAGAAAATTGTCCGTCTTTCCCTGCAGCAGCGACTCTTAGTCACCATCATTGCTTTGGTATTAATGGTGGCAGGCCTGCTGGCAACTAAGCGTCTGTCAGTGGATGCATTTCCAGATGTCACCAATGTGCAGGTACAAATTGCATCTGAAGCCCCGGGTCGCTCTCCAGAAGAGGTAGAGCGCTTTGTCACGGTCCCTATTGAATTGGCGATGACTGGTTTACCGGGCCTTACCGAGATGCGATCTCTCAATCGCAATGGACTCTCTGTGATTACCTTGGTATTTACGGATAAGACAGAGCTCTATTTAGCAAGACAGTTGGTTACTGAGCGTCTGATTGAAGTGTCTTCCAGAATGCCCATTGGAATTACGCCTGTTTTAGCTCCACCTTCAACCGGTTTAGGTGAAATCTATCAATACACCTTAGATCACCCTTCTGATGGAGATAAAGAGCTCACTGTAGATCAGCTTGAAGAGCGTCGGACTATTCAAGACTGGATTGTGCGTCCGATGTTGCGCTCCATACCTGGAGTGGCTGAAATTAATACTCAAGGTGGATATGCGCGTGAGTATCAGGTCTTAGTGAATCCAGAGCGCTTACGTCACTATCAAGTCAGTTTGCGTGAGGTGTATGAAGCACTCGCCAGAAATAATGCTAATTCCGGTGGTGGACAGCTACCCACTTACGCCGAGCGATATCTGATTCGTGGTGTGGGATTGATTACTAAGCCGGAAGATATTGGCAAAATTATTCTGAAAGAGGTCAAAGGTATTCCGGTGTACGTGAAGAACGTAGCGGAAGTCACCATCGGTAGTGAGATACGTCAAGGTGCAGCGATCAAAAATGGCTATACGGAGAGTGTGGCAGGCATTATTCAGATGATTCGTGGCGGTAATGCGCGTGAGGTAGTAAACCGTATTAAATTAAAAGTAGCTGAAATTAACGAAGCAAAATTACTCCCTGATGGCCTGCAGATCGTGCCATTCTATGATCGTACAGACTTGGTCAATGCGGCCATGTTTAATGTGGCGAAAGTATTGGTCGAGGGAGTTATCTTGGTCATTATTTTGCTCTTCTTATTCCTGGGGGATGTGCGCTCTTCCTTGATTGTGGTGGCTACATTAATTTTGACGCCACTACTGACATTCTTGGTGATGAATCGTTACGGCATCTCCGCTAACTTGATGTCATTAGGCGGCCTTGCAATTGCGATTGGCATCATGGTGGATGGCTCGGTAGTAGTTGTGGAGAATACTTTCGCTAAGTTAGGCGAGCGATTAAAGATGGGTGAATCGAAGAACCGGATTATTTTGGAAGCTGCCTCTGAAGTAGGTACTCCGGTCTTGTTTGGTGTGGGCATCATCATCTTGGTATTTATGCCACTACTCTCTCTGGAAGGGATGGAGGGCAAGATGTTTGCCCCTATGGCCATCACTATTGCAATTGCTTTAACTATTTCTCTGATCCTATCCTTTACCTTGTCTCCGGCACTGTGCTCTTATATTTTGAAGGGTGGTAGTGAGGATGACACGAAGCTAGTTGCCCGTCTTCGTGCGCCATATGATCGTTGGCTGCATTGGAGTCTTGCTAATCCGAAGCTGGTCGTGAAGAGATCCTTGATGGCATTAGCGGCGAGTTTGGTCGGCTTTGTGCTCTTGGGTAAAGCATTTATTCCAGTGATGCAAGAGGGCTCAATCACCCCTGTGATTGTGCGCGCGCCGAATATTTCTTTGGATGAGTCAATTAAGCTCGAGTTTGAGGCTATCAAAAGAATTATGACTATTCCTGATGTCAAGATGGCGGTCTCGCGCTTGGGTAGAGGTGAGTCTCCTGCTGATCCAGGTCAGCCTAATGAGTCTGACCCAATCGTGACCTTAAAGGCTTTAAGTGATCGCAAATTAAGTCAAGAAGAGATTGCTCAGGAAATTCGCGATAAGTTAAAAACGCTTCCTGGTATTGAATTAGCGATTTCACAGCCGATTGCTGCGCGCGTCGATGAGATGGTTTCGGGCGTGAGGTCGCAAGTAGCGATTAAGATTTTTGGCGATGATTTGTTGATCTTGAAAAAGCTAGGAGCGCAAATCAGTCAAATCTTAACGAAGATGAAAGGTAGTAATGACTTGCGAATTGAGCAAGTATCTGGACAAAACTATCTCAACATCAAAATTGATCGAGATGCTATTGCTCGTTATGGAATTAATGTATCGGATGTTAATGAAGTAATTGAAACGGCGATTGGTGGCAAGCAGGCTAGCATTGTTTACGAAGGGGAGAGGCGTTTCCCGCTGATGTTGCGCTATCCCGCTCCCTATCGAGATAATGTGGATGCTATCGCCAATATCATTTTGCATTCACCGGATGGTGCTCAAGTATTAATGCGGGACTTAGCGGATATTTCCTTAGTAGACGGTCCAGCACAAATTTCTCGCGAGGCAGGTAAACGTCGTTTGGTTGTTGGCGTCAACGTCGATGGTCGAGATTTGGGTGGCTTTGTAAAGGAAGCGCAAGACTTGATTGCTAAACAGGTTGAGTTGCCAGAAGGGTATACCTTGGAGTGGGGCGGCCAGTTTGAAAACATGGAACGTGCGATGGCTCGTTTAATGATCATTATTCCGTTAACCATTTTGGCAATCTTCTTCCTACTCTTCATGCTGTTTAAGTCCATCCGATTAGCAGGCTTGATTATTTTGGTGCTGCCTTTCGCTTCTATTGGTGGTGTGGTCGGTCTATTCTTGGCTGGTGAATATTTATCCGTACCTGCTGCAGTAGGATTTATCAACTTATGGGGTATCGCTGTTCTGAACGGCGTGGTCTTGATCTCCTTTATTAAGCAATTACGCGAAGAGGGCTACTCTATGGAAGATGCCTTGCTACATGGATGTGGCCATCGCTTTAGGCCGGTCATGATGACTGCCTCAGTCGCGATGCTGGCGTTGGTGCCCATGCTATTTTCAGGTGGTCCAGGATCCGAGGTTACAAGGCCTTTGGCTGCAGTAGTAATCGCTGGCCTCATCACATCAACTGCATTAACATTACTAGTACTGCCTGTCCTATACAGATGGTTCGAAGATAAAGAGGTGGAAGCATGATGGAAGTAAAGGCGGTTATTCGCCCTAATAAATTAGCCGCCTTAAGAACGGCATTACTGGAGACCCCGGGGTTTCCGGGTATGACAGTCACCAAGGTTGAGGGCTGTAGTGCCCCGAACCGTACTAGTAAATTTAATATTAAAGAAGAGCTGACTGATTATTCTGCAAAAGTGAAAGTTGAAATCGTTTGCAACGACGAGATTGCACCAGTTTTTATGGATCGGATTGTGACTATTTGCCAAACGGGTCAAGTGGGGGATGGGGTAGTTTGGTGTACAGAAGTGCCGAAGGCCTTCTTTATCTCTAAGACCTCAGTCTAGGCAAGTCCGTAAATTATTCGGTATGATGATTTGAGCAATTTTCTAAATGATTGCCACTCATCTTGGAGACTAATTTGAAAAATATTATCGATCGCATTGATCATATTGTCCTGACTGTTACAGATATTGAGCGCACTACACAGTGGTATGAAATGGCCTTGGGTTTCGAGCGAGAGTTTTTTACTGGGCCCGAAGGTCAACCACGATACTCTTTGCGTTTTGGGCAATTAAAAATTAATCTTCAAGATAAAGATACGGAGACACCTACAAAAGCCAAAGTCCCCACAATTGGTTCGGGAGACTTTTGCTTGATTGCAGCAATCCCTTTAGATGACTTTATTGCGCATCTTCAGAAGCAAGGCGTTGCTATTGATGTCGGCCCTGTACCTAGAAGAGGTGCGCTTGGTCCGATTCGTTCGGTTTACTTGCGTGACCCAGACAATAACCTCGTAGAGGTTGCTGAATACGTCTAGCCTTGAACTGGATCGAGTGCGCTTAGCTGGCGCGCAAGATCCACAAAGTCTTTCGCGTGGTAATTGGTAAATTGCTCTACATGTAGATCATCTCTCACATGATTTTTACCAAACTCTTGCGGGCGCTCAATAAAAGCAGTTTGCAATCCACAGGCATGGGCGGCTTCAAGATCATCCTTGTGTGCCGCAACTAGCATGACTTCTTCAGGAGATAGATTAAAGGTCTCTGCCACCCCCAAGTAAGTTTCAGGGTCTGGTTTGTAATGTCGGAAAACCTCAGCCGACAAAATGAGGTCCCAAGGCAATCCAGCATTTTTAGCCATGTTGGCCAATAAGCCCAAATTGCCATTCGAGAGAGTCACAATGGTGAATTGACTCTTGAGCTGATGTAAACCTTCAACCGCTTCTGACCAAGGCTGGAGTCGATGCCAAACGAGGTTGAGGTTCTGTATTTGAGCCTCAGACAAACTGTTGATTTGGAAGGTCTTGAGTACATCATTCAGGATCATGCGGTGGAGATCATCAATCTTGGTCCAGGGCAGCTCTCCGGAGCGCACCCGAGCCATAGCCGGCCTATAGCCTTGCCGCCAAGCTGTAGCGAAAGCATCAGGATCAGCCTGAAGCCCTAATCGAGTGACCTCAGCAGCTATGGAGCCATGCCAGTCCACTACAGTGCCAAACACATCAAATGCGAGAACTTTTGGTTTTATATTCATGGGTAGATTATTCATGAGCTTGAAAAATTTTGCTGGAAATCATTCAGCTTGTTACTTCGTCAGGGTTCAAGTTTGAGCTGAGGTCATACAACTCATACATTGCAAAGAATTGCTAGAATGGCAGAGACCCAAAAAGGGCGCTAGAACGAATAAGGGACACGATTATGGGCGGTATTTCTCAGTGGGAAAAACTGAATGTTGAGCTAACAGCAGCTCTTGGAAGCTCTGTTCATTTTGATACAGCCCATCAGGCTGTTTACGCCTCAGAGGCCTCTAATTACCGTCAAATTCCGATTGGGGTTGTGACCCCTAAAAATACTGAAGAATTTGTAAAAGGTATTGAGATTTGTCATCGCAATAAGGCCCCAGTCTTGATGCGTGGTGCTGGTACTTCCATGAATGGTCAAACAGTCAATAACGCTGTGGTGTTTGATATCTCCAAGTATTGCAACCATATTCTTGCCTTAGATCCAGTTGCTGGCAATGCAACTGTTGAGCCAGGTGTAATTTGCGACTCCTTACGTGATGCTGCTGAACTCCATGGCCTCACTTTTGCGCCAGATCCTTCTACGCATAGCCGTTGCACTTTAGGCGGTATGGTTGCTAATAACTCTTGTGGTGCCCACTCAGTCATGGCGGGCAAGACACTTGAAAACACCGAAGCATTAGAGATTCTGACCTATGATGGCGAGCGCTTTTGGGTTGGGCCAACATCCGATCAAGAGTTGCAAGAGATTATTGCTGCTGGTGGTCGTCAAGGTCAGATCTATCAAGACTTACTCAACTTACGTGATCGCTATGCGGATTTAATTCGGGCACGCTTCCCAAATATTAAGCGTCGTGTTTCTGGTTACAACTTAGATCAGTTATTGCCAGAGAATGGCTTTAACGTCGCCCGTGCTCTCGTGGGTACTGAAGGCACCTGTGCTCTCACCTTGGCTGCGAAAGTGCGATTGGTGAAGAGTCCTGCCAAGCGTGTCGTGTTGGTGTTGGGCTTTGATGATATTTATTTAGCGGGCGATGCTGTTCCGGAATATCAATCTTTTAATCCCATTGCGATCGAGGGCTTGGATTACAAAATCATTCGTGGCTTGCAGCAACGCAATCTAGCAAAAGCGGAAATCGATTTACTCCCCCCTGGCAATGCTTGGGTGGTGGTGGAGTTTGGCGATGACACCCTTGAAGGCGCAATAGCTCAAGCTGAAAAAGCCCAGGAGTATTTCAAGGCGAGAACGAAAGGTCCACAGCCTTCAACATGGCTGGTGCCGGACCCATCAATCCAAAAGCGTATTTGGTCGATTCGTGAGAATGGGGCATCTGCTACCCATTTATCTATCGATCCAAATTCGCCTGATCCGGTTGTTGGATGGGAAGATGCTGCGGTTGATCCCGCACGCTTAGGCGAGTATCTACGTGCCTTCCAAGCCTTAGTAGACTCATACGAGTATGAGACTTCGCTTTATGGACACTTTGGTGATGGATGTATTCATGCACGTATCACCTTTAATTTGCGCTCTGTAGAAGGTGTTGCCAAATTCAGATCTTTTATTCGGGATGCCGCAACTTTGGTTGTGGAGTTTGGCGGTTCACTCACAGGTGAGCACGGTGACGGTCAAGCCCGAGCAGAATTCCTCCCCATTATGTTCGGTGAAGAGTTGATGGGTGCAATGCATGAGTTCAAGCGCATTTGGGATCCACAAAACAAACTCAATCCAGGAAAAGTAGTTCACCCCTATCGCGTAGATGAAAACCTTCGCATGGGCCCAGAGTACAAAGTCGTCAATATGAAGACGCGCCTCAATTTCTTAAGCCAAGAAGGTAATGGATTTCAGAGGGCAGTAGAGCGTTGTGTTGGCATGGGTAAGTGCCGTAGCGAAAAAGTCGGCACCATGTGTCCAAGCTATCGCGCTACGAAAGAGGAGCGCTTCTCTACCCGCGGACGTTCACGTCTTTTCTGGGAGATGCTTCAGGGCGAAGTGATTAAAGATGGTTGGGAAAGCAAGGAGCTTAAAGAGGCTCTGGATACTTGCTTATCCTGTAAGGGGTGTAAGAGCGACTGTCCTGCCCACGTGGATATGGCCTCCTATAAGGCGGAGTTCTTGTCTCACTATCATGAGACCAATAGCAGACCTCGTCAGGCACTGACAATGGGTCGCATTGGTGATTGGGCTCCTCTGGCTAGCAAGTTTTCTTGGCTCGTGAACGGGGTCATGCAGACGCCAGTGATTTCCAGTCTTGCTAAATGGATTGGTGGTGTAGCGCAAGAGCGCAGTCTGCCTAAGTTTGCCAGCCATTCTTTTAGAAAGCAGTTTAAGCAATCTCAGGGTGTAAGTATTGGTCACAAGAAAGTGATCCTCTGGGTAGATACCTTCTGTGAGCATTTTCATCCTGAGGTTGCGAATGCAGCGGTTGAGGTGCTGGCACACGCTGGCTTTGAAGCAACATTACCGAAGACGCCGCTATGCTGCGGTCGTCCTTTGTACGACTTTGGCTACCTAGATCTTGCCAAGCAAAAGCTCGAGAAGATTTTGGATGCAATCGGAAGTGAAATTCAAGCAAACCCGGATGCACCGATCGCAGTTGTAGGTCTTGAGCCAGGCTGTATGTCGGTATTTAAAGATGAGTTACTCAAGTTCTTCCCGAATGATCCAAGGGCGAAACTCTTGGCATCCAGCACCTATTTGCTGGGTGATTTCTTGCATGAGCAGGGCTATACGCCGCCTCCTTTAGACCGCAATATCCTGGTTCACTCGCACTGCCACCAAAAGTCTTTGTTTGGCACCAAAGGTGATGTGGCCTTATTGGCGGCCTTGGGTGCCAAAGCGAATTACATTGATAGTGGTTGCTGTGGCATGGCAGGTTCATTTGGATTTAATCCAGAACATGTTGAGATATCCAAGGCGGTTGGCGAGTTGGTATTGCTACCCGCTGTCCGGTCTGCTGATCAAGACACCATCATTCTTACCAATGGCTTTAGCTGCAGAGAGCAGATTGAACAAGAGACTGGGCGCAAGGTAAAGCATTTGGCAGAGTTGCTGCAGATGGCGCATCAAGCCCAAGCGGAAAAGGTGTAAGGCAGAACCTGATAGCTGGAAAAGAAAAAGCCCCGAGAGATCGGGGCTTTTTCAATCCAAAGACTGCTTTTAGATCTTATGAGCGAATCAAGTAATCAAAGGCAGAGAGTGATGCTTTAGCGCCTTCACCCATCGCGATGATGATTTGCTTGTAAGGCACGGTAGTGCAGTCACCTGCAGCAAATACACCAGGCATCGATGTCTCGCCTTTCTGATCAATGATCACTTCACCGCGAGGGGATAAGTCAATCACGCCTTTGAGCCAATCAGTATTGGGGAGCAAGCCAATTTGAACAAAGATGCCCTCCAGTGCTATGTCATGCATCTGCTGATTAGCGCGATCTTCATATCTCAAGGTGGTTACCTTGCCATCTGCGCCCAAAACCTCTTTACTTAAAGCATTCGTAATGATGGTGACATTCGGCATGCTATTCAATTTCTTTTGCAAGACCGCATCGGCACGTAGTTTGGTATCGAATTCAACCAAAGTAACGTGGCTCACAATTCCTGCTAAATCAATTGCGGCCTCAACTCCAGAGTTTCCACCGCCAATCACCGCTACGCGCTTACCTTTGTACAGAGGGCCGTCACAGTGTGGGCAGTAGGCCACGCCTTTACCGCGGTACTCTTGCTCGCCTGGTACATTCATTTCACGCCAGCGTGCGCCTGTACTCAAAATAACGGTCTTACTTTTTAAAACAGCGCCATTTTCTAGTGTGATCTTAATTTCATCACCAGTCTTGCTTAAGCTCTTAGCGGTTTGTAGATTCATTAAATCGACTTCATATTCCTTCACGTGCTGCTCGAGAGCCATGACTAACTTAGGACCTTCAGTTTCTTTGACGGAGATGAAGTTTTCAATGCCAACGGTATCGGCAACCTGACCGCCAAATTTCTGAGCTACCACACCAGTTCTAATGCCTTTACGAGCAGAGTAGATCGCTGCTGAAGCGCCCGCTGGACCGCCGCCAATGATCAAGGAATCATAGGCCTCTTTAGCGTTCAATTTTTCTGCATCACGTGCTGAAGAATTGGTATCGAGTTTGGCGGCAATTTCTTCAACGCTCATACGGCCTTGACCAAACACTTCGCCATTCAGAATGACGGTAGGCACAGCCATGATCTGGTATTGATCTACCAAACCCTGGAAGAGGGCGCCATCGATCATTTCGTGTTCAATATTGGGGTTCAGGGCAGCCATGAGGTTCAAAGCCTGTACAACGTCAGGGCAGTTATGGCATGACAATGAAATGAAAGTCTGAAAGCGCTTCTTACCTTCCAAGCCCTTAATGCTGTCGATCACATCTTGCTCTACTTTTGGTGGATAACCACTAGTTTGCAAAATGGCCAAGATAAAGGAAGTCATCTCATGACCCATTGGCAGGCCTGAGAAGGCAATGCGGGCAACCTCATCCACTTTGCTTACAGTAAAGCTAGGAATATTTTTGCTGCTACCAGAAGTTTTTACTGTGATCTTGGCAGATTGCTCGGCAACCTCATTTAAGAGCTCCAACATCTGAGCTGACTGAGTGCTGTTGTCCAAAGTAGCCTCTAAAACAATCGGGCTCTCAATTTTTTCGAAATAGGTCTTAAGTTGAGCCTTGATATTGCTATCTAACATGGTGTGTTCCTTGGTATTAAATCTTGATGAGTCTATTGGGCAGGGCTGCTATTAATCATCCTGCCCAATAGACTCTCCGAAGAGAGTCTATTGATTACTACTAAATGCTGACTTGAACTATTAGATCTTGCCTACGAGGTCTAAAGATGGAGTCAATGTTGCTGCGCCTTCTTTCCACTTAGCTGGGCAAACTTCACCTGGGTGAGCAGCTGTGTATTGAGCAGCCTTGAGCTTACGCAATGTCTCAGAGATATCGCGAGCGATTTCGTTTGAGTGGATTTCAGCTGTTTTGATCACGCCTTCTGGATTGATGATGAATGTACCGCGCAATGCAAGACCTTCTTCATCAATATGCACATCAAAACCACGTGTCAATGTGTGTGTTGGATCGCCAACCAATGGGAACTTTGCTTTACCTACTGCAGGTGAAGTCTCGTGCCATACTTTGTGTGAGAAATGTGTATCGGTAGTAATGATGTATACCTCTGCACCCATCTTTTGGAACTCAGCATAGTTATCAGCTGCATCTTCAATTTCTGTTGGGCAGTTGAATGTGAAAGCTGCTGGCATGAAAATCAATACAGACCATTTGCCTTTGAGGGACTCATCGGAAACAGTCACAAACTTGCCATTGTGGAAAGCTTGGGTTTTGAATGGGATTACTGGCGTGTTGATTAAAGACATAGGGTTCTCCTGTAAAAAATGAAATAGTTGATTCACAACAGAAGCCATTCTAGAGACTAATTATTTATTTGCATAATGAATAATTTAGATATTAATGATCTATTTATTAGATAATAGATATCTGCCCGATCAAAGCCACAAACGCAGGCTTCCAATGCTGCAATTCGCTTGAAGCCCTTCTTGATGGAAATTAAAAGCGCCCGTTATAAACTGGTTATATGAAGCCAATTTTGTACTCTTATCGGAGATGCCCCTATGCAATGCGGGCTCGCATGGCATTAAAGTACGCTGGGATTGATGTTGAGCAAAGGGAAATTGACTTTAGAAATAAGCCGCAATCCATGTTGCTAGTATCGCCCAAGGGGACGGTTCCAGTCTTATGTGTTGATGAACTCGTTTTGGATCAAAGTCTCGACATCATGCATTGGGCCTTAGGTAAATCTGACCCCAGTAGTTGGAGCGGAGTTGATGAACAAGATGCTCAGAGGTGGATTGAGAAAAATGACGGTCCATTTAAAATGTTGTTAGATCAATATAAGTACCCAAATCGATTCCCTGATCTTAATCCTGAGGATGTGCTGAATAGTGCGATCGATCTGATGTTTGATCCCATGGAAAATGCGCTCCAATCTTCTCCGTATTTACTGGGTAATAGACTGTCCTGGGTAGATGTCGCTATCTTTCCGTTTATTAGACAGTTTGCTGCGGTGAATCCTCAGCAATTTGAAGCGTTGCCATTTCCTGCGCTCAAGAAATGGCTCAAGCTCCATCTTGAGTCGGAGTTGTTTCATTCAGTCATGAATAAGCATCCCACTTGGGCTGAATGACTTCTTACAAAGTTAATCTAGGAAATGAAAAAGCCACCCGAAGGTGGCTTTGGTATTGCTGGAGCTTAGGGCGATATTGACTTCGTCGAAACCCCATTGTTATTAAAATAAATCTGCATTCATGACCTTAGTCCAAGCGGCGACAAAGTCATTCACAAACTTTCCTTTGTTGTCATCCTGTGCGTACACTTCAGCGTAGGCACGTAGGATAGAGTTAGAGCCAAACACCAAGTCAACTCGAGTAGCAGTCCATTTGGTATCGCCTGTATTGCGCTCAACAATGTCGTAGCTATTTCGACCGGTAGGTTTCCACTGGTAGTTCATGTCAGTAAGATTGACGAAGAAGTCGTTGCTTAATATGCCCTCTCTTTCTGTCAGAACGCCATGCTTAGTTCCACCATAGTTGGTTCCAAGAACACGCATACCGCCAACCAGTACAGTCATCTCTTGAGCCGTGAGCCCCATCAACTGTGTTCGATCTAGCAACATTTCTTCTGGCATCACAACATAGTTTTCTTTTAACCAATTGCGATAGCCGTCTGCAAGCGGCTCAAGCACCTCAAATGATTCGATGTCAGTCATCTCTTGAGTGGCATCTCCGCGGCCAGGAGTAAATGGCACTTTGATGTCAAACCCTCCAGCCTTGGCAGCCTGCTCAATACCGATATTGCCGCCCAGTACGATGGTGTCAGCAATGCTGACGCCGGATTCTTTGGCAATTTTTTCGTAAACCGACAGCACTCTTGCTAAACGCTCAGGCTCATTTCCGGCCCAGTCCTTTTGAGGTGCTAAACGAATGCGTGCACCATTGGCGCCACCGCGTTTATCCGAGCCGCGATAAGTACGGGCGCTATCCCAGGCGGTGGTCACTAGGTCACTAATAGATAGTCCACTAGCTTTGATCTTGGTTTTGACAGCCTCAATGCCATAGTCTTTTGAGCCTGCTGGGACGGGGTCTTGCCAGATTAAATCTTCCTTGGGAACATCGGGACCGAAGTATCTTGCTTTAGGTCCCATGTCACGGTGGGTTAACTTAAACCAAGCTCTAGCAAACGTTTCAGAGAAATAGGCCTGATCTTTGTGGAACTTCTCTGAAATCTTGCGATATTCTGGATCCATCTTCATTGCCATATCTGCATCCGTCATCATCGGCATGCAACGAATCGAGGCATCCTCAACATCGACTGGCTTATCTTCTTCTTGGATATTGATGGGTTCATACTGCCAAGCACCTGCTGGGCTCTTAGTGAGCTTCCATTCGTAGTTAAGCAGTAAGTGGAAATAGCCGTTATCCCACTGGGTTGGATTTGTGGTCCAGGCGCCTTCAATTCCGCTGGTGACGGTATCTCTGCCAATCCCACGAGTCTTGTGGTTCATCCACCCCAGTCCTTGCTCATCAATCGGGGCGCCCTCTGGCGCTGGTCCAAGATTGGATGCATTGCCATTACCATGTGCTTTACCAACAGTATGTCCACCCGCGGTGAGCGCAACAGTCTCTTCATCATTCATAGCCATGCGGGCAAAAGTCACCCGAATGTCTTGAGCGGTTTTCAAGGGGTCTGGATTGCCGTCTACGCCTTCTGGGTTGACATAAATTAAACCCATCATGACGGCAGCAAGTGGGTTGGCTAAATCTCGCTCACCTGAGTAGCGGCTTCCTTCGCCACCACTTTTTTGGAGCCATTCTTTTTCAGAGCCCCAATAGATATCTTTTTCTGGATGCCAAATATCTTCACGGCCAAATGAGAAACCAAATGTTTTGAGTCCCATGGATTCATAAGCAATCGTGCCAGCCAAGATCATGAGATCCGCCCAACTCACTTTATTGCCATATTTCTTTTTGATAGGCCACAAGAGGCGACGGGCTTTATCTAGGTTTGTGTTATCTGGCCAAGAATTTAATGGAGCAAAGCGCTGATTACCCGTACCGGCTCCACCGCGACCATCGGCAATGCGATAGCTGCCAGCAGAATGCCAGGCCATACGAATCATCAATCCGCCGTAGTGACCCCAGTCTGCTGGCCACCAATCTTGACTGTTGAGTAGTAGGTCTTTCATATCCTGCTTGAGAGTGCCCACATCGAGTTTTTTCAATTCATCTCGGTAGTTAAAAGATGGACCCATTGGGTTTGTCTTGGCATCTTGCTGATGAAGGATGTCGAGATTGAGTGATTTTGGCCACCATGCCATAGGGGTGTTACTAGATTCGGTATTGGCGCCGTGAGCAACTGGGCACATTCCTTGTGATGTCATTTAGATCTCCTTGTAGGTAAATCATTTTTGGTTTAGTAACCTGACCAAAACAGGTTAACTGAAAAAACAACTTTGGTCAGTGTGTAGGGCACGTTTTCTATTCACCCGCCATAAATAGGATGAGAATGCTCATGATTTGCCAGTCTTGATAGGTTCTGGCTTCAAAATGGCTGCCAAATCCCTTTCATAATGATGGTTAAGGAAGTACAAGCCTTCTGCAATTCCAGCTAAGCGATTTTGGATTTTCATTTTTAACTCCCTTCGTGTTGTCTGTTGCGATGGGCTTATCTTGTTCCTTAGTAATTGATCTGTCTAATGAATTAATACGATTTTGTTGATCTAATAAATGAATATCTAAATGGAATCGCCTCAGCTGAATCAGTCCAGCTCTAGATGGCAGAGGATCCATGAACCAATTTCAATTGGACTTATGCACTGACAATATGAGTGGAGGTGTAGTATTTACATTCCTCAATCAGCTTAGAAAATAATGATAAAAATTTTCTCCCTTATGGTTTTTGTTGTATCGATATTGAGTGCATGTGCGACGGCAGTTTCGGTTCACTCAAGACCTGCAGGGGCTTTAATTAGCAGCAAAAACCAGAATTTGGGTATTTCGCCAGTACGTATTAGCTTAGATTCGGAGATCGGCCAATCATTTCAAAAGTCTGGTGATGGCTGTTACGAGGCTCCTTCATTCACGGCACATTGGGCAAGCGGAGCCGTGGCCTCATCAGCTGCCTCACTCTTATGTCGAGGGCGTGATGGCAATTACAAAATTTTCATCAGAAGACCGGCTAATGCTCCAGATCTAAAAAAAGATCTGGATGCTGCAAATACACCAGAGGCAGTCATGGCGAGAAGACGGGAATTTATGATGGAGAATCATTTGGGAGGATCACACCACTCAGATAATGACAATCCTGATATGCCGTCAAATGTATTGTCTATTGATGACCTTGAAAATGTTGGGCGCATGTGGAAGGAGCGGGATTCAATCCAAATCGGACCAAATAATTAAAGTACCAAAATCATTAAAGAGAAAAAGCCACCCGAAGATGGCTTTTGTATTGCTGGCGCGCCGCGCGAGACCTGAACTCGCTACTCAGCTGGTTTCATCGTGAAGTCACCATTATTGCTGTTGGTGCTCCCTTTATTGGCCTCATAGTATGTAGCTTCCGCCACACCAAAGGGCATGGTATTTGCAACCATTTCAGTCTTATTCGGCGCAATCACAAATCGATAGGTCTTGCCGCTGTCAAATTGATAGGTTTGAGAAAATACGCCGAAAGAGCCGGAGAAGGTGCTATCTATTTTAAGAACATGCTTCCCAGAGGAAATATTGACTACGCAATTTCCCCCATTAGGGATAACGCAGACTTTAAGGTCATCCACATAAACTTGAGCGCTTCTCACAATTGCAAACCAAACTGTGCTTGTGCGATTAAAGATCAGAGTGACATCGCCACCGGGATTAACGGGGGCTGCGCCTTCTTGCGGCATCATGCTCTGACAGCCCACCAAGAGGGTGAGAAAAGCAATGCTCAGTAATTTTTTGAACGGCACTGTTGCATCTCCAAAGTAGGCCACATTAGGCATACATTACTCCAAATTCGCTTTTGTAAACCAAGCACCTGGATTACAAAGAAAAAGCCACCCGAAGGTGGCTTTTGGTATTACTGGTGGGTCGGGCGAGATTCGAACTCGCGACCAACGGATTAAAAGTCCGCTGCTCTACCGACTGAGCTACCGACCCAGTAAGACAGAAATTATAGCAAGAACTTGGTTTGGCTTCCCTGGCTTTGCCGACTTTTGCCTCTACGCCCTGTAGTTACAAGAGTGCTAAGCGCTTGCCCGTCTGGCAACCGGTGGATTTTTCGAGAAATAGTCCTTAATTCCTCTCAAAATTGCTTCGGCAATCCGGTCTTGGTAGGCATCGTCATTGAGGCGGGCTTCCTCCTGAGGATTGCTGATAAAGGCGGTCTCTACCAGGATGGATGGGATATCAGGAGCCTTGAGAACGGCAAAGCTAGCTTGCTCAACTTTGGGTTTATGAAGGGGTGCAAATCCACTAATTTGTTTCAGGATCGATGTACCCACTTGAAGTGAGTCTTTAATCTGGGCGGTGGTCGACATGTCTAACAATAAATTAGCAAGCTGCTTATCTTGTGTTTTGATATTGATACCACCAATCAGGTCAGAAGCATTTTCTTTATTGGCCATCCAGCGTGCTGTTGTACTACTGGCGCCCATTTGAGATAAGGCAAAGACTGAAGCACCTTTTGCTCTAGGTTCGATAAAAGCATCTGCATGAATCGAGATAAATAAATCAGCTTCCACGCGCCGCGCTTTTTGTACTCTAGTATGAAGTGGTACAAAGTAGTCACCATCTCTCGTCAGAAACGGACGCATATAGGGGTCATTCTCAATCTTGTCGCGTAAGCGTTTAGCAATCGAGAGAACAACATGCTTTTCTTTAGAACCCATGGCGCCGATCGCACCCGGATCTTCTCCGCCATGACCTGCATCGATTGCAATGGTAATGAGACGCTTATGTTTTGCTGGGGCAGCGGGCTGCTTAACATCTGGAATCGCTTGAGCTACTGGCGCCCTCGGAGCCTCTTTTTCTTTCTTGGTTGCAAACTGCGCAATCAAGTCAATTTCTTCATTGGCTTTTTCTAGAGCGCTTTCTTTACGAGCGCTACTCTTCACTAATTCCATTAGTGGGTCTGGCGGAGTCGCTGGATAGAGGTCGAGCACCATGCGATATTGGTATTCTGCAATGGGGTCTAGGGTGAATAGTTGAGGCTTGACCGGCTCTTTCAGATCAAATACCAAGCGCACCATGCCAGGTTGAAATTGCCCAACACGAATTTGTGAAACGTAAGGATCGTTAGGCTTGACCTTGGCCACCAAGTCTTTCAAGGTGGAATTCAATTCCATACCTTGAACATCGACTACTAAGCGGTCGGGGTTGGTCAGTAGCTGTTGTGAAATGGGTAATGCTTTATCGGATTCGAGCGTGATACGCGTGTAGTCCTCCGCAGGCCAAATACGCACACCCAAAATTTTGGCACCCCACGCAATCTCCGCCTCGCCAAAGAAGAGGATAAAGCCCAACATCTTTGCTGAAGTTTTGAGATGTTTTCTTCTGGACGAATTAATTGGAGGCTTACTCATCTCTATTGGAGGTGTAGTTTCTCTATGACAGCAATCCCACCTTCGGAGTTTGCTTTGAGTTCTATTTGTCTTTCAGACTCTTGTTCGCCTGCTGCTAAGTGAATTTCAATATCAAAAGCAGGAAGGGAGCCCTCCGCCTTCTCTGGCCATTCCACTAAACAGAATCCAGGCTCATCAAAATGCTCTGCAAAGCCAGCTTCTTGCCACTCTAATGGATCTCTCATGCGGTAGAGGTCAAAGTGATGAGCGGTGATGCCTGCTGTAGTACCTGGCTTGCTAGTCTCTATTTGAATAGGATAGGGCTCACACAAGGTGTAGGTTGGACTCTTCACTCGACCTTCATATCCAAGGGCTTGTATTAGATGGCGGGCAAAAGTGGTTTTACCGGCCCCAAGATCACCCTCCAGGGAAATGTTGAGGTGAGCGCAAGGATCGACTTGAAATAGCCCGCTCAGACTGGAGGCAAGTTTTTGAGCCAAAGCGGTCGTATCTGCTTCTTGCCTACAATGTTGAGTAAATGAATTCTGAGCCATTTGCCTAGTTTATTCAATTATTCAGCTACATTCTGTATTACTCATGACTTCTTCCCAAACGCCGAACTCTGTTGACCAGCCCAATCTTCGTGAATGGCTTGATGAGCAGTCTCGCCAATTGGGTTTTGATGGCTTGCGTATTACCGATACCCATCTTGGATCAGCCACAGAAAGGCTATATGAGTGGTTAGAGCAGGGTCGTCATGGTCAGATGGAATACATGGCTAGACATGCCGATTTACGCTCTGATCCCGGCATGCTTGTTCCAGGTACTGTCAGAGTCATTTGCGTCACCATGAACTACCTATCGCCCGCGATTGATTTTGACCATGAGTGGCAGCGCTTGGCTGAGCCAACTCAAGCAACAGTCTCCGTGTATGCGCGAGGGCGCGATTATCACAAGGTAATGCGCAATCGTTTGCAAGAGTTTGCGCAGAGGATTGAAAAACAGATTGGATCATTTGGCTATCGTGTATTTACCGACTCAGCGCCACTGATGGAAGTGGAACTGGCCCGTAAGGCGGGTTTAGGTTGGCGAGGTAAGCACACGCTGTTATTGAATCGTGAATCTGGGTCGACATTCTTCTTGGGTGAAATTTTGGTCGATGTACCACTGCCGATTGATCAAGAGGAAGAATCGCATTGCGGTACTTGCCAAGCTTGTATAGAGATATGTCCTACCCAAGCCATTACAGCGCCATATCAATTAGATGCGAGACGTTGTATTTCTTATTTGACGATTGAAAACCCAGATGCCATTCCGGTGGAGTTTCGGAGGGCGATGGGTAATCGCGTTTATGGATGCGATGATTGCCAATTGATATGCCCCTGGAATAAATTTGCGAAACGTACGGCCTTACCGGATTTTGCTGAGCGACATGGTCTTGGTAGGGCAAGCCTCATGCAACTTTGGTCTTGGACCGAGGATGAATTTGAGAAGCGTCATGAGGGTAGTGCTATTCGCCGAATTGGCTACTCCCGCTGGCGCAGAAACTTGGCTGTAGCAATGGGGAATGCTCTGGCTGATAGTAGTGTGGCTGAGATAGATAAAGACGCGATCCGTGAGAGCTTGTTCAGCGCCTTGCCTAAGGCTGATGTCCTAGTAGCTGAGCATATTGAGTGGGCGCTTGACTTGTGAGTCTACTCGGCAAATCGTGATTTCATCTCACTTACAATAATCCTATGTCATCCGCCAACCAACCGTATATAGACCCTAGTGAGATTGCTCTAAAGGGCTCGGTAGTGGAGCGCTTTAAAAACCGTCGTGATGCTTTTTGGGCTGGTATTCGGGATGCCGCAGGGGCGCCAGCGATGGTCTTATTTGCCGGCATGGTTGGATTCGGGGCGATGGGTAAGACCAACGGCATGGATGCTTGGTTTACTGGAGCCACTAGTTTCTTCATGTTTGCGTTACCTGGTCAGGTAGTTTTGCTGGAGATGGCAATTACTGGATCATCAGTGATTGCGATTGCTTTGGCGGTGACCTTAACGTCCACGCGCTTCATCACTATGACGGTGACACTCTTTCCTCAGCTTCATGAAAAAGATCGCAATCGCAGTCTTTATGCCTCGGTTCATCTCTTGGCAATGACTGCATGGGCAATCTCGATGCGCGAGTTTCAGACAATTGAGGCCAAGCATCGATCGAGTTATTTCATGGGTCTTGGCTTGCTATGTTGGTTGATCTCTGTGCCGGGCACTATTTTGGGTTACTTTTTAGCGGGCATGGTGCCGCCAGCGATCACTTTGGGTTTGGTATTTATCAACCCTCTATTCTTTTTGCTCACGTTTACTGAGGTAGAGCCTTGGGTTAATCGTATTGCTATTGGCCTAGGATTTATTCTTGGCCCATTTTTCTTTATCTGGGATCGCGATACAAGCTTGCTGACTACGGGTTTAGTAGCAGGCACTGCTGCTTACTTATTTGATCGAAAAGTATTGCGTAAGAAGGCGGGGGTAATCGGCTAATGAATACTGCTCTTCAAGGATGGGGTTTATGGATTGCTTTAGCTGGCGCCACATTCGGGACCTACTTTTGCCGCGCAATTGGTGTTCTGCTCGCTAAAAAAATCAACCAAGAGAGCGAAATATTTCGTTGGCTTGCAGCGGTGACTTATGCAATGGTTGCAGCTTTGGTTGTCAGAATGGTTTTGATGCCCATTGGTCTCCTGGCAACTGTACCCGTCTGGATTCGGATTCTGATTTGCGTTCTCAGTATTGGCGTGATGGTTTCTAAGCCAACACGCCGCCTTGTTCCAGCCTTATTGACTGGAACACTGTTGATGCTCGCATACGGCGTGATGCGCTAAACAAATAATTCAATAGCTTAGAGATGAGCTGCCAAAATTTTGGCAATATGTACAGCGTCTCTTTGTGTGCCATCAGTAATCTGATGACGACAGCTTGTCCCATCTGCAACGACCCAACTATCTGGCGACTTACGAATTGCTGGCAAGAGGCTTGCTTCAGCCATTTGCTTTGATACTTCAATGTGCTCGGCTTCATAACCAAAGCTACCTGCCATGCCGCAACAGGAGGATTCAATCAGCTTGGGCTCTGCGTTGGGAATCAGCTTCAGCAGTTCCATGGCTGGCGTCACAGCCGCAAATGCTTTTTGATGGCAATGTCCATGGAATAGCACTGGGCGTGAGGCTGGTTTGAGTTGAAGCTGGAGCTTCCCATCCCTTGCTTCGCTAGCCAGGAACTCCTCTAAGAGTTGCACATGCTTGCTTACAGTCACAGCGCGCTCACCAAAGCCCATGACTAAAGCCTCATCCTTTAATGTGAAAAGGCAGGATGGCTCGAGACCAATAATCGGAACTCCTTTTTCTGCAAACGGAGCTAAGTGATTTACCAATTCATCCAAGCTGGCTTTGGCTTTATCCACCATGCCAGCAGCTAAGTAGGTGCGACCACAACAAAATTCTTTCGAGCAGGTGTTGCTGGAGTCTGCTGGCGATTGTTGTTTCTCTAAGTTCTTTTGTGGAATGTGCACGCGATAGCCAGCGGCTTTCAGAACAGCTAGTGCCGCCTGCAAGTTTTCATCTTCAAAGTAGGCATTGAAGGTATCAGCCAAGAGCACTACACCCTTATTACCATTTGCACCTGCTGAACTGAGTTCTGCTGGCGTAAATTGGTATGGCACGAGTTTGCTCTTTTCACTCCAAAAAGTTTTTGCTTTCCAGATTGGTAAGCTTCTTTGTGCAGAAATACCCATCACCCATTCTTGCAATTTAGCAATCGGGGTAATGTGATTTCGTAGATTGAGTAGCGTAGGCAAACCAGGAATGCTGCTAATGATGGGTGCATATTTGGGTAGATAGGCGACAGCCAGATCGCGCATCGTATGTCCAACACGCTTTTTATAAGCTGACAAAAACTCAATCTTCATCTTTGCCATATCAACGCCAGTAGGGCATTCACGGCGGCAGGCCTTGCAGCTGACACAGAGCTCCATCACTTCTTTAATAGCGTCGCTACCAAGAGGTGAACTTTCATCTTTGATATCCAGTTGATTGGACAGTGCAAGACGTAAGGTGTTGGCGCGACCGCGGGTGAGGTGCTTTTCATCACGCGTCACGCGATAACTTGGACACATTACTTCCGCATCAAACTTACGACAATGGCCGTTGTTGTTACACATCTCGACTGCTTTAGCTAATCCCATTGCAGGGTCACCGCCAGTGCCGGGAGCACTGGTCTCTTCAGTGACGGGATTATTTTGTACGTTCCAAGCAGACCAATCTAAAGCAGGTTGCAGCGGAATGACTTTATAGCTTGGTGGGAAGCGGAAGTTGCTTGCATCATCCATCTTGGGTGGATTAACAATCTTGCCGGGATTAAATAATCCATTGGGATCAAATTCATGTTTAATCTCTGCAAGGGCTTCAGTAATCTTGGGTCCAAATTGCCAGGAGATCCATTCCCCGCGACAGATACCATCACCATGTTCGCCGCTATAGGCACCTTTGTACTTGCGCACTAATGCAGATGCCTCTTCAGCAACCGCACGCATTTTCTGTGCCCCATCACGGCGCATGTCCAGGATAGGGCGTACATGCAGTGTGCCTACTGAAGCATGCGCATACCAAGTACCACGAGAACCGTATTTAGAAAATACATCAGTAAGTGCTTGGGTGTATTCAGCAAGACTTTCTAGCGGGACTGCACAGTCTTCGATAAAGCTCACTGGCTTGCCATCGCCCTTCAAACTCATCATGATGTTGAGGCCGGCCTTACGTACTTCCCATAGATTCTTTTGTAAACCAGCATCAGGCATAGCTACTACCGAGCCTGGCAGACCTAGGTCACCCATCAGATCCTGTAAGGACTTTAATTTCTCTAGCAAGGGCGCGTGCGCTTCGCCGGAGAACTCCACCAATAGGATTGCTTCAGGTGTGGGGCCGCTAGCATCAATGAGGGCGGTCTCAATGGTTTTCTTAAAGCTCGGATTGTGGCGCGCTAAGTCAATCATTGTGCGATCAACCAACTCAACGGCAGTCGGCCCAAGCTTGACAATATGTTGCGCGCTATCCATTGCCTTGAAGAAGCTTGCAAAGTTCACCACCCCAAGC
Organism: Polynucleobacter asymbioticus; assembly: GCF_018687575.1. NCBI lineage: Bacteria > Pseudomonadati > Pseudomonadota > Betaproteobacteria > Burkholderiales > Burkholderiaceae > Polynucleobacter > Polynucleobacter asymbioticus. The sequence goes on from NZ_CP061297.1 coordinate 378,801, forward strand.
ACTTTGTGTTGTGGCAAGGGAGCTAACTTCAGTTCAAGTGATTTGAAATAAGCCAAGGTACCTTCGCTACCAACTAGTAGGTGCGCTAAGTTGACGCTACCGTCTTGGGTGTATGGGCGCTCGCTTTGTGGATGAAAGACATCCAAGTTGTATCCCGCTACACGTCTTAATACTTTAGGGAAATGCGCTTCAATTTCTGGTTGGAGTGTATTGGCGAGACCTTTTACAAAATCACCAAGTTGCTTTGCGGCGCCAGAGCTATTGGCGTAATTTCCAAAGCTCGCTACTTGTCCATTGGCCAGCCAAGCATCAATACCCAAAACGTTATGCACCATATTGCCGTAGGCAATGGAGCGGCTGCCACAAGAGTTATTGCCAGCCATGCCACCAATCGTGGCTTGACCGCCGGTCGAAACGTCTACCGGGTACCAAAGGCCATGGGGTTTAAGTGCGGCATTGAGGTGATCTAAAACGATGCCAGGTTCAACCACTGCCGTTGCATTTTCTGGGTCAGCATGCAAGAGCTTGCGAAAGTATTTTGTATTGTCGATTACGAGCGCTGTGCCAGTGGTCTGCCCGCACTGACTGGTACCGCCTCCACGTGGCAGTACTGGAACCCCAAGATCAGCTGCAATCTGAATAGCCGTTGCAATGTCCTCAGCTGTTTTAGGAACTAAGACAGCAACTGGCATTGCTTGATAAATTGAGGCATCTGTTGCATAGCGCCCACGACTAGCCATGTCGGTCATAACCTCGCCAGAGGTTTCTTGTCTGAGGCGCTTGGCTAACTCTGCCTTATTGGCAACGAATTCTGGAAGTGGTAAATCGAGTGGCTTGTTCATGCTGCAACTTTCTGTTTAGATTCTGAGTCAACTAATTGAATAACAACATCACGCTTATTCATGACGTGCTGCATCATGACTTTGCGCATGCGCACGCTGTCACGTGCCTTTAATGCATCTAGCATTTCTTGATGTTCACCAACCGCTTTTTCCCATTTCACACCATCCTGGTTCGAGCGAAAGCGCAGTGCCTCAATCCGAGCATTGACCTGGGTAAACAACTGACTTAAGACGGGATTATTTGCCGCTTGATTAATGGCTTGGTGAATCTTGAGATTGAGTCGGTAGTAACTCGAGAGATCTCTGCGAGCATACGAGGCCAGCATTTCATATTGAAGGGCTTCAAGCTCAACGAGTGTTTGATCGCTAATGTTCTGTGCTGCTAATTCCCCAGAGTAACCCTCTAAGTTTGCAATCACATCAAAGGTGTGCAAGATGTCATCCCGAGTGAGTTGCACTGCAATTGCTCCGCGGTTGGCAATGAGCTCGACTAAGCCATCAGCTGCTAAGCGTCGAATCGCCTCACGGATAGGGGTGCGTGACACATTGAGCTGTTCCGCCAGCTCCCGTTCATTGAGCTTGCTTCCCGGAGTAATGGCGCCCTCTACCAATAAAGCCCTGAGCTTTAAGAAGGTAGCTTCATGCAAGTTTTGCGTATTTGCTGGGGTAGTGAGCATCATTTGAAATGCCTTAATTTTGTATACATATTTACTATAACCTATCAATAGCTATAAATAACGCTATAAATGGCTTATTTTTTACTTATTTGATAAATATTTTGCATACAAAATTGTAAATTGGTAAAAAGTGCCTTACACTGGCCTGCAAGATTAACTACAAAAACCAAGCGAGACTCAGCATGCTAAAACTAGATAACCACCTTTCAGGACGTCATTTCTTACATATTCCTGGCCCAAGCCCGGTGCCATCACGCATTTTGCGGGCTATCAGCTACCAAACCATTGATCACCGCGGCCCTGAATTCGGAGAATTTGGCCTCAAGGTTTTGGAAGGTATCAAAAAGATTTTTAAGACCGAGCAACCAGTCATTATTTACTCCGCCTCTGGAACAGGTTCCTGGGAAGGCGCATTGGTAAACGTCCTCAATCCTGGCGACAAGGTGCTCTTTTATGAAACCGGTCAGTTTGCTAACTTGTGGCGTGCCTTAGGTCAGCGCTTGGGTTTAGATGTTGAAGTCGTCACAAAGCCTGGTCAAGATACCTGGCGCTGGGGAGTTGACGCATCCGTTATTGAAGAGCGTTTGCGCAAAGACACTGGACATGAAATCAAAGCAGTGTGTGTAGTTCATAACGAAACTTCTACCGGCGTTACTTCAAACATTGCAGCAGTTCGCAAGGCGATCGATTCTCTCAAGCATCCAGCACTGCTGCTGGTGGACACCGTTTCTGGCTTGGGTTCTGCGGAATATGAGCATGACAAATGGGGTGCTGACGTGACTGTGTCTGGTTCACAAAAGGGCTTGATGCTGCCTCCAGGTATTGGCTTTAATGCTTTGTCAGCTAGAGCAATTGAGGTAAGTAAAACCAACAAAATGCCAAAGTCTTATTGGGCCTGGGATGAAATCCTAGAGTCTAATAAAACAGGTTACTGGCCAACGACTCCGAGCACGAATTTAATGTACGGCTTGCATGAAGCAATCGACATGATGATGGCTGAAGGTTTGGACACCATCTTTGCTCGTCACCAACGTTTAGCAGCAGCTTGCCGTGAAGCGGTAAATGCGTGGGGCTTGGAGATCCAGTGCCAAGATACGGATTGCTACTCGCCAGTACTCACTTGTATTGCTACCCCAGAAGGCATGAATGCCGATGTTCTGCGTAAGCATGCTTTGGAGAAGTTCAATTTATCTCTCGGTACAGGCCTTGGAAAAATCAAAGGTAAGGCCTTCCGCATCGGTCATTTAGGTGATTGCAATGAGCTCAGCTTGATGGCTGCACTCAGTGGAGTAGAGATGAGTTTGGGCGCTATGGGCTTCAAGCCCAAGGCAAGCGGTGTTGTTGCTGCGCAAGAATTTCTAAAATAATCAGTAAGTTGGGCGTAAATGGGGTGTCAGCCGGTGGATCAACTGGCTTGCACCCCTTATAATTCAAGTACTTATATAGATAGTACTTTCATCAAATAAAACATATTCGAGACAGAAAGATTTCACATGTTGGCAACTAAACCGTATTTAACTCAGGCTGATGTTCAAAAGATTTTGAATGCTGCTGATCAGCATGCAGCTAAAAATAACTGGGCAGTAACGATTGCTGTTTGTGATGATGGCGGCCACTTATTGGGTTTAACTCGTCGTGATGGTTGTGCGCCTGTCTCTGCATACATTGCAGAAGAAAAAGCGCGTACTGCTGCAATGGGTAAACGTGAGAGCCGTGTCTATGAAGAGATTATTAATAACGGACGTATTTCCTTTTTATCTGCCCCACATATTTCAGGCATGTTAGAAGGTGGCGTCAATATCGAGGTAAATGGGTTTACCATCGGCGCAGTCGGCGTTTCCGGCGTTAAATCGACTGAGGATGCCGAAACCGCGAAGGCCGGCATTGCAGCCATTCTGTAAGTTACCTTGACAAATACTGTTCCTGAAATAAATTCCCCTACCGGCGCTACTGAGAGTAGCGCCACCCCAGCAACAATTACCTTTGCTGACTTTGGCTTAGATCCAAAGATTCAAAAAGCGGTATCTGAGCAGGGCTACAACACCCCAACTCCGATTCAAGCGCAATCTATTCCGCACGTATTGGCGGGAAGCGATTTGATGGGCGCAGCCCAAACGGGCACCGGTAAGACGGCTGCTTTTGTGCTGCCAATTATTCAAAAGATTTTGCGCCATGCGAGCAGCAGTGCTTCGCCTGCTCGTCATCCAATCCGTGCTTTGGTGCTAACGCCAACCCGTGAGTTGGCTGTTCAGGTTGCCGAGAATGCTGCGAGCTATTCCAAACATACTGATTTACGTGCTGCCGTGGTTTACGGTGGCGTGGATATGAAAGAGCAAGTTGCCACATTGCGTGGCGGTGTGGAGATTTTGATTGCTACCCCAGGGCGCTTGCTCGATCACATTGGCTCAAAGGTTGCCAATCTCTCACAAGTGGAAATCCTCGTGTTGGATGAGGCGGATCGCATGCTCGATATGGGCTTCTTGCCTGACTTGCAGCGCATTATTGATCTGATTCCTGCGCAGCGACAAACACTCTTGTTCTCAGCAACGTTCTCACCTGAGATTAAAAAATTAGCGCAAAGTTATTTACGCGCACCAGTCACTGTTGAGGTGGCGCGCCAAAATGCTGCAGCAGATACTGTGAAGCAAGTGGTACATATGGTGTCCAGCGCTGATAAGCAGCGCGCGATTGTGAAAGTGCTTGAGGCGCGTACACGTCAAGGCTTGTCTCGCCAGTGCATCATCTTCACCAACAGCCGTTTGGGTTGTGCTCGATTAGCGCGTTCATTAGAGCGTGATGGCATTAAAGCAGGCGCGATTCATGGCGATAAGAGTCAGGGTGAGCGTACTCTTACTCTGGATGCATTTAAGTCTGGTGCGATTGAAGCCTTGGTTGCTACCGACGTAGCTGCACGTGGTTTAGACATTCCGTCGATGCCTTGCGTTATTAATCACGAGCTGCCGTTTAATGCCGAAGACTTCATTCACCGCATTGGTCGTACGGGTCGCGCAGGTAGTAAGGGCGATGCGATTGCATTAGTTGATGCCAGTGAAAAACGTTTGCTCGACGATATTGAAAAGTTGATGAAGCGGAAGTTAGACATTCAGCCCTTGCCTGAAGGCAGTCCGAGCTCAGCGCCTAGTAGAAGTTCTTCCAGATCAGATGCGCCAGCCAAAATGTCGGACCCATTTTTCTATAAGCCTTATGAGCCTAGCGCTGTAACTAAGCCATCTTCAGAGACTGTAAATCCCGAGGAGAAAAAAGTTGGTATCACGCCTTCAAGGCCAGCCGTTGGCGCTTTACTCGGCGGTTTTAAGAAGAAGTAATTTTCCTGCCCCAAGCCTGAGTGGCTGCTAATAGCCACTCAGCAATCGAAGTCTCTTTTCCGTCCGGAAGATCGCTCAGTCCTAAATGCTCCGCAGCTTTACGTAATTCTTGTAAAGCTTGCTGTGCAGTATCAGTATGAATAGCGCTCGCTAAAGTTTGCTTACTGAGTTTCTCGCCATGTTCATCCAATACAAGGGGTAGATGCAGGTAGCTTGGGCTTGTATATCCCAACACCTTCTGCAGATGTATTTGTCTTGCCGTGTTGTTCAATAAATCTGCGCCACGGACAATGTCAGTAATTTCTTGTGCAGCATCATCCACAACTACCGCAAGCTGATAGGTGAACACACCATCCCGACGACGCAATACAAAATCACCTACTTCTTGATTGAGATTTTGACTTTGCTTGCCTTGGACTTGATCTTCAAATTGCAGGGTGAGCTTGGATGGAAGGGCAAGTCTCCAAGCTCCCTCATTAGAGAAGAGATTTCCATCCTCGTATTGGGGGATTGGTTGGGGGCGGCAGCTTCCTGGGTAGACCATTTCTTGATTGCGAGGGGTGACTACGCCGCGAGCTTCTAGGACGTTTGCAATACTTTGGCGGGAGCAAGTGCAGGGATAGATGGTCTGGAGCCCATTTAAGCGCTCTAGAGCCTGTTTATAGCGGTCTTGGTGCTTGGATTGCCATGTGGGTTCCTCGTCCCAGTTAAGGCCGCAGGCAAGCAACTGGCGCATGATTTCTTGGTCAGCTCCCGGAATGCAGCGGGGGGCGTCTAGATCCTCGATTCTGAGTAGCCATTTCCCATGATTTTTACGGGCATCCAACCAGCTTCCTAGGGCGGCAACTAAGGATCCCGCATGCAGCGGGCCGGTAGGCGAGGGGGCAAATCGCCCGCGATAGCCGTCGGCTGGGGATGAAGGGTTTTTTAGATTCGGCACAGCTAAAATGATCTCATGGCTTCACCCCGTTTTGTTCATCTGCGCGTCCATTCCGAGTTTTCAATTACGGATGGTGTCGTTCGCATTGATGATGCGGTAGCCGCAGCAGAAAAAGATGGCATGGGAGCCTTGGCTCTCACCGATTTAAGTAATTTATTTGGCCTAGTCCGTTTTTATAGCGCTGCACGCTCAAGCGGAATTAAGCCAATTGCCGGAGCTGACGTTTGGGTTAGCAACCCCCAGGATCCAGATCAGCCACATCGATTATTACTCTTGGTTCAAAACCACTCTGGTTATCTTAATCTGTGCCAGTTACTAAGCAAGGCCTCCCTAGAGAATCAATCGCGCGGTCGAGCCGAGGTGGATCTCAAATGGTTCAGTGAGCCCGCCTCTAAGGCGGAAGATAAAGCGGCAAAAAGAACGCTGGCTTATGGATTAATTGCCCTGTCTGGCGGACGCTGGGGTGATGTTGGTGCCGCACTCTTGGCTGGCCAAGAAGATCAAGCTAAAGACGCTGCCAAGCATTGGGCAAAATTATTTCCCAACGCGTTTTACATTGAAGTGCAACGTGGTGGCCACCCCCAAGATGAAAAGCAACTTCAGCTTGCCTGTCACCTTGCCAGTGAATTGGATCTACCGATTGTTGCTACGCATCCAGTGCAGTTTATGCAGCGCAGTGATTTCACGGCACATGAAGCACGGGTCTGTATCGCAGAGGGTGAGCTCTTAGGCAATCCTCGTCGCACTAAGAGATTTAATGAAGAACAATATTTCTTATCTCAAGAAGAGATGGAAAAACGCTTTGCGGATTTGCCGGTTGCTCTTGCAAACTCAGTGGAGATTGCCAAGCGTTGCAATCTCTCTTTAACACTGGGCCAGCCCCGCTTGCCGGACTTCCCAACGCCTCCCGGTATTACGCTCGACGATTATTTGTTGCAGCAATCGGAGATAGGTTTGAAGCGCCATATGGCGCGGAATTTCCCTGATCCAGAAGAGCGTGCCAAGGAAGAGGCTCGTTATCACGAGCGCCTTGTCTTTGAGGTGAAGACCATTGCTCAAATGGGTTTCCCGGGCTACTTCCTGATTGTTGCGGACTTTATTAACTGGGCAAAAAATAATGGCGTACCAGTAGGTCCAGGTCGTGGATCGGGTGCTGGCTCCTTGGTTGCTTACTCGCTCGGTATTACCGATCTTGACCCGCTGCGCTACAACTTACTTTTTGAGCGCTTTTTAAATCCTGAGCGGGTATCGATGCCCGACTTCGATATTGACTTCTGTCAGCATGGGCGCGACCGCGTTATTCAGTACGTAAAAGATAAATACGGCAAAGATGCAGTCAGTCAAATTGCCACCTTTGGAACCATGGCTGCTAGAGCAGCGATTCGCGACGTAGGTCGTGTGCTTGAACAAGGTTATAACTTCGTCGATGGCATTGCCAAGTTAATCCCGAATAAGCCTGGTCAGTATATGACCATCGAAATGGCCAAGAAGGAAGAGAAGCAATTAGGCGAGCGTGAAAAGAATGAAGATGAAGTGCGCCAACTCTTATCTCTCGCGCAGCAGTTAGAAGGCATGACCCGAAACGTGGGTATGCATGCGGGTGGTGTGTTGATTGCCCCTGGCCGATTGACGGATTTTTGTCCGCTCTATACACAAGAGGCTAAAGATTCTAAAGATCAAGAGAGTGGCTCCGTCATTAGTCAGTTTGATAAAGATGACGTGGAGGCGATCGGCCTAGTGAAGTTCGACTTCTTGGGTTTGACGACGCTTACTATCTTGGCGGCTGCTGAGAAGTGGATTAAGACGCTGCATGCGGATCGTAAAGATTGGAATATCGGTGAGATTTCACTAGATGATGAAAAAGCTTTTGAAGTCTTAAAGAACGCCAATACAGTTGCCGTCTTCCAGCTAGAAAGTCGTGGCATGCAAGGCATGCTGCGTGAAGCTAAGCCCGACCGCTTCGAAGATATTATTGCGCTAGTTGCACTCTATCGCCCAGGCCCAATGGATTTGATTCCGGACTTTATTGAACGTAAGCATGGGCGTCAAAAAGTAGAGTATCCAGATCCCCGTATTGAGCCCGTTCTGCAAGAAACCTACGGCATCATGGTTTACCAAGAGCAGGTGATGCAGATGGCGCAGATGATTGGCGGCTACTCACTTGGTGGTGCCGACATGTTGCGTCGTGCGATGGGTAAGAAGAAGCCTGAAGAGATGGCGCAACATCGCAAGATCTTTAGTGATGGTGCAAAAGCTGGTGGTATTACCGAAGGCAAAGCCAACGAGATTTATGACTTGATGGAGCGTTTTGCGGGCTATGGATTTAATAAATCCCATGCTGCTGCCTATGCGCTCTTGGCCTATCAAACTGCTTGGCTAAAAGCTTATTACCCAGCCGAATTTATGGCAGCCAACTTATCGCTCGCAATGGATGACACCGATAAGGTGAAGATTCTGTACGACGATTGTTTAGCCAATAACATTCGCGTGTTCTCACCAGACATTAATACTGGCGTTTATGTATTCACACCATTGCGTGCTCCAGATGCTGCTCCCGATTCCCCAATTAGCCATATTCGTTATGGATTGGGTGCAGTAAGGGGTACGGGTGAAGCAGCTATTGAAGTGATTGTGAAAGCCCGTGAGGCGGGTGGCCCATTTAAGGATTTATTTGATTTCTGCGCACGCGTTGATCGTCGGCAGGTGAACCGTCGAGCGATTGAAGCATTGATGCGCGCTGGTGCCTTTGATAGCTTGTACAAGGACTCCATTCCAGCTGGCGGTAATCCTTACGATATTCGCTCCACTTTATTGGCATCACTTGCTCGTGCGATTGAGGCTGCTGAACAAGCGGAAGCCTCCGTTAATCAAGTAAGCTTGTTTGAGGTCGCAGGGGAGGAGGATCGTCACTTGCCTGAACTGGTGCGCGAACCAGTTTGGTCCGAGAAGAAGCGCCTGCAAGATGAAAAAAGTGCGTTAGGCCTTTGTCTTACTGGCCATATGTTCGATGCCTACCGCGATGAGACGGCGCATTTCATTCGTCAACCATTGGCTAAAGTGACAGAAGGCAAGGATCAGTTGATTGCTGGGATTATTACTTCTGCCCGCATGTTAACTGGTCAGCGTGGTCGCATGATGATAGCGACGATTGATGATGGAACTGCTGCTATTGAGGTGACGCTCTATAGTGAGGTCTATGAGCCGAATCGCTCTTGGCTCAAAGAAGATGAGTTACTGGTGGCGAAAGTGAACGTTACGCCTGATAAGTTTTCTGGTGGAGTGCGGATCGTATCTGAAGCGGTGATGGATATCACTGGTGCGCGGATGCGTTTTGCACGTAATATCCATCTGTCGATCGATTCAGCGATTGATCTCAAATCCCTCCGAAGTCAAATTGGGCCTTACCTGATGAGTAACCGGGTGCGAGATCCCAAGTTGGGTCCTGCCGCAGCCTCTATGCCAAGTGCTAGCGAAGGTTTGAAAGGTTTAATGCTTACCGCTGCAGTTACTACTAGTGGCGGAGCGTGCTTGATGCAGTTCCCAGAAGAGCTGCGCATTTATCCAGATGATGCCTGCTTGCATAGCTTGAATCAAATATTAGCAGCTAAACAGTCTAATACCGTTCAGGTTCAGTACCACTAAATCAGCGGCAAAAAACTACCCAGAGTGCTTTATTTATTTGTGGCGGCTTGAAGCGCTGCAATTACTTGATTTGGCTCTAAGTGATCCAAGCATTCGCTATTGCTGCTTGCGCGGTCTTCGCAACCCGCTTTGCGGCAGGGGACGCATTCACCCGGCCCTTGCAAAATCGTGACATTACCAACCGTCTGTGAGCGGGCTCTGAGTTGATAGGGTTGTTCACCAATGAAACCATTAGGCCACGGCCCAAAGTTGGTGGGTGGTGTTGGACCAAACAAAGCAATGGTGGGTGTATTACATGCGGCTGCTAAGTGCGTAATGGAGGTATCCACCCCGACATATGCAATCGCACCACGAATCAGTGTTCCTGCTTGTGGAATAGTGAGCAAGCCTGCGGTATCAACAACATGCTTACGGGTTTCCTCATCAAGTAATGAAAGAATATCTTTACTGAGTTGAAGATCTTGCTTAGCGGGTGATGCACTCAGCACAACCTGCCAACCTTGTCCCACAATCCACGTCACCAAGGCTTGCCAATAGGCAAGTGGCCAGCGCTTGTATGCAGTCAAGGGGCCGGGATGTACGACGATATACGGCGAGTGAAGTTCGCCAGCAATGCTTGGGGTGACTGGATCACCAGTAGGGGCTGTTACCGAGACTGGTTTCTGAAATAACTCCAGTGGATTTTTATAAAAGATTTCGAGTAGGCGAAGCTTTTCAGTAATGACATGCTGTGCAAAATAATCTACATCAACCGTATGTAAGCTAATAGCCTTTTTCCAGGCATTTTGTTTATCACTCTTACTTTTCTTAGCTTTATCTTGCTCTGTCAGGCCTTGAGGGTGACCACCCAATACACCAACCCGGTGTTGGGCTGCAGCTAAGCCATAGAAATAGGCTCGATCACTAGGTTGTGTGACTACTGCTAAGTCGTAACGTTGAAAGAGCTTGAAGAATAAAGAAAGATATTCCTTAAGTTTTGGGCGATCTGAAGTTTCGATTGTTTTGGCGATATCGGGATTGCCTTTGAGCATCTCGAGCTTACCGCGGTAGCCTAAAAAGTGAAATTCAGCATCTGGCCATAGTTGACGCGCTTCTGAAATGAGGGGCGTTGTGACAAGGACATCTCCAATTTGGCGAGTCGCAATAAATAAAACTTTTTTTGGCTTTAGTGCTGAAAATGCAGTCATGGGGCTAATTTAACTTAATCCTACTGAGCTTTAGCCAGAATTTTTTCACGCACGCGACGCGCATTTTCTGCGGCATTGGATTGATCATTGATGCGGTGGTAGAGGTGAAGGACTTCAGTTGCCCAGGATCCAGATCTTCTAATCAACCCTCGATTTTGTAAGCGGAAAACAAAATCAGCATCCTCATGTCCCCAGCCTGTCATGGTTTCATCAAAGCCACCAATGGCTAGGGCATCGGACCTCCAACAGGCCATATTGCAACCTTTAATACGGCGCCATACAAACTTTTTGTAGTTACGCCAGGCACCATTACCCAATTTGATTTTGAGAGGCCAATACTTGTTGATTCCGCCGGATAGTCGATAGCTGAGTAAGTTTCTAGAAAATTTCTCAAAATCCCAATGAGGCCATGAGAGCAATTTTTTACTGAGCTCATCATTCAGCAAGACACGGCTACCAGTTACCAAGTGCTTTGTCTCGCATAGGATTCGATGTTGGGCGATAAAGTCTGGTTGCACAAGGCAGTCGCCATCTAAAAATACGAGATAGTCACCGCATGCCGCCTCGATCGCTTGATTGAGAATGCGGGTCTTGCGAAAGCCCTGATCCTCTTGCCAAAGATGTGTGATTTTTACTGGGAAATGCTTCCGAGTATTTTCGATGAGATCCTTGGTATCTGAGGCAGAACCGTCATCAGCAATGATGATTTCAAAATCTAAATCTGTTTGAGTGCTAAGTGACTCAAGACAGAGTTTGAGGGCTTGCGGCCAGTTATAGGTCGCTAGAAGAACGGAGATCATTTGCTGGGAGAAATATCGGAACTTGCTTCTTGGTGCAATTGCCATAACTTCATGTAGCGATAGTAAGTCCCTTGCCCGTTGGATATTGCTAAAGCAAATCCTTGGGGCCCATCTAAGAAACCAAGGCGGATAAAGTAGGTTCGAGTAAACGCCCAGATGCCATGAAGCACAGCTTTTGTAGGGCTGCTTGTTTTGCCTTTGGCATATGCCTGCTCTGCTGACGCAGTTGAGTAGCGATCTATCTTTTGCAGCACTTGTGAGTAGTTCATGAAGCTGTAGTGCAACATGGGATTTTCCAGTTTTGCCACCTGCCCATTCGGAATCAGTCGCTCATGAACCAGGTCATCGGAGAAGCGGGCAGTACCACGCTTAAATAATCGATCCACATAATCGGGGCTCCAGCCGGAATGGCGAATAAAGCGTCCGCAATACCAAGAGAGTCTAGGAATGGCAAAACAATCAACATGGGCTGAATGATGTATAGCCGTCAGAATTTCGCTTCTGAGAGCAGGTGTCAGGCGCTCATCAGCATCTAAAGAAAGAACCCATTCGGATGTTGCTAAGGCTAGGGCGCGGTTCTTTTGAGGCCCAAATCCAGGCCAATCTGCTGGTTGGCTAATGACGGCACCCTGGTTTTTAGCGATTTCTAGGGTGCTATCGGTGCTGTTGGTGTCGACCACCACGATTTGCTGGGCAATCCCCTCTAGGGAGGCCAAGCAATCGGCCAAATTGGCCTCTTCATTGCGAGTGATGAGTATGACGGATAAGGTGGGCATAATTCATTATATGAATGCTCAAGACCGTACCGCCCTAAATCGCTTAATTCAGTATCTCAAGCCTCATATTGGCTTGATTATTGGCTCTTTATTGGCCATGGCGCTGGTTGCTGGCGCTGAAACCTCTATCCCAGCTCTAATGAAGCCTTTGCTAGACCGTGGATTTACTGGTCAGATGGATAACAAGCTCTGGCTGGTACCGGTTTTCCTGGTTGGATTGGCTTTTGTTCGGGGGATGGCGCAATTTCTATCTGGTTATCTCTTGAATCGCGTAATCAATGCTGTTTTGCTGAAGATGCGTATGCAGATGTTTAAGGCATTGCTGCATTCAAGTACTACATTCTTCCAGAAGAACTCCGCATCTAGCTTAATTAACGCGGTAGTTTTTGAGGTGAATAATGCCCTCTCAATTATGGGTGGCATGTTGATTAGTTTGGTGCGAGATTCTCTTACAGTCATTGGGTTGATTGGGTACCTAATTTACCTCAACTGGCAGCTTACCTTAGTGGTGCTGATGATTTTCCCAATTATTGCGCTCATCATTGGCAGGATCAATAAACGCTTGCGCTCGCTGAATCGCGAGCATCAGACAATGACAAGCGAGCTCGCTTACATTGTTGAAGAATCTGCGGCTGGATATAAGATTGTTAAGGTTCATGGTGCTGAAGAGTATGAGATGCGCCGCTTTATGGAAAAAGCAGATCGCCTTCGTCAATTTGCGTTGAAGTCGGCGGTAGCTGGTGGCTTGAATCAACCGATTACCCAACTGATTGCCTCGATGGCCTTATCGATTGTCTTGGTAATTGCTTTGATGCAGTCTGCCTCCGAAGGCACTACAGTTGGTGGCTTCGCCGCTTTTATTACTGCCATGATGTTGGTGATTTCACCTATTAAACATCTTGCCGATATTAATCAGCCCCTACAGCGCGGCTTAACTGCAGCAGAGATGATTTTTTCTCTCATGGACGAACCTTTTGAAGAGGATGAATCTCGTAAAGCAAGTATGAAGTCCTTGGGCAAGGCTAAGGGTGGAATTCGATTTGAAGATGTCGGCTTCTCTTATCAGCAAGAAGCTGGACGAAAAGATGCTCTCACTGGTGTGCATTTAAACATCAAGCCTGGTGAGGTAGTTGCTTTTGTCGGCCCATCTGGCGGTGGTAAGTCCACGTTAGTTAATTTATTGCCCCGATTCTTTAAGCCAACAAGTGGGAAAATTTTCTTGGACGATATTCCACTTGAGGATATTGTTCTTGCGGATGTGCGCAAGCAAATTGCTTTTGTAAGTCAGGATGTGATTTTATTTAATGACAGTATTGCAGCAAACGTCGCCTATGGCGCCGTAGGCTCAGAGGGCATTGACCGAGGGCGCGTGATGGAGGCCCTTGAGGCGGCAAACCTAACTGCTCTCATGAAAGAAATGCCCGAGGGAATTGATACGCAAATTGGGGATAATGGCAATCGTTTATCAGGTGGTCAACGTCAGCGTTTAGCTATCGCAAGAGCTATCTACAAAGACGCGCCTATTCTGATTTTGGATGAAGCGACCTCGGCACTAGATTCAGAATCCGAGCGTCAGGTGCAAGATGCCTTAGAGCGATTAATGGCTGGTAGAACTACTTTGGTTATCGCGCACCGCTTATCAACCATAGAACATGCTGATCGGATTGTGGTGCTAGAGCATGGCCATGTAATTGAGAATGGCTCGCACGAAGATTTAATTGCTAAGGATGGTATGTACGCCAACCTGCATCGCATCCAGTTTTCAAACGCTTAATCAAATTAACTGAGCACGATGTCGTACTGTTCCTGGCGGAAGCTACCTTCAGCCTGAAGTTTGATCGGCTTACTAATAAAGTCGCCCAACTGCGCTAAGAATTGATTCTCCTCTTCAAGGAAGAGATCAATCACGTCAGGCGCCGCAACAATCCTAAATTCTCGAGGATTAAATTGGCGATGCTCGCGCACAATCTCGCGCAAAATCTCGTAACAAATGGTTTGTGCTGTTTTGACTTCGCCCTTGCCTTGGCAGGTAGCACAGGGCTCACAAGTGATATGAGCGAGGGATTCACGAGTACGTTTTCGTGTCATCTCTACCAAGCCTAGCGAGGAGAAGTCGCTGACTGAAGTGCGAGCATGATCACGCTCTAAATTGCGATTGAGTTCATGTAAGACTGACTCTTGATGTTCTTTGCTCAACATGTCAATAAAGTCGATAATGATGATGCCGCCAAGATTGCGTAAGCGGAGTTGACGCGCTATGGCTTGAGCGGCTTCAAGATTGGTTTTAAAAACAGTGTCATCGAGATTGCGTGCGCCAACATAACTTCCAGTATTGACATCAATCGTAGTCATGGACTCTGTTTGGTCAATCATCAAGTAGCCACCCGATTTGAGATCAACTCTTCTTCCAAGTGCCTTATTGATTTCAGCATCTACATCAAACAAATCAAATAGGGCGCGTTCACCGCGGTGCAGTGTGAGCTTGTCTAGGAGATTGGGCATATAGAGGGTGGCGAAGCCCTTCAACTTTTCAAAGTTCTCTGCCGAATCGACTCGGATTTGGGTAGTTTCTTCGCTAGCTACGTCACGCAATACACGCTCCGCCAAGCTGAGATCCTGATAGAGCAGGCTGGGAGCAGCCTTATGATTCACGGCTTCACGAATCTTTTCCCAGGTGGTGCGCAGGTAATGCATATCGTGCTCCAGCTCAGTATCGCTGGCATCTTGTGCGCTAGTGCGCACGATAATTCCACCTTTTTCATCGGCAGGCATAAGGCCTGCAAGGCGTGCCTTGATAGCTTCTCGTTCTTCGGGCTGATCAATTCTTTGGGATACGCCAATGTATTTTTCGGTCGCTGCATCCGTTCCAGCTGGTGGTAGGTAAACCAAATTGCGGCCAGCAATACTCAATTGAGTGGTGAGGCGCGCACCTTTCGTTCCCAATGGATCTTTGAGGACCTGGACTAAAACGTTCTGACCTTCAAAGAGCAACTTTTCAATTTGTGCTTGAGGATTATTTTGAGTGATATCGGCAACGTGCATAAATGCAGTGCGCTCTAAACCAATTTCAATGAAGGCGGACTGCATACCGGGTAGTACGCGAACGACTTTGGCCAAATAGATATTGCCAACAATGCCGCGTTGACGGGTACGCTCAATCTGAAGCTCTTGAACCGCGCCTTGCTGAATTAATGCCACCCGTGTTTCTTGGGGGGTAATGTTGATCAGAATTTCTTCATTCATATGCGGGCAACTTTAGCGAAATCTAGTAATTGGTTAACTTCGAAAATGGGTAATCCCATGATACCGCTATAGCTACCTTTAATTGAGGGGATAAATGCCCCTCCAAGACCCTGAATGCCATAGGCCCCTGCTTTACCAAACGGTTCGCCACTTTGAATGTAGCTATCAATTTGTGCTTGAGTTAAATGGGCAAATTCCACCTCAGACACTTGAACCAGACAAAGAGGTTTGGTTTGAGGATCGATCGTCAGAACAACCGCAGTAAGTACTTCATGCACTTTACCGCTCAGCATTTTCAGAATGCGCGCAGCATCGCCGGCATCAGAGGGCTTACCAAGGATTTCACCAACTGGGTTACCGGGCAAACTGACGGTAGTGTCTGCACACAAAATCGGAGCCCACGGTTTACCGCTGTTTTGCCATCTTGCCAACGCAATAGCACTTTTAGCAAAGGTGACGCGTTCAACATATTGACGCGCATTTTCGTTGGAAAGGGATTCTTCTAGGGTTTCTGTATCTTCACCCGGCGCTGCAATCAGCATCTCAAATTGAACGCCAATCTGTTTGAGTAACTCTTGGCGTCGTGGACTTTGTGAGGCAAGGTAGATATAAGAAAACATCGGTTACTTACTCGCGGTGATAGGGATGGCCTTGCAAAATAGTCCAGGCCCGATAGAGTTGCTCTACCAGTAAGACTCTTGCCATGGCATGGGGCAAGGTTAAGCTGGAGAGTCGCCACATCGCCTGAGCGCCTTCTTTGAGGCTAGGATCAAGTCCATCGGCACCACCAATTAAGAAGGTGATGTCAAAGCCTTCCTGTCGCCAGCTTGCCAACTGGGTAGCTAGATTTTGAGTGGTTTGATCTTTGCCACGTTCATCCAGCGCAATGACGCGAGAGCCTTTTGGAATCGCAGCTGCAATTTTGATAGCTTCTTTGGCTGGACTGAGGTCTGGTTTAATTTCTTTGATTTCAATGCTGCAATCAGCGGGCATACGCTTAATGTAATCATGGGTTGCAGTTGCAACCCATTCTGGCATTTTGTGACCAACAGAAACAATGGTTAAGCGCATTGCTGAAGAATTATTCGTCGTCGTCGGGTTCGCTTGCCTTCACAAGCCCCTTGTCAGCTGCTAATTTGACGCGCACAGGCTTGGCGCCCCACATACCCTCTAATTGGTAGTAAGCGCGCAGTGCAGGTTGCAGAATATGCACCACGATATCGCCGCAATCAACGAGCACCCATTCACCAGTCTCTAGACCTTCAACAGAAATGACTTCGCCACCTTTGGCATTGACCGCCTCTTTGACAGACATAGCTAAAGATCTTGTCTGACGATTGGATGTACCGGTAGCAATGATCACGCGATCAAATAACTCGCTGAGTTTGGTGGTGTCATAAACGCGAATATCTTGCGCTTTAACATCCTCTAGGGCATCGATTACGACGCGTTGTAATTTAGTTAAGTCCATAGTTTCTTTAGTATTTTTCTGAGATTTTTGAATATAGGGGTGATCTTAGCCTGATTATTTGTACAGACCCAGATTTGTAATGATTTCTAAAGCGTGAGACGGAATGTGCTCGGAAGCAATATCGCTACGAGAGGGGCTTTTAAGCTGATTTCGAAGTTCGGTGGATGAAAGGTCTACTGAAAGACTGTTATCTAGATAGATGCGGCCAAATGGGCTTTTTTCAAGGGTATCTGTATCAATACATTGATGCTTTTCTAATAAAGCTTCTATTTCGGCGCTCACTTGCCCAGAAATTTCATGGTGGGGCCTGGTAGCGACTGCAAAATTCACAAAGCACAGCAATTGATCCCAGGAGTTCCAAGTGGGGAGATTGAGGAGGGAATCGGCACCCATTAACCAAGTTAAGCTGACATCAGGTCCAAAACGTTCTCTCAAGGCTTTTGCAGTATCGATGGCATAGCTCGGGCCTGCTCGATCTATTTCAATGCGATCCACACCAATTTGAGTTGGTATTGATAAATACAAAAATGCACGAGCCAGATCTACTGCAGCCGCCTCAGTTAGTCGTAAGCGGATTTCTGCAGGAGTGATGTCAGAGTCTTTTTGCCAGGGTTGGCCACTGGGGATTAGTAGTAATGCATCTAGATGCAAGATCTTTGCAAAATGGGTAGCTAATTTGAGATGGCCAAGGTGTGGCGGGTCAAACGTGCCACCAAGGATGCCAATTTTTTTTGGAGTATCCAAATGCGCTGGGGTCAAGTTAGGCTAGCCAGTCACGCGGCTTGAGGTAATAGTCATAAAGCTTTGCTTCAGGAGTGCCTGGCTTCGGTTGCCAGTTGTACCACCACTGAACTACCGGTGGCATAGACATCAGAATAGATTCTGTTCGTCCGCCAGAATGCAAGCCAAAAATAGTGCCACGGTCGAAGATCAAGTTGTATTCCACATAGCGACCGCGACGGTATTCTTGGAATGCTTTTTCTTCAGCAGTAAAACTGTCTTTGTAGCGACGCTCAACAATCGGCAGGTAAGCATTAATAAAAGCATCGCCAACAGCGCGTGTCATAGCAAAGCTTTGTTCAAAACCAAGGGCGTTGAAATCATCAAAGAAGACGCCGCCAATACCGCGAGGTTCTTCACGATGCTTGAGGTAAAAATACTCATCACACCATTTTTTAAAACGTGGATAGAGCTCATCACCAAATGGGTCTAAGGCATCTTTGGCGGTTTGATGAAAGTGTTTGCAATCTTCGTCAACGCCGTAATAAGGCGTGAGATCAAAGCCACCTCCAAACCACCACACCGGCTCTTTGCCTGGAGCTTGTGCAATAAAGCAGCGCACATTCATATGGGTGGTGGGCACCTTGGGATTGTTTGGATGAAAGACCAGTGATACACCCATAGCTTCGAAGCTACGTCCGGCAAGCTCTGGACGATGGTGTGATGCTGAGGGCGGCATTTGATCGCCACGAACGTGTGAAAATCCTACGCCACCTTTTTCTAAAATATTGCCGCCATCCAAAATGCAGGTACGTCCATAGCCTTTTAACTTACTGTCTTCCGGCTTTTCCCAAGCATCCGCTATAAAAGCTTTGCCATCAAGCGCACTCATCGCAGTAGTGATGCGATCTTGCAATCCTAAAAAGTAATTTTTTAGTTCCGCAATATTGATTTGAGTATGTTCAGTTGATGACAAGGTTTAAGGTCTTTATATTGGGTTGGATGAATGGATTAAGTTACTTTACTGCGCGATAGCCGATATCTTTGCGATATTGCATGCCATCAAATTGGATTTGAGAAATTGCTTCATACGCTTTTTGTTGGGCACCACGAACCGTATCCGACAAACCTACTACGCACATGACGCGACCGCCCGAAGTGACGAGCTTGTCATCTTGCAACTTGGTGCCAGCATGAAAGGTCAATTGATCTTCAGTATCGGCAGGAATACCGGTGATGACATCACCATTGCGCGGAGTATCTGGATAGTTATGCGCTGCAAGCACTACACCTAATGCAGTGCGACGATCCCAATCTAGCTCCACTTCATTGAGCGTGCCATCAACTGCATGATCGAGAGCATTTACTAGGTCGCTACGTAGGCGCGCCATGATGGGCTGAGTTTCTGGGTCACCCATGCGGCAGTTAAATTCCAAAGTCTTAATCTTGCCATCAGGAGAAATCATGAGGCCCGCATAGAGAAAGCCTGTGTAAGGAATACCATCAGCCTCCATACCCTTGACGGTAGGCATGATGACTTCACGTAAGGCACGTGCATGAATTTCTGGAGTAACAACTGGGGCAGGGGAGTACGCACCCATACCGCCAGTATTGGGGCCTTGATCGGCATCGAGTAAGCGTTTGTGATCTTGGCTAGTGGCTAAGGCTAAAACATGTTTGCCGTCGACGAGCACAATAAAGCTGGCTTCTTCACCAGTCAGGAATTCTTCAATGACTACACGTGCACCTGCATTACCGAGTTTGTTGTCAGCGAGCATCATGTCTACAGCTGCATGGGCTTCCGCTAGATCCATTGCTACAACTACACCTTTACCTGCAGCCAGACCATCTGCCTTAATAACGATCGGCGCGCCTTTTGCATCAATATAAGCATGTGCCTCTAATGCATTTGAAAAAGTTTGGTATTCCGCTGTTGGAATGCCATGGCGTTTCATGAATGCTTTGGAGAAATCTTTTGATGACTCTAATTGAGCGGCAAGTTGGGTAGGTCCAAAGATGCGTAATCCGTTATTACGAAATACGTCTACGATGCCGGCAGCCAATGGAGCCTCAGGACCAACTACAGTGAGATGAATCTTTTCACGCTTGGCAAAGTCTGCTAACTCTTGAAGATCGGAGATGGGTAGATTTTGAATACCCGCAGCCTCTTGTTTTGCAGTGGCAGTGCCGCCGTTCCCTGGTGCTACATAGACGGTTTGTACTTGTGGTGATTGAGCTAGCTTCCATGCCAATGCATGTTCACGACCACCGGATCCAATTAAAAGAATTTTCATAAAGAGCTAAAAGAGATATGGATAAAAAAATATTTAAAGGGTCGATCGATTACAAAGAGGCATTCGTAAATACTTC
This sequence comes from Polynucleobacter asymbioticus, assembly GCF_018687575.1. NCBI lineage: Bacteria > Pseudomonadati > Pseudomonadota > Betaproteobacteria > Burkholderiales > Burkholderiaceae > Polynucleobacter > Polynucleobacter asymbioticus. Next base: position 398,795 of record NZ_CP061297.1, read on the forward strand.
TTGAACATCATCTAAGTTTTCAAGCACGTCTAATAGTTTTTGCATGCTTTCAGCTTGCTCGCCTTCGAACTCGGTTTCCGTTTCGGGGCGCATCGTCACGGTAGCTATCTCTGCTTTTAAGCCTGCCTGAGTGAGTGCATCCTGCACTTTCGGAAAATCAGGGACTGGAGTGAGGACTTCAAGTGAGCCATCATCATGGGTAATCACATCTTCTGCACCAGCATCTAGTGCAATTTCCATGAGTTGATCTTCATTGGTACCTGGGGCAAAAATCAGTTGACCGCAATGTTTAAACATAAAAGCCACTGAACCCTCGGCACCCATATTGCCACCATTTTTTGCAAATGCGTGGCGCACTTCAGCAACAGTACGAGTGCGGTTGTCGGTCAGGCAATCGACAATGATCGCAGCTCCATTGAGGCCATAACCTTCGTAACGAATTTCTTCATAGTTAACACCCTCAAGTGAGCCTGTACCGCGCTGAATTGCCCGTTGCACGTTGTCATTAGGCATATTGGCATCTTTGGCCTTATCAATTGCCAGGCGCAAACGGGGATTTGTGGCGATATCGCCACCACCTAATTTAGCTGCAACCGTGATTTCTTTGATGAGTTTGGTCCAAATCTTGCCGCGCTTTTCGTCTTGACGACCTTTGCGGTGCTGAATATTGGCCCATTTCGAATGGCCGGCCATACGGGTAAGTCCTTTTGAGTAATGTGGCTTGAAGTAGTCATTTTAAGGGCTTCTGAGGTCAAGAATGGGGGTGCAACAACTTTTTTGTTACACTCTCACCTCTTAGTAAGCTTCAATGCAGTTTTTCCACTGCAAACACCTGCCCCGGTGATGGAATTGGTAGACGTGCCGGACTCAAAATCCGGTGCCGCAAGGCGTGGCGGTTCAAGTCCGCCCCGGGGCACCACTTCCCCATATTGTTTAGAGGCCTTGACCAGTTAGGTCGATTGGCAGCCTTTGCTATGATTATTGCGAATAAAAGCTGATAGCAAGCGCAAAAAATACACTGAACGAGATCAAATAATGAAAAAAGTAGGATTAATTGGCCTAGGCGCAATGGGCTCCGGCATGGCCTCATCCCTTCGAAGGGCAGGCTTTGACTTGTATGTATTTGATGTGCGTTTGGATCATGCCCGTCGATTTTGTGAAGCTGGTGGCACGGCATGTGAATCTATAAAAGAACTCGGCTCAATCTGTGACGTGGTTATCTCGGTCGTGGTGAATGCCGCTCAGACCGAAGAAGTTTTGTTCGGCTCATCGACCAGTCCTGGCTTGGTGGATTCCTTAAAGCCTCAAAGCGTTTTCGTGATGTGCTCCACTGTTGATCCCAATATTTCGATTTCATTTGAGTCGCGTCTCGCCGAAAAAAATATTCTTTATGTGGATGCCCCCATATCTGGTGGGGCAGCAAAAGCTGCCTCTGGCGAAATGACTATGATGACATCAGCTTGCGCTGCTGCATATGAGCTGGTTAACCCTATTCTTGATGCGATGTCAGGTACTGTTTATCGTCTCGGTGATAAGGCGGGTATCGGCAGTAAAGTAAAAGTCATTAATCAACTACTTGCCGGTGTTCATATCGCAGCTGCTGCAGAAGCAATGGCGCTGGGTTTAAGGGAGGGCGTGGATGCGAATGCTCTCTATGAGGTGATTACCCATAGTGCCGGTAATAGCTGGATGTTTGAGAACCGCATGGCACATGTACTTGCGGCTAACTACGAGCCCTTATCTGCAGTAGATATATTCGTTAAGGATTTGGGGATAGTTCTAGATATGGCGCGTGCGAGTAAGTTTCCATTACCCCTGTCATCCACCGCGCATCAAATGTTTATGCAAGCATCGACCGCTGGTTTTGCCAAGGAAGACGATAGCGCTGTTATTAAAATTTTCCCTGGCATCGAGTTACCGAAAGCTTCCAAGTGAGCATTCTTTTAGGTTGTATTGCGGATGACTTTACAGGCGCTACTGATTTGGCAAATAACTTGGTACGCAATGGCATGCGTGTTTCACAAACAATTGGCATTCCAAAAGACCCATTAAATATCGAGTTAGATGCAGTAGTAGTAGCACTCAAGTCCAGAAATCTGGAGCCCGAGGAAGCTGTAACTCAGTCATTAGAAGCATTGGAGTATTTGCTCTCACAAGGAGCGCAACAGATATTCTTTAAATACTGCTCCACATTTGACAGCACCCCTAGGGGAAACATCGGTCCAGTAACGGAGGCTCTGATGGCGGCTTTGGGGGCAGACTTTACTATTGCAACACCTGCTTTTCCAGACAATGGGCGAAGTGTATTTAAAGGCTATCTATTTGTTGGCGATCAGCTGTTAAGTGAGTCTGGGATGCGTGACCATCCATTAACTCCGATGACGGATGCAAATCTGGTGAGGGTCATGCAGGCCCAATGTCAGCATCAGGTGGGCTTAATTGAATATCAACATATTCTTGCTGGTGCCGATGCCATATCTTCTAGTATGGATCGCTTAAAAGCATCAAATAAAAAAATTGCCATTGTTGATGCGGTGACTAATGATGACTTATATCGTATTGCGCCCGCATTAAAAGACCTCCCTTTAATTACCGGAGGCTCTGGTATAGCAATCGGACTTCCAGCTAACTTTGGCCTTAGTGCTCACCCAGCATCCAGCAAGCTTCCACCTGCTGGTGGATATCAGGCAATTGTTTCAGGTAGTTGTTCGCAGGCTACCAACCTCCAGGTTGAAAGCTTTCAAAATTTAGGTGGCGCAACGTATTCTGTGAATCCGCTTGATTTAACTGAGAAATCTGTAGAGCAGCTAGTGGGAGAAGTTTTAGCCTGGGCAGAACCTCGGCTCTTGCTTGGCCCGGTGTTGGTTTATTCGTCAGCAGGACCTGATCGAGTCAAGGAAGTACAAGCGCAGCTTGGAGTTCAGGCTGCAGGTAGCTCAATAGAGAGCCTATTGGGATTGGTCGCGAAAGGCCTTGTTGCTCTTGGAGTGGGACAGTTATTGGTTGCTGGCGGAGAGACCTCCGGCGCATGTGTGAAAGCTTTGGGTATTGATCAAATGCAGATTGGCCAACAAATTGATCCAGGCGTACCTTGGTGTTATGCGGAGGTTCACGATAAGCCTTTGCATCTTGCGTTAAAGTCTGGAAACTTTGGCGCACCAGATTTTTTTACAAATGCCTTCTCAAAACTGTGAGAAAAATGATGATTGAGCAATTAGCAAGAGAAGAGATTTGTAGGGTGGGTAAAAGTTTATTTGATCGATCCTACGTCCATGCAACTGCAGGCAATATTAGTGTTCGTATTGAGGATGGTTTTTTAATTACACCCACAGATGCCTGTCTCGGATTTCTTGATCCTGATCGACTGGCTAAGATTGACATGCATGGGCGGCAGCTCAGTGGTGATAAGGCTAGCAAGACAATGGCCCTGCATGCCGCCATTTACAATACAGCAGGGCAATTTGATCAAGATATCTCTTGCATTATTCATACTCATAGTACGCACTGCGTAGCCTTGACTCTTGAATCCAAGACTCCAAGTAGCGACGACGAAGCATTACCCGAACTATTGCCTGCAATCACGCCATATTTTGTGATGAAAGTAGGTCACGTACCGACTATTACTTATGCAAGCCCTGGTTCAGCTAAAACGATTGAATACGTAGAGCAGGCAATTGAGGTTTACGGACAGGCTGGAACACCACTACGCGCTTGTATGTTGTCGCGCTTGGGGCCGTATGTATGGAACAGCTCACCTAGTTCAGCAATGGCTACTCTAGAAGAGTTGGAAGAAACGGCAAAACTTTTTTATCTCAAAAATACTTTAATTAAGTCACTGACGGATGTGCAGTTAAATGAATTGCGGACTGCATTTGCAGTCCGCTGGTAATTACTGAAAGTAGATTGAATTAATCTAGTTCAATCTTGGCGTAATCAACTACCTTTTTCCATCTTTGGGCATCAGCCTTAATAAACTCAGCCGACTTTGCTGCATTCATAAAGTCTACCGTAGCCCCAAGCTTGGAGAGTGAATCAGCTACATCCTTTTGAGCCACAGTCTTTTGAATACTGTTTTGTAATTTCAAAGAAATGTCTGCTGGTAAACCTTTCGGTGCAGCGATGCCAAAATAAGCTGATACCTGAAAGTTAGGAAAGCCTGCTTCTTGCATTGTTGGAACTTGAGGAAGGGCAGGATTTCTCGTGGTGCTAGTCACAGCAAGCGCCTTTAATTTACCGCTTTTAATCAAACCAAGCGCTGGGGGAAGATTGTCAAACATAAAGTCGATATCTTTAGATACTAGCGCTACGTTCGCTAAAGATGAGCCTCGGTAAGGGATATGAACCACGTAAATACCAGCCTGACTCTTGAGCATCTCAGCACTGAGGTTCAGTGAGGTGCCATTTCCATTAGAGCCGTAGTTCATCTTGCCTGGAGACTCTTTTGCGCGCTTCACCAATTCAGCTACTGAGTTAATCCCAGAATCAGGGTTTACTAACAGCACATTCGGTAGCTGCCCAAAGATAGCAATCGGCTCAATGTTGCTTGGATTGTAAGGAAGGGTTTTATAAATTGCCGGGCTAATTGAAAGTGGTGGCGAGGCCATTAGCAGTGTGTAGCCATCTGGATTGGCTTTTGCAACTTCTGCTGCGCCAAGATTACCGCCTGCACCAGGTTTGTTGTCTACAACAATAGCTTGTCCAAGATCGTTTGAAAGTGCCGGAGTAATTAAGCGGGCAACGTTATCGATCAGGCCGCCAGGTGGGAATGGCACAACGAGTTTAATGGGCTTATTCGGATAAGGAGTTTGCGCAAACCCAAAACCCGAGCTGGCCAACATCATCAGAACCGCAGATTTTTTTAATATTGATATCAGGTGATTTTTCATAAAAGCTCAATTTTTTTGTTGAAAAAAGTACATGCACTGTCAAGGCAAAGGTTAGCACGAACCCGTCTACTCAGTTAATGGCTTAGATTTCGTAAGTTTCCGACTCGCTATTCATGGCTTGCTCCACAATTTTCTTGGTGAGCGTTGGTGAGAATAGTTCGATAAACGTGTACACAAAAGAACGCAAGTAAGCACCTTGTTTAACGCCCAAATGGGTAACGTTGTTGCCAAACAAATGCCCAACTGGAATGACTCGAAGATTGCGATCTCGATCTGCGTCATAAGCTAACCCAGCAACAATCCCCACGCCCATTCCTGTTTCAACGTAGGTCTTGATCACGTCTGCATCAATCGCTTCCAAAATAATATCGGGGCTTAGATTGCGTTGTGCAAATGCAGCGTCAATTTTGCTTCTACCCGCAAATGCTTTGTCATACGTAATAAGCGGATATTTTGCAATCTCTTCCAGGGTAATGGTCGATTGGTTGAGAAGGGGGTGGCTCAGCGGCACCATAACAACGTGTTGCCATTGATAGCCCGGAAGTGCCAGTACACCTGGAGTATTAGCAATACCTTCTGTTGCAATCGCAATGTCAGCGCGATCATGAATGAGTAGCTCTGCGATTTGCCCCGGACTTCCCTGTTGAATACTGACCCGAACCTTCGGAAAGCGTTTAGTAAATTCAGTTAGCACCTTAGGTAATGCATAACGTGCTTGGGTATGGGTGGTCGCAATCACAAAGTTGCCCTGATCTTGACTCGCAAAGTCTTTGCCGACCCTACGCAAGGTTTCTACTTCATCCAAAATGCGCTCAATCGATGAGAGGATGCGCTTACCAGGCTCAGTTAGTGAGCGGATGCGCTTGCCATGGCGTCGGAATATTTCTACGCCAAGCTCATCTTCAAGTTCAATAATGGCCTTTGAAACCCCAGGCTGAGAGGTGAATAGCGCTTTAGCTGCTGATGTGAGATTGAAGTTCTGTCTTACAGCTTCGCGGACAAATCGAAATTGGTGCAAATTCATATGGATTCCATTCTTTATATCAACTGCGATATAGGAATCAGATTCTATATGATTTTGAGGTATTAAGCTCTAGATACCCAACGTAAACCCACAATCGCCAAAATGAAATAAAGCAGTGGAGGAGTAAGGGCAGTCAGTAATGCGGGCCATGAGCCCAGAAGTCCCACATTGGAGAAGAGGGAATTGAAAAGCTGGAAGCTCATACCGAGCATGATGCCGCCGAATACTTTGATGCCAACACTGCCTGCTCGAACTTTTAGATAGGCAAATGGCAGGGCCAGGGTCAGCATGACAAAAATCGTGAACGGATAGATCACTTTTTTCCAGAACGCAATGGAGTGCCGATGCGCATCCTGCTTGTTGTCTCTTAAGTGGGAAATGAAGCGACCTAAACTAAAGATCGACATTTTTTCTGGGCTGACTAACAGTACGCTTAAAATTTGTGGCGTGACTTCAGAGTCTAAGCTGACGATTGGATGTGAGAAAGTTTGTGCTGAATACAACGGGTTCAGTGGGTCAGTCTGCTTGGTTTCTTTAAAGCGAGTTTCAGTGACGTCATCCAGAATCCAAGTCCCAGCTTGATCAAATCGTCCAGACACAGCGCTACGAATGGAGAGTAGGCGATACGCATCATCAAACTCATACATGCGAATATTTTTGATTTCGTTGTCTTGTTCAATTTTGCCAACGTTGACATAGCGAACTCCCTGTCTAATGGGCCCGCTACCATCCTCATCACGTAAGCGATCTTTAACCCAAACGCCAGTTTTGAATTGAGAGCTATAGGATGATCCCAAAGCCTTCATCCGAATCTTTTCAGATAGGTTTTCGGTGTAGGGTCCCAGCCATTCGCTCATCACGAGGGTAACAATCACCAGTGGCAAAGAAATTTTTGCTAGGGTGCTTAAGCCTCTACGCATGTCCAATCCAGCGATGCGCAAAATCGTGAACTCAGATTGACTTGCTAGCATCGCAAATACATAGATGCTTCCAATCAAACCAGCGATTGGAATGATCTCAGAAATACGACTAGGTGCCTTTAATAAAACATGGAGTAGCGCTAATGGCAGGGTGTATTGCCCTTTAACTGAACCAAGCTCACTCAGGATGTCAAAAAATAAAAACAGCGCCACCAAGGCAAATAGGATGAAGCCAAAAGCAGCATAAATCTGCCTGGCTAAATAGCGTTCAAATATGTAGGGAAATAGATATTTCATCTATTGGCCAAGAATGAAGGTAGTTGACGGCGCCACCATTTCAACGATGGGTTGATGCGGTTTCGAATCAGTAAAAAAGCAATGCTAAATGCAAGTGCATGTATGGGCCAAGCTGCTACAAAAACGTTTACCTTGCCTTGTGACACGAAGTTTTGAGTGAGATTGAGGAGGTTGCTATAGATGAGATAAATCAGCACGGCATAAAACATCGCGGTGTAGTTACCCAGTCTTGGGTTGACGTAGGCAAGTGGAATAGCAATGAGCACCAAACCTAATGCCATTAATGGCAAGCCAATTCTCCAGAGTAATTCAGCGTAATTCGGATTCAATGCGGCTGGATTCGGATCGTTCAGTAGTTCGGAGACTGTTTTTTCCCGATCGCGTGGCGCAGGATCGAGCGCGCTTTTACTATGAATATTTGTACTGTATTGCGCGAACTCTAAAATTCTGAAATCCGGTTGCGTGGGGAGTCCTTCATAGCGACGACCATTATTCAGCACAATCGATTTTCCGCCCCCTGCTGCATTCTCAATAAATCCAGTAGAAGCAACAGCAATACTGAGTCGTCCATTTTTGGTTTCTGCGGCAAAGATATTTTTTACTTCACTTTTATCAACATCGAGCTCTTCAATGAAAAATACACGTTCTGCTTTGGCCGATTCTCTAAATTGGCCTGCCGCAACCATGGAGACATCGCTACGCTGTTGAAAGCGTTGACTGATGATGGTAGATTCGCGATTAGCCCAAGGCCAAACAAAGAGGGCTAAGAGTGCGATGATGACAATAAGGGGTGCTGCAAAGCGCAGGATTGGTCGAATGAGGCTGGCGATACTCAGACCGCTTGCGAACCAAACAATCATTTCAGAGTCTTTGTACCAGCGAACTAGCACTATTAAGACGGCTACAAACAGGGATACCGTCAGAAGAACAGCCATGTAGCCAAGCGTGGCTAGCGTAATTAAAACGAGAGCATCTTCTGGATTAACGGCTCCGTTGGCCGCAAAGCCCAGAATTCGGATGACTAGAGTGGTAATCATGATGGTGACCAAGACCAAAAAAACGCCACCAGTCGTAAAACTGAGTTCGCGGCGAAGGGCTTGGTGAAAAATCATGAATAGATAATGGCCTGGCTGTTATTGGCTCACTCAAGGTGTGAACCTGCATCTCGGAGGATAATGGATAAATACCTATTTTTTCCCTTGAATTGACTTAAAAATACCTCAAGACATCATGACTATTCAATTTAGCACTAAGAATTTCGCGCAAGTCGATCTGAAGAACCCTAAGCAGATCAAAGCAAGTCTCACCACTTTATTAGGACAGAACTCCGATTGCTTGGTTTTGGCCTACTCCAAGGCTGATTTAGATACCTTGGCGGCCGCTAAATCGAAGTCTGGACTTTTGATCGAGCTGGATCGCCTGCTGGGCGGCTCTATCACCCACGCCAACGTCGTTGGTGACCTCGATGCCCAGCAAGCATCGACCTGTGTGCTTCGTGCCGAAAAATCTTGGGCTACATCTGGCGTAAAAGTAAAACGTATTCTTTTGATATCTTTGGGTGACTTAGCTTCTGCTAGTGCACGCAGCCTGACGTCCTATTCAAAAATTGCTCGCGCTGCGTTGAAGCAGTTGAGCGGCGGTTCCATCCAAAATGCTTTGTGGTTCATTCCGAGTTTTGCCTTAGGCCATCGCGCAGAGTTCATCGCTGAAGAGGTGCGTTTGACGATTCAGTATGCAGGTGATCAAGCCTATCGCTTTGGTGTTCGTCAGCCAGCCATGAAGTTCAAGGCCAAAGATAAGGCCGATACTTTTACTCACTTAATCTTTGCTAGTAATGACACTTGCGCAAAAGAACTCAAGGCTGCAGTACCAGAGGGTGCCGCAATGGTTGAGGGTATGAACTTGGCTAAGGATTTAGGCAATTTGCCTCCCAATATTTGCACGCCAACCTATTTAGGTAAAGCAGCGCAGGGTCTTAGTAAAAAGACCGGCCTTAAGGTCGAAGTCTTGGGGCGCAAGCAAATTGAAGCTCTAGGAATGGGCTCATTCCTATCAGTCGCTCAAGGTTCAGATACGCCCCCACAATTTATTGTGATGCGTCACCAGGGCGGCAAAGTGGGTGAGGCTCCAATTGTGTTGGTAGGCAAAGGTATCACTTTTGATACCGGTGGTATTTCTCTTAAGCCTGGTGAGGCGATGGATGAGATGAAGTACGACATGTGCGGCGCTGCCTCCGTGATTGGCACGATGTACGCTACCGCTTTAATGAAGCTGAAGAAGAATGTCATCGGCGTGATTCCGACCTGTGAAAATATGCCTTCCGGTAATGCCACTCGCCCTGGAGATATTGTGAAGAGTATGTCGGGGCAAACGATTGAGATTCTGAATACTGATGCAGAAGGCCGTTTGATTTTGTGTGATGCCTTAACTTACGTTGAGCGCTTTAAACCTCAGGCTGTCATTGATGTGGCTACCTTAACCGGGGCTTGCATCATTGCATTAGGCCATGTGCATAGTGGCGTATTCTCTGATGATGAGGGTTTAGTTGCCTCCCTCACTAAAGCTGGCCATGCTTCTTTGGATACCGTATGGCGTTTACCTCTAGATCCGGCTTATCACGAGCAGCTCAAATCCAATTTTGCAGATGTAGCAAATATTGGCGGGCGCCCAGCAGGTAGCGTTACCGCAGCTTGCTTCCTATCGCGCTTCACCGAAAAATATAAATGGGCTCACTTGGATATCGCTGGAACTGCTTGGAAGAGTGGCGCCGCTAAAGGTTCAACTGGCCGCCCAGTGCCTTTGCTTGTGAATTACTTATTAGATCAAAAGTAAGCATAGAGAGTAATTGATGGCCCGTATTGATTTTCATAGCAACGTTAGCGATAAGCTGGAATACGCTTGCCGCTTAACGCGCAAGATCTGGAGTGCTACTCCAGCTGGCGAGCCTGTTCGCCATGTTGTGATGGTTGGCGATAAAGCCGATCTCAAAAAGTTAGATGAACTTCTATGGACATTTAGCGCCACGGATTTCTTGCCTCATTGCTTTATTGAAGATGAGGCTGCAATGGACACCCCCATTTTGCTAACTGAACATTTTCTGGCGCCTGCCTTATCTCAGCTTCCGCATGCCGATGTATTGATTCACCTAGGCATGAAAATGCCGCCAGATGTTCCTGCATTACTGGCACGCTTTCCTCGTATTGTTGAGGTTGTCACGATCAATGAGGCGGAACGCCTTGCAGGACGCGAGCGTTATAAAGCCTATCGCGACTTAGGCCATGAGTTACATAACTTCGATCAATCCAAAGCGTGATCATCAGTAGACCTGACGCATGTTGATTCATCCAGAATTTGATCCTGCTGCAATTCGGATTGGCTCATTTGCCATTCATTGGTATGGCTTGATGTATCTCCTGGCCTTTACCCAATTCTTGTTATTGGGTCGTCTGCGTATTCGTGCACCGCGCTATCAATCCTTAGGTTGGTCGTATAAGGATCTTGAGGACCTTTTATTTGCTGGAGTCTTGGGTGTAGTTTTGGGTGGGCGTTTGGGTTACACCTTGTTTTATATGCCAGCCTACTATTTCGCAAATCCTTTGAGTATCTTCAAGATATGGGAAGGTGGCATGTCTTTCCACGGCGGCCTTCTGGGTGTTTTATTGGCCTTACTCTGGTTTGCCCAACGTCGCAAAGTTTCATTCTTTGTTGTGAGTGATCTAGTTGCGCCGCTGGTGCCATTTGGTTTGGCATTTGGTCGCCTCGGTAATTTTATTAATGGTGAGTTATGGGGTAGGCCAACAGACCTGCCTTGGGCTATGGTGTTCCCCATGGTTGACTCCATTCCACGTCATCCCTCCCAAATTTACCAATTCTTAGGCGAAGGGATTTGTCTGGGGATCATTCTCTGGATTTATTCCAGTAAGCCGCGCAGGGTGGGTCAGATTTCAGGACTATTTTTGCTGGGTTATGGCCTATGTCGTTTCTTGGCGGAGTTTGCTCGCGAGCCCGATGCCTTCTTGGGTCTCTTGGGACTAGGCTTGTCGATGGGGCAGTGGCTCTCAGTACCCATGATTATTTTTGGAATTTACCTTATAGTTAGAGTAAATACGAAAAACGGCAGCTATCAGTAGTTAAAAATCAGGTTTCCTAGGTCTTTTGTAGTCAATTTTCTAAATTTGACTAAATTACCTTGTAATACATTGGTCTTTTGACTGAAATTGCCTAATTTTTGAGCATTTTTACTAAAACTGAGGGAAACCCATGCTGGAGAAGTTAACCAAAGCTCGAAATTTGTCTAAGGCAAATAACGCAATTAAGCGTTTGATATCCGAGCGAGGTGAATCCAATGCGCTCAGCATGGCTGACGATGTTGTTAATAACTATCGCAAGTTGGCAAAAGATCAGCATGTTTCTTTCTTCAACTTTTTGTTTGAGAAGCTCAATCCTCAAGCGGATGCAGTGCTCAAGGCGGCACAAAATTTTGTTGCGGATTCCAGCGCGCGCAATTACATACAGCTGCAAAAAGTTTCCGAGTCCCCTCGCCAAGAATTTTTTCGTCGCTTAAATCGCGCCAGTCACGGTACTGCGGCGGTAGTTCAGATGCGCCGAGATCTATTGCAGTTGTTGGACAAAAAACCAGAGTTGGCTGCGGTGGATTTCGATATGCGCCATCTACTGTCTTCATGGTTTAATCCTGGTTTTTTAAAAATGCACCAGGTCGACTGGAAGTCTCCAGCGGAGGTGCTTGAGAAGTTAATTCAACATGAGGCAGTTCATGCTATCGATGGTTGGGATGACTTACGTCGTCGCCTTCAGCCAGATCGCCGTTGCTTTGCTTTCTTCCACCCGCAGCTGCCAAGTGAGCCCTTAATCTTTGTGGAGGTTGCACTTCTCCCTGAAATCCCAACGGTGATCACGCCATTGGTCGATAAAAAAGCGGAAACAGTAGACCAAGTGTCGCAATACAAGGTTGCTGTTTTTTATTCCATTAGCAACTGCGAGCCCGGTCTTCGCGGCGTATCTATGGGGAACTTTTTAATTAAGCGGGTGGCAGAGCAATTGCATGCTGAATTCCCTGGAATCAAAACCTTTGTGACTTTGTCACCTATTCCAGGATTTATGGATTGGGTTGCAGCAGGCGCGAATTTAGGTGATGGCGTCCCGGCTGATAGATTGAAGCCGAACCTCAAGGTGGCGCGAGATGCTGCCCTGGTAGTGCTGGGGCTCGAGAGTCAATCTTGGACGGAGCGATTGGCAGGAGGATGGCACCCCGACCTAGCTTCTGAGAAAGAAAAAGCAGCTCTATTGAGCTTGGCGAGCATGTATTTAGGGCTTGCCTCTACTGGGCGCGATGGCAATCCAGTGGCTAAGTTTCATTTGGGGAATGGCGCCAAATTGCATCTGGTGAACTGGGCAGGGGATCTATCGCGTAAAGGGTTGCGACAATCTGCCGGTTTGATGGTGAACTACCTTTATGACCTTGGTAGCGTAGAGGACAACCATGAGCGCTTTGCAAATGGTGAAATCGTCTATTCCAGGGCGGTAGGCCGCCTCATGGCTCCCTAGTGTTTTCCCTTGTATGGACTTTTGCAGTAAGTATTAAGTGCCCTTAGAATGGGCGCTGTATTCATAAAAACGAAGTCAATCATTAGATTGATACAAAAGGAGGCAAAGATGTTTAACCAAAAAATGAAGGCATCACTTTTTTCTGTAAACACATTAAAGAAATCGCTATTTCTTCTGTGTGCGGCACCACTTACTGTGATGGCGCAAGAGTGGCCAGTTAAGCAAGTCACATTCTTAAATCCGTTCCCAGCTGGTGGTGGAACGGATGCTTTTGCAAGACCATTAGCTGCGCAATTAACAGAGCAATTGGGTAAGCAATTCATTATTGATAACCGTGGTGGTGCAGGCGGTACCGTTGGCGCCTCAGTTGCTGCTAAGGCTGCTCCAGATGGTTACACCTGGTTTATCGGTGCTACACACCATACGATTGCACCTTCGATGTATAAGAATTTAGATTACGACATCGAGAAGAGTTTTATTCCGGTTGCGATGCTTGCGAACGTTCCACAGGTGTTAGTGGTGAATCCCCAACGCGTGAGTGCACGTAACGCTAAAGACTTCCTTGAGCTCATGAAGAAAAACCCAGGTAAATATAACTTTGCAAGCGCAGGTAGTGGCACTGTCCATCACTTAGCTGGTGAGTTGTATAAGATTCAAACTGGTACCTTTATTACACACATCCCATATCGTGGTGCTGGCCCAGCAATGAACGATTTGTTAGCTGGTCAAATTGACTTGGAGTTTGATGGTCTTGCTACTTCTGCACCACAAATTAATGCTGGTAAGTTGGTGGCAATCGCTGTAGCTTCAAACAAGCGCTCATCTGCCATTCCGAACGTGCCGACTTTTAAAGAGGCCGGTTTGCCTGACTATGAGGTATCTACTTGGTACTCCATTTTTGCTCCAGCTGGCACACCTAAACCGATCGTTGACAAGATGATCGTTGAAGTACAAAAAGCCTTGAATACACCGAAGCTCAAAGCGATTTGGGAAAAGAACGGTTCTGATACTCCGAACCTCTATGGTGAGGCTTTTGGTAAGCAGGTTCGTGCTGACGTAGCTCGTTGGGCTACTGTAGTTAAGAAATCTGGCGCTACGTTAGATTAATTAGTCACTGTTTTTATTGTTTGGTTTTTTGAGGCTCGAATGAATTTATATTCTTTATTGGAAAAAGGTTTTCCAAAAGATAAGCAGGCTTGTGCATTGGAAACGCATGATGGTTTGTACTACTCCTGGAGTGATCTGGAGCGTGCTACTTCCAAGATGGCTAACCTGCTAAAGAGCCTCAAGTTACCAGCAGGATCTCGTATTGCGGTTCAGGTTGAAAAGTCCCCAGAGGCGCTCTTTCTGTATCTGGCTACTGTAAAAGCGGGATATGTTTATCTGCCCCTGAATACCGCTTATCAAGCTGCGGAGATTCAATACTTTCTAGAAAATGCTGAGCCTGCGGTAGTTGTCTGTAGCAGCAAAAATTTCTCTTGGGTATCGAAAGTTGCTTTTAAAGCGGGCACCAAGCATGTCTTTACTTTGGACGAGGATCGCAAGGGTACTCTACTAGAACGTGCTGCTGGTCAAAGCGATCAGTTCAAAACCGTTGCGGTGAAGGATGATGATTTAGCTGCTATCTTGTATACCTCGGGTACAACCGGTCGCAGTAAGGGTGCAATGTTGACCCATAAAAACTTGGGCAGTAATGCGCAGGTATTGCAGAAGTTTTGGGGTTGGAAAAAAGGCGATGTTTTATTACATGCTTTGCCGATCTTTCATGTGCATGGCTTATTTGTAGCTGCTCATGGTGCCTTGATTAACGGTAGCAAAATGATTTGGTTGCCACGCCTTGATACTGCACAATTGATTCATCACATGCCAAACTCTACAGTCATGATGGGCGTGCCTACGTTTTACGTTCGACTGCTTGCAGATAAAGGCTTCAATAAAAATGTCGCTCGTAACATGCGCCTGTTTGTCTCAGGTTCTGCGCCATTGTTAACTGAAACATTTAATTCTTTCAAAGAAGTGATTGGTCAGCCTATCCTTGAGCGTTACGGCATGAGCGAAACCGTGATGCTGGTTTCCAATCCATACAAAGGTAATCGGGTCGGTGGTTCAGTTGGATTGCCTTTGCCGGGCGTGAAGGTTCGCGTAGTTGATGAAAACAACAAGCCTTGTGGCGTTGATGAAATCGGTAGCATTCAAGTTAAAGGCCCGAATATATTTAAGGGCTACTGGCGCATGCCAGAAAAAACCGCAGAAGAATTTACTAAAGACGGTTGGTTTAAGACTGGTGACGTAGGTCGTTGGGGTGGTGATGCGAATGGTGGTAAAGCGCCTAAGGATTATCTCTGCATCGTTGGTCGCAGCAAGGATTTAATTATCTCTGGCGGCTACAACGTTTACCCGAAAGAAATCGAAAGTTTCATCGATGATATGGAAGGTGTGGATGAAAGTGCTGTGATCGGCGTCCCACATCCTGATTTTGGCGAAGCCGTGATGGCGGTGGTCGTGCCAAAGGCTGGAGCTAAATTAGATGCGCAGGCCATGATCGCCACATTAAAAACGCAGATTGCGAATTTCAAGATTCCAAAGCGTTTAGAAATTGTGTCTGACTTACCTCGCAATGCTATGGGTAAAGTGCAGAAGAACATTCTGCGTCAGCAATACACCAACTAAGGGTAGTCGGTCTTCTAAAAACCAAATGCCTTGCGGCTTTCATTAAACATGAAGGCTGCAAGCATGAATAGCATCACACCAAAAATACGTTTGAGTTGAGCCACATTCAGCTTTCTGGCCATTTTTGCGCCAAGCGGGGCGGTGAATATGCTGACCGCCACAATGCAAAGTACTGCTGGCACGTAAACAAATCCTAAAGATCCTTCTGGAAGATGAGGATTGCCCCAACTGCCATACATGTAGCCGATTGTTGCAGCGGCAGCAATCGGAAATCCTAAGCCAGAGGAGCTTGCCATCGCAGTGTGTGGTTTTACATTGCACCAAAGCATAAATGGAACGGTAATAAAGGCTCCACCTGCCCCAACTAAGCTTGCAATCACACCTGTAAGTGCTCCAAATGAAAAAAGACCCATGGCGCCTGGTAACTCTCTTCCAGCCGAAGGTTTTTTATTGATGATCATTTGGATCGAGGTGTACACAATAAAAATGGCAAAGAATAGCGATAGCCAGGAGGTATTGATTGCTTCGAAAATCTCACTACCACCAACAAGGCTGCCAATCACTAGACCGGGACTGAGAGCAGCAACTAGTTTCCAGTCAATGGAATTGTGTTTATGGTGAGCCCAAATCGCTGAGGTAGTTGTAAAAAGAATAGTTGCCATCCCAGTAGCAATGGCCATATGCACGATGATATTTTGACCGAACCCCAAATGATTAAAGACTACGATCATGAAGGGAACCAAAATCATCCCACCGCCAATACCAAGCAGTCCAGCAAGAAAACCAGAGATGCTGCCGCACAACATCAACATCAGGATGTCGGCTATTGACATGAATTCCCCGCCTTAGCCGCTAGGCCGTCATCCTGAACCCTAAGGTTCAAGGTGGAGCGGCTACTCTGTTTCGGGTGCACTAAGAACTCCAGGGAGTGAACAGCGCGAAGCTGCCACTGTGAAGATTCGAAACGCTCACGCCCACAGTGTAAAGATCGCTCCTGATGCTTGCGCATCGGTTCAAGGAACTATTGGCCTTGGCGAACCAGGCAGGGAAAGGGTTTGCATCAGAGCATCCACTTGATCTTCCAGGGAGTGAATCTCTCTCTGGAGGCGAGCAATTTCTTCTGGATCGGAATGCGATGAGGCGCTTTGTACAGGCGCTGCCTGAGGTGCAGTTTGCAATTTGATGAGGTCGCCCGCGATCTTTAGCGCAGCCATCATGCTGGCACGTTCAATGCTGCGATTACCACCATTGATAGCCAGCTGAATTTGTTCATCTACTAAGGTGCAGGCTGCACGAAGCAAGGGCTCATGCTCAGCACTCGTAGCTAAGGTAATTTTTTGACCGGCGAGGGTTACTTCAATGCGTTGTTGGCTCATTGCCATCCTCTGGGTTGGGTGGTGTCACGGGTTCACCAAGTAGATTCATTTGACGTCCATCAGTCTGTTCCGGTAGGCGGCTCAAAATATGCTGAATTCGCTTTTGTGCATCTTCAATCTTGGTCTCAAGCTGACTGCGATCTTGGTGCAAGGTTTTCACAGCATCTGAAATCAACTGAATTTTGTGAGATAGCCTCTGCAATGATTCAGCTATTGAATCAGGTTCAGTGGAGTCACTTTGGACATGAGGTGTGTACTCGGTCATATGGGCATTGTAGCCTTAGGAAAACGCTTTGTGAAACTCCTAGCTTTAAGCTTAATTGGGCAAAGCCACCCAATCATCCCCCAGCTTTTCCAGACGAATACGCCCATCAAATAGGCCTACCAGGGCTTGATGTGTTCTAGGATCTTGACTGGACCCCTGGAAATGTAGCTTACCCCCACTCAGCATCACCAAATGGTCGGCGCGAAGCGCAAAATGAATTTCATGCAAGACCGTCACCAGGGTCTTGCCTTGGAGCAGTAAGTTGCCCTGCCATTTCAAAAAATCGGCTTGGTGGGGTGGATCTAAATTGGCCAGCGGCTCATCCATGAGAAGGATGTCGGAATTCACGGCCAGCAGACGCGCCAAAAGAACGCGCTGACGCTCCCCTCCAGAGAGTTGCTGTAAGGGGCGATGACGTAAATGCCAAGCATCAGTTTCTTGCATGGCACGTTCTACTGAAAGGTGATCGACATCGGAAGGTAGATGTAGCCATCCTTGATGTGGGATGCGCCCAAGCATGACTGTGTCATAAGCGCTGAGGGAGTCATCAAATTCTTCTGAATTGCTTGAGCCTTGATCGAGCCAAGCCATTTTCTTTGCAAGATCTTTAGAAGTAAATGTAGATAAATTTATTTCGTCGATGGTGATGGAGCCATCCCACTTGAGTAAGCCAGCCATTGCCTGCAAGAGAGATGATTTTCCTGCGCCATTGGGCCCAATAATGCTAGTCCATTTTCCCTGTGGAATATCGACGTTCAGATCCGCAAGGATGGCGCAAGGCCCCCTATAAACGTTGAGCTGGCGCAATTTCATGAGCGCACTCCAAGAGGGGTTCGTCTCAGTAGGATGAGTAGATAGAGGCCGCCTAAGACAGCAGTGACTACACCAACAGGAATTTCAATCGGCGCAAACAGGGTGCGTGCAAGCAGGTCTGAGCTGAGCAATAAGATTCCACCACCTAAGCAGGAGAATAAAAGCTGTATTCGTTGTCGGCCACCAGAAAATTTTCTGACCAGGTGAGGTGCCGCTAATCCAACAAACGCAACTAAGCCAGTTTGTGCAACAGCACATCCAGTTGCAAGGGCAAGAATGCCGATGAATATTAGTCGCAATTGATCTAATGGCAGCCCCAAGGTGCGCGCAGTATTCTCGCCAAGCGAGAGTGCATCCAGTACGGGGCTAATCAAGAGAGTAATTACTAAGCAAAGTGCTAAGGCAATGATCATGATCGTCACGCCAGGCCAATTGAGCAGGCTTGTATTGCCCAGCATAAAAGATTGAATACTTTGGAAGAGATCAGGGCGAATGAATGTAAATAAAGAATTTGCTGCACCCAGGATCACGCTGATAACAACTCCGGATAATAGAAGACGCAAGGAGTTACTGTAGCCACCAGCCAAAAGAAGTGAGGCCAGCACACCCATCAGGGCTCCTAAAAAAGCGCCGCCATTCAGACCAATAATCTCTAGCCAAGCGTTACCCAGATAGGCAAAGCAAAGAATACTCCCAACCCCTAGGAGCGCGCCTGATGCGCTCCCGAGTAGGTAGGGGTCTGCTAGGGGGTTGCGGAACAGGCTTTGTGCAATACCACCAGCTAGTCCCAATAAAGCGCCAGCAAGATAGGCCCCCAATGACCGTGGCAGTCGTATATCAAATAAAACGGTTTGATCGGCTGCTGATATATTCCAGCTGGCACCCATGCTTCCGAGTAGCGTTCCAAGTAGCACCAAGAGCGCACTCAGAATGAGTAGGCCAGATACCTTACCGAGGAAATAATTTTTTTGCATTATCGAGATGATGACATCTTCTCTTGTACACATTGAGAAATCAGTAATGCCGCTTCTCCCATACGTGGACCGGGACGGACTAATACATCATTTTGATCGCCAGTAAATGCACAAATGCGCTTCTTATGCACCGCTGGAATGGAGTTCCACCCCGGACGCTTCTGAATATCAACTGCCGTTGATTCAGTAAGAAGAATGACATCGGGTTTAGCTTGCACCACAAACTCAGGATTCATTTTGGGGAATGGTCCGAGTGATTCGGGAATGATGTTAACCAAATTCAATTGAGTCAGAATTTCACCAATAAAAGAAGTGCCGCCAGCTGCAAAGGGTGCAGGATTGACTTCAAAGTACACGCTGATATTTTTTTCTTTTGATGGGAGTTGCTTGCTAGCACGCATGATTTCTTTTTCAATTTGATTCCACACGCGTGCACTCTCCGATGTTCCCAGCACGACATCAAGCTTCTGAAGAGCTCTTCTCTCATCATTCATAGACTTCACGTCTAAGGCAAAAGTTTTAATACCTAATCCATTTAATCGCGCGATAACAGGAGAAGCTTTCTCCAGTAAAACAACATCAGGTTTGAGTTGCACAATCCGCTCAATATTGATGTCGCCCATTCCACCAAGCTTAGGTAGTTCTTGAATGGATTTAGGCCAATTTGAGAATCGATCCACACCAACCAAAGCGCTGCATTTACCCAGAGCACATACTGATTCAGTGATTGAAGGCAATAAACTGACGATGCGCTGAGGAGCTTGATCAAAAACTACTGTAACGCCACGGTCATCTGCTACCGAAACAGGCGCAGCAAAAACTGCCAAGGAAAATCCCAAAAGAAATGCAGTAAGCACGAAGGCTAAATAACGGGTGGGGCTCCAGAGTTGCATTCTCTTAGGATTTTTCACTTGAATTTAAAAATTATATTTTGCTGTTACAAAGTATGTTGTTGGTGTTGTGGGGTAATAGTAGTAGCCGCTGCTTGAGTTATATCCGCCAGTGGTTGCATAAGAATTTCCCCCGATATTTTTAATCATAAATTTAGCGTCCCACGACTTTACCCTGTAGCTGGCATAAACATCGGCTGCAACATAGGACGGAATTTTTGCTAGTGAATTTGTGATTGTCGGATCTGCATCATAGTTTTGATTGCCAACATAATTCACTACAGCTCCTGCGCTCCATGAACTACTAATCATGTATTGTGCGCGGGCATTTAACAGTATGTCTGGGGCTAGACCAACCCCTGCTCCGGCTATCGATCCAGTCGTGTAAGTAGATCTTTGTATTTTCCCGCCACCAGCTAGAGTTAAATTTTTGGTGATATTGCTTGAGGAGTCAAAAAGGAATCCGGTTCGATTAATATTTCCCGCAGTATTAATGTTGCTGCCAGATGATGGGTCATAGCGAATTTCATTTTGTGTAATGGACTGAAATACAAGGGCTGAAAGATGGGTGTGACGTAAATTCCAGTCTCCTCCGGCTGAATAGGTTTGTGAGATTTGTGGTTTTAGGATGCCATTAAAAATGGGTTGGTAAGTGCTTGGATCAAAGCCCCAGAATTCATCAGTGTTTGGGAAACGATACGACTGATCCCATTTAATAAATATTTTTTGTCCTGCTTGATAGTTGTAATTGAATGCTGCATCTCCAGCGTTAGCAGAGTATTTTTGATTCGCGCTAACGGTTGATCCGCTAGAGAGATCATTTGCTGATGCATTTTGTGCTTGATGCCTAAACCCCCCGCTAAGCTCTAATCCATCAATCACCTTAAGCGGGATTCGTGATACGAGATACATGGATTGATTCTGAATGCTAACGTTTTGTTGAAGACTTACATTGCTAAAAGCCAATCCCGAGGAACTGCTTTGAGAGGCTTGATTAAAGTCATAACCTAAAACTGTAGTTCCCCAATCTCCAAAATTAGCTTTGATTTTTGGGGCAACTGCCAGTTGCCAGTTGGGATACAGAACGTAGTATGGGTATGCGGGAATATTAGAACTGGTATTTTTGTTGGAATACGTCCCATCGATGTCAAACGTTAGTTGCTCATCAATTGCTTTTATAAAACCAGCTCTGATTCCGGAATTATCAGTCGTGATTGATGATCCTATGAATGTTGCTCTAGCTGACTGGGAGTTGCCTCTACCTGCTTGACCAAGCACTGCTCCAGGTGTTTGAGAATTTGAGTGATTGAAGAATATATCAGCGTAGACCTGATCAATTCCGCCTAATGATTGAGTTACCTTGCCGTCGAATGAATAGGTATTCGCTGCAGAGTTCTGTCTCCAACCATCTGTGTTCGAACTATTTGCTGTAAGTTGAATTGTCGTGTCATTCACTTTGTTACGCAAAATTGCATTGCCAATTACAGTGTTGTAGCTTCCGTATGTAATTGATGCTTGATTTAGATTTTTGACGCCACCATTAGTGATGATGTTGATTACACCACCTACAGCTCCGTTTCCGTACTGCACGCTTGCCCCACCCTGTAAAACCTCAATTCGTTCGATTGAATCAATGGGTATAGATCCCCAGTTAATAGTGCCTGAATCGATCGGGTTGAGTCGTTGGCCGTCAACCAGAACAAGGGTGTTGCTATTTGCGGTAGCGCCATAGCCACCCATATCGACAGAGGCATCCAGATTTAAGGGATTGCCGCTAGAATTTTTGACGTTTAAGCCCCCGATCTGAGAGAGGACCTCTGGGATATTGTTTGAGCTTGAATTTGCTATCTCATCACGTGTGATGACTTTTACATTTGCCGGGACTTCATTAAGGTTTTCTTGAAAGCGAGACCCCGAAACAATCACTGTGGATTGTGCGCTTTGGGCTAATACGTTAAAGGTTAATGTTGCACCGCAAAATAGGGTGACGAATGTTTTGCTGCTGAACTGCTGTTTCATGATGAACTTTCTGCCTTCGAATCACCTGGCTCACTTCCCCGTAAGCTGGGTCGAACAGAATTTCACTTTATGAGAGTTCATGCGTCAATTGGGCAACCTGCCGGCTTGGCTGGGGGTGCTTCATCAGCGCGCGAAGATCCCCGTCCGCAAAATTCCACCTGTCTTGGCCGGTATCCGGGCTAGTAAATCTCAGAATCTGGCCTTCCCATGCAATTGACGCGCACAGTGGCTTATTCAGACTCCTGACACCTTCACCTTAAGTTAGGGTGCATTTACCTACCGTTGCGGGGGCAGCACACGTTTAGTGTTTCCCGTTTAACTTTATTGCACTGCAATAAAGCACCACGACCCCGCAATTCTATCTTAGGCTGAGAATGGATCGGCCTAAAAGACCAAAAAAGCCTACAATACAGGCTCTAGGATTAAGGATTCATGACAGCATTAGACAAGCACCCCGAAAAAAACCTGATTCGTTTGCAGCTGAGCCAAAACTCAGTGTTGAAAAGCTTGGATCCTGAAACGATGGCTGATTTAGAGCGCCACCTGGTGATCTCAGACCTCAAAAAATCAGAAATCCTGCTTCATCAAGGTGATCACCAGATGGAGCAGTACTTTGTGCTGGACGGAATCCTAAAGCGCATCGTGTCTAGTGCGGACGCAAAAGAGATGATTCTGCGCTTTGCCATTGAAAAAGACATTGAGACTAGCTATGCGGCCTGGCGCCTCAAAACGGCAGCCCCTTACAGTATTGCCTCAGTAACTAAGGCTCGCGTGGCCCGCATGCCCCTGAAGAAGTGGGCTGAATTTTTGGATGCCCACAAGCCTCTGAAGGAAAGCTTTGAGTTTGAAGTAATGCGCTTGATGAGCGAAATCATGGCTCATACGATTACCTTGCATATGCTTGACGCACCGGGCCGAGTAGAGCGGTTTTTACGCAAATATGAAGACTTATTTGAGCTTCTCCCAAAAAAAGAGCTAGCCGCTTACCTCAACCTCTCCCCAGAGACTTTGAGTCGCCTCAAAACAAAGCATAAAGAGCTCTTTGTTTAGTTGGAAATCCTAATTGTTTCTAGATTTCAGGGGAAATTGACCGAAGTCAATGATGAACCCTAGCCCCAAGCCTAAGATTCATCTCAGCCTCAACGGGAATGCTTCTGCTTACCCGTGGCACTACTAATAACTTAATTGGAGACAGTTAGCGAAAGCTAAATTGCACTGAACATGCGGTACGTTCAGAAGGTGCAATTAACTATAAATTTCTATGACAACAGATAATCAAAATACCCAAGTCACTGATGGCTTCCATCTCGTCATTGACGCTTTAAAAGCAAATGACTTAGACACTATTTTTGGTCTCGTTGGTATTCCAATTACCGACTTGTGCCGTTTAGCTCAAGCTGAAGGAATGCGTTTCATTGGCTTCCGTCACGAACAGCATGCAGGTAATGCTGCAGCGATCGCAGGTTATATGACTCAAAAGCCTGGCATCTGTATGACTGTGTCAGCACCAGGTTTCTTGAACGGCTTAACAGCATTGGCTAATGCCACTGTGAACTGCTTCCCAATGATTTTGATTTCTGGTTCAAGCGAACGTGAAATCGTTGACTTACAGCAGGGTGATTACGAAGAGATGGACCAGCTCAATGCTGCCAAACCATATTGCAAAGCTGCATACCGTATTAATCACATTGAAGATATCGGCATTGGTTTTGCTCGTGCAATTCGTGCAGCTGTTTCTGGTCGTCCAGGCGGCGTATATTTAGATTTGCCTGCGCAGCTATTGGCTCAAACAATGCCAGTAGAAGAAGCTAAGAAATCAATCTTCAAAGTAATTGATCCAATTCCACGTCAAATCCCTGCTGCTGATGCAGTAGAGCGTGCATTGAATGTATTGAAAGGCGCTAAGCGTCCCTTGATTCTCTTGGGTAAAGGTGCTGCTTATGCTCAAGCTGATGCAGATATCCGTGCATTGATTGAGAAGTCTGGCATTCCTTACTTGCCAATGTCGATGGCTAAAGGCTTATTGCCAGATAACCACCCACAGTCTGCTTCAGCAGCGCGTTCATTTGTATTGGCTGAGGCTGATGCGGTGATGTTGGTTGGTGCTCGCTTGAACTGGTTGCTCGCGCACGGTAAGGGCAAGACCTGGGGCAAAGATCCAAAGAAATTTATCCAAATCGATATTCAAGCAAATGAAGTTGATAGCAACGTGCAAATCGATGCGCCATTGATCGGTGATATTGGCTCTTGCGTTGGTGAGCTCTTGAAGGGCATCGCTGCTGTTCCTAAGCCAAGTGCTGAGTGGATTAGCGCAATCAACGAGAAGAAAGATAAGAACTTGGCGAAGATGGCTGAGACTCTTGCTAAAGAAGCTTCGCCAATGAACTTCCACGGTGCATTGCGTGCGATTCGTGATGTGATCAAGAAGAACCCAGATGTCAACTTGGTTAACGAAGGTGCAAACACTCTCGACTATTGCCGTGCGATCGTTGATATGTACAAGCCACGTAAACGTTTTGACTCAGGAACATGGGGCATTATGGGCATCGGCATGGGTTACGCCATCGGTGCAGCTGTAACAAGCGGATTGCCTACAGTTGCGGTTGAGGGTGATAGTGCATTTGGTTTTAGCGGTATGGAGTTGGAAACAATTTGCCGTTACAACTTGCCAATTACTACAGTTGTTTTCAATAACAACGGTGTTTACCGTGGCACTGACGTGAACCCAACTGGCGGCCAAGATGTTGCTCCAACAGTATTCGTAAAAGATGCGCGTTACGACAAGATGATTGAGGCATTTGGTGGTGTTGGTTATTACGTGACTACTCCAGCTGAATTAGAGGCAGCTTTGACCAAAGCGATTGCTGAAGGCAAGCCAGCTTTGATTAATGCGGTGATTGACGAGACAGCTGGTACAGAGAGTGGACGTTTGACCAACTTGAATCCATCAACTGCTGCTGTTAAGAAGTAAATCGTAGGCAATAAACACGTAATTTTTTAAGAGCGAATTAAGTAACAAATAAGAAACACTTTAAGGAGAATCAAACATGACTAAACCATTAGACGGTATCCGTATTATTGACTTCACACACGTACAGGCAGGTCCTGCATGTACTCAGCTATTGGCTTGGTACGGTGCGGATGTGATTAAAGTAGAGCGCCCAGGTTCTGGCGACGTAACTCGTAGCCAGTTGCGCGATATTCCAGGTGCAGATGCTCTGTATTTCACGATGTTGAACGGTAATAAGCGTTCATTGACATTGGATACTAAGACACAAGAAGGTAAAGAAGTTTTAGAGAAGATGATCAAAACATCTGACGTCATGGTTGAGAACTTTGGTCCAGGCGCTTTGGATCGTATGGGTTTTAGCTGGGCACGTATCCAGGAATTGAATCCAAAGATGATCATGGCTTCTGTTAAAGGCTTTAGCGATGGCCACTCATACGAAGACTTAAAGGTATATGAGAACGTTGCTCAGTGTGCTGGTGGTGCCGCATCTACAACTGGTTTCTGGGATGGTCCTCCAACAGTTTCTGCTGCTGCTTTGGGCGATAGCAACACTGGTATGCATTTGGCAATTGGTATTTTGACTGCATTGATGCAGCGTCAAAAAACTGGTAAAGGTCAAAAAGTATCTTGCTCAATGCAAGATGCCGTATTGAACTTGTGCCGCGTGAAATTGCGTGACCAACAGCGTTTGGATAAAGTTGGCTACCTCGAAGAGTATCCACAGTATCCACATGGCACATTCTCTGATGTAGTTCCACGTGGCGGTAATGCTGGTGGTGGCGGTCAGCCAGGCTGGGTGTTGAAGTGTAAGGGTTGGGAAACAGATCCAAACGCATACATCTACTTCACAATTCAGGGTCACGCTTGGGAGCCAATTACTAAAGCGTTGGGCAAACCAGAGTGGGCAACTGATCCAGCTTACATGACTGCAGAAGCACGTCAAGATAAGATTTTTGACATCTTTGCAACGATTGAAGATTGGCTCAAGGACAAGACTAAGTATGAAGCTGTGGACATTCTCCGCAAGTTCGATATTCCTTGCGCACCAGTTCTATCAATGAAGGAGTTGGCTGCATCACCTGATTTGCGTAAGAGCGGTTCTATTGTTGAAGTTGATCACAAAGTTCGCGGTAAGTACTTAACAATCGGTAGCCCAATCAAGTTCTCTGATTTGAAGATCGATGTTGGTCCATCACCAGTATTGGGTGAGCACACTGATGAAGTATTGAAAGACCTTGGCTATAGCGCTGATGACATTACTAAGTTGCACGCAGCTAAAGCGGTTTAATAACAATAAGTAATTTTTTTGCGATCTTAAAGGCGCTCCTCGTGAGCGCCTTTTTTTATTCACCCAGACAGAGTAAAACTCTTTAGACTGACACTATGAAAACAGCCATCGATTTATCCGAATTAATTGATTGTGTTGGCGATGCCGTCATTGTTGCTGATGCGCATGAAAAGATTGTTCTTTGGAATGCGGCAGCCACCAGAATTTTTGGCTATTCAGAAGAAGAGGCACTTGGCAATACCTTGGATCTGATTGTTCCGGAGCGTCAGCGCCAAAGACATACCGAGGGCTATAGCAAATCCATGGAAACGGGTACTACGCGTTACGGCACTACTTTATTAAAAATTCCAGCAAAACATAAAGATGGTCACACTTTATCCATCGCTTTTACTGTGGGAATGCTTTTTGATGAAAAAAATCAAGCTAAAGGTGTGGCCGCAGTAATTCGGGATGAGACTGAGCGTTTTGCAGAAGAAAGGGCGCTAAAAAAGCGACTTTCTGAGCTTGAGAATCCATCAATTAGAGGGTAAATAGTCTATTTAGCCCATCTGAAGCGGGGTGTGCCCAATAAGTAGGCATGCTATGTTGCACCGCAATCCGTCGCTGGTAAAATTGGCCTAATTCAAAATTTTAATCTTATTAGGACTTTAATCATGGCAAAAGCATTAGAAGGAGTGAAGGTTCTCGACTTCACGCACGTTCAATCTGGCCCAACATGTACTCAGCTGCTCGCTTGGTTCGGGGCCGATGTCATCAAAGTGGAAAAATCTGGTGAGGGTGATGCTACTCGTGGCCAGTTACGTGATATCCCGGATGCGGATAGTTTGTATTTCACGATGTTGAACCATAACAAGCGTTCAATTACTGTGAATACTAAAACCCCAAAGGGTAAGGAAATTCTCGAGCGCTTGATCAAAGAGTGCGATGTTCTTGTTGAGAACTTTGCTCCTGGCGCATTAGATCGCATGGGTTTTTCTTGGGAACGTATTCAAGAGCTGAATCCGATGATGATCATGGCATCAGTGAAAGGTTTTGGTCCTGGTCCTTATGAGGACTGCAAGGTTTATGAAAACGTTGCACAGTGTGCTGGTGGTTCAGCATCTACTACAGGTTTTGACGATGGTCCTCCGATGGTGACTGGCGCACAGATTGGCGATAGCGGTACTGGTTTGCATTTGGCATTGGGAATCGTGACTGCGCTGTATCAACGTACACATTCTGGTCGTGGTCAAAAAGTATTGGCGGCAATGCAAGATGCGGTATTGAATTTGTGCCGTGTGAAGTTGCGCGATCAACAGCGCTTAGAGCGTGTTGGCCTGATGCAAGAGTATCCACAGTTTCCGAATGGCGAGTTCGGCGACTCTGTACCCCGTGCTGGTAATGCCTCTGGTGGCGGTCAGCCCGGCTGGATTGTGAAATGTAAAGGTTGGGAAACAGATCCTAATTCCTATATGTACGTCATCGTTCAGGCACCAGTTTGGGAAGCAATTTGCAAAGTAATCGGCCGTGAAGATTGGATTACAGATGTGCGTTTCGCATCACCAATGGCTCGCTTGCCTCACTTGATGGAAATTTTCGGTGAAATTGAAAAATGGACTATGACTAAAACCAAGTTTGAAGTCATGGACATCTTGAATAAATACGACATTCCATGCGGCCCTATTTTGTCGATGAAAGAGATTGCAGAAGAGCCAGCATTGCGCGCTACTGGAACTGTTGTTGAAGTGGATCACCCAATCCGTGGCAAGTACCTCACTGTAGGTAATCCGATCAAGATGTCTGACAGCCCAACTGATGTGACTCGATCACCATTATTGGGTGAGCACACCGATGAAATTCTGAGTGAATTAGGTTACTCAACTGATGAGTTAATCAGTCTGCGTCACGATAAGGTTATCTAAGATGCGGGTTGCGCTGATCGGGAGTGCAGATTTTGGTAAAGCGGCACTAGAGGCTTTTTTAGATCGCGGCGATGAGGTGGTTGCCGTGTTTTGCCCGCCAGATAATCCAAAATCAACCAAGCCTGAAGTACTTAAAGAGGCGGCAATTGCAAGAGGCTTAACCCCTTTGCAATTTGCCTCCCTCAAAGGCTCTGAAGCAGCGCAAGCCATGATTGATAGCAAAGCCGATATTTGTGTCATGGCTTATGTTCTGCAGTTTGTTCCGCAAGAACTTTGTAAGATCCCTAAACATGGAACCATTCAATATCATCCCTCGCTCCTGCCGAAGTATCGTGGTCCTAGCGCCATTAATTGGGCGATTGCATTGGGTGAAGACAAAACAGGTTTAACCATTTTCCGGCCATCTGATGGTTTAGATGAAGGCGAAGTGATCTTGCAAAAAGAGGTTGCTATTGGCCCCGATGACACGCTGGGGAAGGTCTACTTTGACCATCTTTTCCCGGTTGGTATCAAGGCGCTTCTAGAGGCTGCTGATCTGGTCGTTGCCAACAAGCATCAAGAAGTCGTTCAAGACGAATCTAAGGCGAATTACGAAGGCTGGTTTGGTGTGGATGCGGCTCAAATTCATTGGGCTACTCACATTACTCAGATCTATAACTTGATCCGTGCGTGCAACCCTGCTCCTGGAGCCTGGACTAAGTTCGGCGAGCAAAAAGTGCAGATCTACGACTGCCATAAGCATGTAGCAGCTACTTTTGCTTCGGTAAAAGGTAAGCCTGGCGAAATCACGCAAATTACTTTGGATTCTTTCTTTGTCACCTGTCATGGTGGTCAGATTGAAGTCCTCAAGGCAAAGGGTACTGCTGGAAAAGTAACTGGAGCTGAATTGGCTAAAGAGTTGAATCTGGAAGTGGGTCAGTTCTTCACGCTGTAAAGCATCCAGCTGGAATTAAATCTCTAGGTTATCAATCAAGCGTGTTTTGCCAAGCTTGGCAGCTGTCAGAATCACTAGCGGTTCGCCAGCCTGAAGACTTTCATTCGAGGCTGGAGCTAAATCGCTTTGTTGGCGAATTGCGATGTAGTCTGGTTGCCAGCCACGTCCAGTGAGAAGATTTACTGCAAGTTTTTCAATCTCAATTAGCGAGTGCGTATTGCGCTCACTCAAATCAAGTACGCGTGCACGAACTTCCCTCAATGCTTTTTGTAATTCAGGCGCCTCTGCACGTTCTTCAACCGAGAGGTAGCCATTGCGAGATGAGAGGGCAAGACCATCTTCAGCGCGAATGGTTTCACCTGGAATGATATCTACGGGTAATGCAAATTGCTTAGCCATTTGACGAATAATCATCAGCTGCTGGTAATCTTTTTTTCCAAATACGGCGACTTTGGGTTGTACGCAAGATAGAAGTTTGAGTACAACAGTACAGACCCCTTTAAAAAAGCCAGGACGGAACTCGCCTTCAAGAATATCGCCTAGTTGTTGTGGTGGGTCTACACGGTACTCTTGAGGCTGAGGATATAAGTCACGCTCAGTTGGTGCAAACAGGATGTAGACACCTTCTTTTTCAAGCTTATCAATGTCTGCCTGCATGGTGCGTGGGTAGCTATCAAAATCTTCATTTGGACCAAACTGCAGACGGTTCACGAAGATGCTGGCTACTACTGGATCGCCATGTTGCCTGGCAAGGCGCATGAGGGATAAGTGACCTTCGTGGAGGTTACCCATCGTCGGCACAAAGGAAGCACGATTTTGTCCACGCAAATGGTCGCGCAACTCCTGTATGTCACTAATTATTTTCATGCAACAGGCGTATAGGCGAGACGAACGTAGATTGGGGCGTACGGTTCTGCTTGAGTGATCTCAACTAAAGCTTCGCGTGAGAGCTCGAGCATGGCAATGAAGTTCACGATCACTACTGGAATACCTTTACCAGATTTAATGGCCTCTTCGAATAACTCACCAAATTCTACAAAGCGCGTATTTTGTAAGCGACGCAAAATGCGCGTCATAAAGTCACGCACAGAGAGTTCTTCGCGAGTAATGGTGTGGTGCTGATTCAGTTTTGCACGATGAAGCACATCACGCCAGGCCATTTGTAAATCATCTTGATTGACGTCAGGCCATGTGACTGCAACGGTGGTATCAACGTAACCATGGGCAATTTGGAAATCACGCCCTTGTTGTGGAATTTGATCTAGCTCTTGAGCGGCTAGCTTCATGCGCTCGTACTCCAAGAGACGACGAACCAGTTCAGCGCGTGGATCCTCCACCTCTTCATCGCTATCTGCCTTCTTCATCGGCAGTAGCATGCGAGATTTAATTTCAATCAACATGGCGGCCATCAATAAGTACTCGGCAGCGAGTTCTAGGTTGTGATGGCGGATTTGATCGATGTAGCTTAGATACTGTTGGGTTACCTGCGCCATCGGAATATCAAGTACGTTGAAATTCTGCTTACGAATCAAGTAAAGCAAAAGATCAAGCGGTCCTTCAAATGCCTCTAGAAAAACCTCTAGCGCATCAGGTGGGATGTAGAGGTCAGTGGGGAGCTTAAATAAAGGCTCGCCATAGAGTTTGGCGAATGCCGAAGACATGCCATCGGTGACCGATGGGGTGCTATCTAATAACTCGGATTGAGCGCCTGGCTCAGCTCCTAACTCAGTCATTCGAATACACGTAAGGGCGTTGCTTTAATTTAGCTTCCTTGGCGCGACGTTGATCTTCAACGGTCAAAGGCTCTTTATCCCAAAGGAGTGCGCGACCAGCTTGCTGGCCCGCTTCGAGATGTGGTTTCTCGGATTTAAGCTCATTCAAGAACTGGGTGAATTCGGATGTATATCTAGCCATCATATTTCCTAAAATTCTTAATTAATTCAATAACTTATGAAAATAACTGCAGGGCAACAAACTGCCTAGCCCATCATTATTAACGATTTTTCCTACAAACCTGCCGACTTTTTGGCTAATTCCAAGAAAACAGCTCTTTTTAGCTTGTTTTTAGAGGTTTGCAGCCAACAAAGCCTCGATTTGAGGCGCTTCAACGCGCGTCATGAGGTGTTTGTAGGGTTTGATCGGATTTTGGCTGGAAAGGGGCGTTTTAACGTCATTCCAGCTCATGGCTGGGACCGAGAGGAAGTCTTCAACCCCGGCTGTGACTTGAGGTAGCACTGGCTTGAGATACAGGCTCAGTAAACGGAATGCCTCTAGGGTGATGCTGCAGACTCGTTGTAAGTCAGCTTCACGCTCTGGATCCTTGGCGATTTCCCAAGGCTTGTTTTCATCCACAAAGGCATTGACCTTGTCTGCCAGCTCCATGATCGTACGCAATGCTTTTGCATATTCACGTGCTTCATAAAGCTCGGCAATTTTTTCACTAGCCGATCCAATATCAGCAAGCAGTGGATTGCTCATTGCTGCATCAGAAACGACTCCGCCAAAACGCTTCACCAAGAAGCCAGCGCTGCGACTCGCGATATTAATGTATTTGCCCAATAAATCGCTGTTCACTCGAGCAACAAAGTCTTGAAGATTTAAATCTAAATCTTCCATGCTGTCATTCAGTTTCGTTGCAAAGTAGTAGCGGAACCATTCAGGATTAAAACCCGATTCAATCACGCTATGAGCAGAAATTAAAGTACCACGAGACTTACTCATCTTTTCACCATCAACAGTGAGGAAGCCATGAGCAAATACATTGGTCGGTGTTCGGTAGCCTGCAAAGTGCAGCGTTGCAGGCCAAAAGAGTGTATGGAAATACAGAATATCTTTACCGATAAAGTGATATTGCTCGGTAGTTGTATCGGGCTTAACCCACTCCTCAAAGTCCAAGCCCTTGCTCTGGCAGTAGTTGAGGAAGCTGGCGTAGTAGCCAATCGGCGCATCAAGCCAAACATAGAAATACTTGCCGGGTGCATCGGGGATTTCAAAGCCAAAGTAGGGAGCGTCACGGGAGATATCCCAGTCACCGAGCTTGCTATCTCCAGGTTGTCCAACCCACTCTTTCATCTTATTGCGAGCTTCGGGTTGAAGTGGCGTTTTTACTTGAGTCCATTCACGCAAAAAAGTTTCACAGCGAGGGTCCGACAGTTTGAAGAAGTAATGATCGGAAACTTTTTTAATGGGGGTTGCGCCACTCACTACAGAGAACGGATTTTTCAAATCCGTTGGAGAATAAGTTGCCCCACACTTTTCGCAGGAGTCGCCGTACTGATCTTTGGCGCCACATTTAGGGCACTCGCCTTTGATGAAACGATCGGGCAAGAACATTTCTTTAACTGGGTCGTATGCTTGCTCAATCGAGCGCATTTCAATTAGACCGGCATCACGCAACTTGAGATAGATGCTTTGAGAGAGTTTTTCATTCTCAGGACTATCGGTGGTGTAGTAGTTATCAAACGAGATTAAGAAATCATCGAAGTCGCGCTTGTGCTCTTTCCAAACATTGGCAATGAGCTCTTGCGGAGTGAGACCCTCTTTTTCAGCGCGCAACATGATCGGAGTACCGTGGGTGTCATCAGCGCCAACATAGTGCACTTCATGACCACGCATTCTCTGAAAGCGCACCCAGATATCAGTCTGGACATACTCCACCAAATGCCCAATATGAATCTGGCCATTGGCGTAAGGCAAGGCGGAGGTAACTAGCAAGCGACGTTTGGGGCTACTCATGCGTACTTAAAATAGAAATATTCAACAAATGGGAATACAGGATTATGGGGCTTGAGCCTCCACTTCAGCAGTAATTTTAGTCTGCGGTTAAAGTTAATACCGAATTGAACCTATTTAAGAGGCGTTTTATGGCTTTGCCCCACAACATTCAGATGTCTCACGCTTCCGTGCCCTTGGTGCACGAGGTGCAGATCATGGATGAGGCGGGACGTATTAAGACCGCCCATATTCCTGGGGAGCGCCCTCTCACCATCTATCTCGATAAGCGGGAAGTTGTCACCCTGATGACCTTGGGGAGTGCCCCGGAGGCTCTGGTTCTGGGCTATTTGCGCAATCAACGCCTTGTGGAGTCACCGGACGATATTGCGAGCATTCAGGTCGACTGGGAGACCGATTCAGCGGCAGTCAAGACTCATCGCAGCACGGTGGACATCGATGCCCTTACCAGCAAGCGCGTGGTGACTACGGGTTGTGGGCAAGGCACGATGTTTGGAGGTCTGATTGAGGAGATGGCCGAGATTAGATTGCCAGATGGCCCTCAATTAACCCAAGAGGCAATAGTGGCCCTGATCGATAGCATTCGGGTACACGATACGATTTATAAGAAATCCGGCTCCGTCCATGCCTGTGCTGTTTTTGAGCGCGAAGGTAATGACAGCGTCCGACTTCTACACTTTATTGAGGATGTTGGGCGTCATAACGCTGTTGACTCCATTTCTGGTCTGATGTGGCTGGCTGACAAGCCGGGCAAAGACTTGATCTTCTTTACTACTGGGCGCCTTACCTCGGAGATGGTCATTAAAGGGGCTCAGATGGGTATTCCTTTCTTGATGACCCGTTCTGGCATGACCCTGATGGGCCTGGAGCTCGCCCGCAAAACCAATCTCACCTTGTTATCCCGTTGTTCGGGGAAGCATTTTGAGATCTTCAATGCCCCTGAGAGGGTGATTTTTACCTCTCCATCAGTTACCTCGTAAATTCGTGGGCATATGGCCTGCGATGGTTTTACAATTCGGCCATGACTATTAAATCTGACCACTGGATCCGCCGCATGGGCGAGCAAGGCATGATCAGCCCATTTGAACCTGGGCAGGTCCGCCAAGATGCTGCCGGGCAAAAAATTGTGAGCTATGGCACTTCAAGCTACGGCTATGACATTCGTTGCGCTGATGAGTTCAAGATTTTCACGAACATCAATAGCACCATTGTTGACCCTAAGAATTTCGACGAGCAATCGTTTGTTGATTTCAAGGGCTCAGTTTGCATCATCCCGCCCAACTCTTTTGCATTGGCAAGAACTGTTGAGTACTTCAAGATCCCACGCAGCGTATTAACGGTTTGCGTTGGTAAGAGTACGTATGCACGTTGCGGAATTATTGTGAACGTCACTCCGTTCGAGCCTGAGTGGGAAGGTTACGTCACACTCGAGTTTTCTAATACAACTCCTTTGCCTGCCAAGATTTATGCCGGCGAGGGATGTGCACAAGTTCTGTTCTTTGAAAGCGATGAAGTATGTGGCACATCGTACAAAGATCGTGGCGGTAAGTATCAAGGCCAAGTTGGCGTGACTCTGCCGAAGACTTAATCTGCTTAATTTGCTTCATCGCCATATTGGCGACTCAAAAGGGTGCTCATGAAATTTCGTTTTCCAATCATCATTATTGATGAGGACTTTCGCTCTGAAAATATTTCAGGTTCGGGTATTCGCGACTTAGCGGAAGCCATTGAAAACGAAGGTATGGAGGTGATTGGCTTAACTAGCTACGGTGATCTGACATCCTTTGCGCAGCAGGCCTCCCGGGCCTCCAGCTTTATTGTGTCGATTGATGACGAAGAGTTTGTTTCAGACTCTGAAGATCATGACTTGCCCGCATTAAACAACTTACGCGCATTTATTACCGAAGTGCGTAAGCGTAATGAAGATATTCCAATCTTCCTGTATGGCGAGACTCGCACTTCACGCCATATGCCAAACGATATTCTGCGTGAGTTGCATGGCTTCATTCATATGAATGAAGACACACCTGAGTTTGTGGCGCGTCACATTATTCGTGAGGCAAAGGTCTATCTAGATTCTTTGGCGCCACCATTCTTCCGCGCGCTCACTAATTACGCCTCTGAAGGTTCTTACTCTTGGCATTGCCCAGGTCATTCAGGTGGCGTGGCTTTCTTAAAGAGCCCAGTAGGCCGTATGTTTCATCAATTCTTTGGTGAGAATATGCTCCGCGCTGACGTCTGTAACGCAGTGGAAGAGTTGGGTCAGTTGCTAGACCATACTGGACCTGTCTTGCAGAGCGAGCGCAATGCTGCGCGCATCTTCAATGCGGATCATTTGTTCTTTGTAACCAATGGCACATCCACATCCAACAAAATTGTTTGGCACTCAACTGTTGCCCCTGGCGACGTCGTGTTGGTGGACCGAAACTGCCACAAGTCAGTCATTCATTCGATCACAATGATGGGTGCAATCCCGATTTTCTTGATGCCAACGCGTAATCACCTTGGCATTATTGGTCCGATTCCAAAAGAAGAATTTGAGTGGAAAAACATCAAGAAGAAAATTGATGCTAATCCATTCATTAAGGATAAGAATGTCGTGCCTCGCGTGATGACCCTCACGCAAAGTACTTATGACGGTATTGTTTACAACGTCGAGATGATTAAAGACATGCTCGATGGCAAAGTGGATTCATTGCATTTTGATGAAGCTTGGTTGCCGCATGCCGCATTCCATCCTTTCTACAAAGACATGCATGCTATTGGCAATGATCGCAAGCGTACTAAGAAGAGCTTGATGTTTGCTACCCAATCCACTCACAAGTTATTGGCTGGCCTCTCACAAGCTTCGCAAGTATTGGTGCAGGATGCAGAAGAGCATAAGCTCGATCGCGATTGCTTCAATGAAGCCTATTTAATGCATACCTCTACCAGTCCACAGTACGCCATCATCGCTTCTTGCGACGTATCTGCTGCCATGATGGAATCTCCTGGCGGCACTACCCTGGTTGAAGAATCTATCGCAGAGGCCATGGACTTCCGTCGCGCAATGCGTGAGGTGGATGATAAGTTTGGCGCGGACTGGTGGTTTAAGGTTTGGGGTCCAGATCATCTCACTGAAGAAGGTATTGGCGAACGTTCAGATTGGATTTTGGAGCCCAATGCTAGCTGGCATGATTTTGGTAATGTTGCCAAAGATTTCAATATGCTTGACCCCATCAAGGCGACAGTAGTGACGCCTGGTTTGGATGTTGAGGGTAACTTCGGTTCTATGGGTATCCCGGCGAGTATTGTTACTAAATACTTAGCTGAGCACGGCGTGATCGTAGAGAAGTGCGGTTTGTATTCCTTCTTCATTATGTTCACCATCGGCATTACCAAGGGTCGCTGGAATACTTTGGTAACTGAGTTACAGCAATTTAAAGACCACTTTGATAAGAACGCTCCTTTGTGGAAAGTATTGCCAGAATTCGTTGCGAAACATCCGCGCTATGAGCGTGTTGGTTTGAAGGATATCTGTCAGCAGATCCATGAGTTCTACAAGAGCCGTAACGTAGCCCGCATGACCACGGAAATGTATACCTCAGACATGGTGCCAGCGATGATGCCTTCAGAAGCTTGGGCGAAGATGGCGCATAAAAAAGTAGATCGCGTGCCTTTGGATCAACTGGAAGACCGCATTACTGCGATGCTGGTTACTCCGTACCCTCCAGGTATTCCATTATTGATCCCAGGTGAGCGCTTTAATAAACGCATCATTGACTATCTCTACTTTGCCCGTGACTTCAATGAGCAATTCCCGGGCTTTGAAACTGATATTCATGGTTTGGTCAAAGCAGATATCGATGGACGCAGTGAGTATTACGTTGATTGTGTGAGACAAGAGCCAGATATCACCCTGTGATTAACGACTGCTTAATAAAAAACCACCTATGGGTGGTTTTTTATTTACCTGGTTTATCTAGTTGAAAAACTACCGGTGCATCTTCATCCACTTTGCTTACAGGTGCCTCAGATTTAAGCTCATCACCCTCAGTGAAATTAAAGTCTTGACTCTCCACTACTGCTGCAGGCTTATCCAGGAGGGTAGTCACTAGCGCTGGAAATGCCGCCACAATTACTACCATGATGAGTTGCAGGACAACCCAAGGTAATGCACCCCAGTAGATATCGCTACTCTTGACTTCTTTTGGCGCAACGCCACGCAAATAGAACAGCGCAAATCCAAAAGGTGGATGCATAAATGAGGTTTGCATATTGACGCAGAGTATGACGCCGAACCACACTAGTGCAGCGCTGGCGGCTGCCTGGGGATTGCCATTCATGGAGGCGAGCAATACTGGTGCAAGCAGTTTGACTGCGACTGGTGCAAGTAGCGGCACTACGATGAAGGCGATTTCAAAGAAGTCTAAGAAGAACGCCAAAAAGAAAACAAACAGATTTACCGCTACCAAGAATCCAACCCAGCCGCCTGGCAGATTGGAAAATAACTCCTCTACCCAGTGACCGCCATCAACTCCCTGAAAGACAACCGAGAAGCAGGTGGAGCCAATCAAGATGAAGATGACCATCGCAGTAATGCGCATGGTGTTTTGATAGGCCTCTTGTATCAATCCCCTGAGATTAGGAATGCTTGCCCTACGTATCCAGGCTAAAAGTAATGCACCCATTGCACCCATCGCACCAGATTCAGTGGGGGTGGCAATACCGGTCATGATGGTTCCCAGCACCAAGAAAATCAGCACTGCCGAGGGAATGATCCCCATGAGGCACTTCTTCCAGAGCGCCAAGCCCTTAAGGGTAAGTTCGTTTTCTGGGGCGGCCGGTAAGTAGTCGGGTCTAAAACGAGAGAGGAAGAATGTATAGAGGGCAAAAAGACCGATTTGCAGTAGCGAAGGACCCCAAGCGCCGAGATACATGCTGCCCACATCAGCGCTGCCGCTTTGAGTCTTTAACTGGTCAGCCAACACAATCAACACCAAAGAGGGTGGCACTAGCTGGGTAATCGTCCCAGAAGCCGCTAAAACGCCTGTAGCGTAGCGCATGTTGTAGCCATAACGCATCATCACTGGCAGAGAGATCATAGCCATAGCGATCACCTGAGCAGCTACAGTGCCAGTAATCGCCCCGAGAATGAATCCCACAATAATCACTGAGTAACCAAGACCACCCCGAATACGCCCAAAGAGCTGCCCCATAGAGTCCAGCATTTCTTCGGCAAGGCCACAACGTTCTAGGATGGCGCCCATGAAAGTAAAGAAAGGAATTGCTAGTAAGAGATCATTGGCAAGTACACTACCAAAGATGCGCTGAGGAATGGCTTGCAAAAACGGCATGCCAAAGAAATTCTCAGCAATTGCAATACCAGCAAAAAATAATCCTGCAGCCATCAAAGAAAAAGCTACCGGAAAGCCAATCAACATAAACACAATGAGTCCGCCAAACATGAGCGGTGGCATCCATTCAAGCGGAATCATTGCAGGGGCTTTTCATAATGGAGATCGGCGGCAGGCAATGTCTCTTTACCTTTGAGGGCGCCAATACGTTTAATCATTTCCGATAGGCCTTGAAGGCTCAGCATGAAAAAACCAAAAGGTAGTACAAACTTAATGGGGTAGCGCGATAAACCGCCTGCATTGAGTGAATGTTCTGAGACTAACCATGAGGGATAAAACAACGTCGTCCAAGATAGCCATGTAAATAATATGCAGGCTGGCATCAAAAAGACAGTCAAACCAAAGAGGTCGATATAAAGACGTCCGCGATCCGAAAGCTGCGAGTAAATTAAATCGACTCGAACATGTTCATTGCGTTTGAGAGTGTATGCGGCACCCAGCATGACAGCAGCAGCAAAGAGGTACCACTGTAATTCCAGTGGCCAGTTGTTGCTGATATCTAGACTGTAGCGGAGTAGGGCATTGGTGGCCGATACGACGCAAGATAGCAATATCATGATGCTGGCCATCTTGCCCAGGAATTGATTTAGACGATCAATTCCTGTTGAGAGCGTTCCCCAAAAGCCCATGCAATTTAGAGATCTGCACGACCCCGTTTGATTGCAGCCAGCACTTGCGCTGGAGCTGTACCGCCAGCATGTTGGCGAGAATTCACAGAACCATCTACGGTCAGCAAGGCAAAGACATCGTCACCCATTAACTCAGGACGATTGTCTAAGCCGCAAGCAAAGCGCAATTCAGGCAGGCTGAGGTCGGTGAGCATGCAATTGCGACCAACGCAGGCTTTCACAGCATGAGCCACTGCTTCATGAGCATCACGGAAAGCCAAGCCTTTCTTAACTAAGTAATCAGCTAAGTCAGTTGCAGTGGCGAAACCTTCTTCAGCAGCAGCTTTCATCACATCCGCTTTGACTTGTATGTGCGGAACCATGTCAGCAAAGATGCGCAATGTATCTTGTACGGTATCAACTGCATCAAACAAAGGCTCTTTGTCTTCTTGGTTATCTTTGTTGTATGCCAATGGCTGGCTCTTCATCAAAGTTAATAAAGAAATCAAATCACCATATACGCGACCAGTTTTTCCACGAGCTAATTCAGGTACATCGGGGTTTTTTTTCTGCGGCATGATCGAGCTGCCGGTGCAGAAGCGATCCGGTAGATCGATAAAACCAAAGCGTGGACTAAGCCATAGCACCAGCTCTTCAGATAGGCGAGATACATGCATCATCAAAATAGATGCGAACGCACAGAATTCAATCGCAAAGTCGCGATCCGATACCGCATCAAGCGAGTTATTGCAGATGCCATCAAAGCCTAGAATCTTGGCCACCTGCTCGCGATCAATTGGGTAAGTTGTTCCGGCTAAAGCGGCAGCACCTAGCGGCAGTCGATTGAAGCGGGCGCGAAGATCTGATAGGCGGCTAGCATCACGACTAAACATTTCGTAATAAGCCATCAAGTGATGACCAAAAGTAATTGGTTGCGCTACTTGTAAGTGAGTATGGCCAGGCATGATCGTGGCAGAGTGTGTCTCTGCAAGATCGAGCAAGGCGATGCGTAAAGTTTTGAGGGTGGCAGCGATTTGATCAACACTCCCACGTAACCAAAGACGCAAATCTGTAGCTACTTGGTCATTACGTGAGCGACCAGTATGAAGACGCTTGCCAGCATCACCCACCAATTCAGTGAGACGGGCTTCGATATTCAGGTGTACATCTTCTAAGGCGAGTTGCCAGTTGAATTCTCCAGCCTCAATTTCACCTTTGATCTGAGCCATGCCTTTTTGGATATCTGCTAAATCTTGGGCGCTGATAATTTTTTGGGCGGCTAGCATCTCAGCGTGCGCTAAGGAGCCGGCAATATCGACTAAGGCAAAACGTTGATCAAAGCCAATGGAAGCGGTATAACGCTGTACCAGTTCGTCAACGGGTTCGTTAAAACGCGCTGACCAAGCTTGGGCTTTGTTAGAAAGGGAATTTTTTGATGAGCTCATAAACGCAGTATATTGGTGTAGGTCTTTGATTATTTTAAATGTTATGTCCCAAACCCCCATTTCCAGCTCTACCTCCCCCAAATCTGGCGCCCCTCAGCGCCTGGTAATCGCCTCCCGTGAGAGTCGACTCGCTATGTGGCAGGCTGAACACGTCCGAGATTGTCTTAAAAGGCTCTATCCAGCTTGTGACGTCCAGATCCTGGGAATGACTACCCGAGGTGATCAAATACTGGATAAGGCCCTCTCTAAGGTGGGTGGTAAGGGCTTATTTGTGAAGGAACTCGAAACCGCTCTAGAGGATGGTCGAGCTGATTTGGCGGTGCACTCCCTGAAGGATGTGCCCATGGTCATGCCTGAGGGTTTTAATTTGTCCTGCGTCATGGCACGGGAAGATGCGCATGATGCCTTTGTCTCAAATGACTACGCCAGCCTAGAAGATTTGCCAAAAGGTGCCGTGGTCGGCACCTCCAGCTTGCGGCGTGAGTCAGTACTGAGATCGAAGTTTCCGCATTTAGTGATCCAGCCTTTGCGTGGCAATTTAGACACTCGCATGGGCAAACTCGATCGTGGTGAATATCAGGCCATTATTTTGGCTGCCGCCGGTCTCAAGAGATTAGGTTTGGAGAGTCGTATTCGTGCACAACTGCCGATTGATCCTTATACGCCGGCTGCTGGGCAGGGCGCGCTCGGTATCGAAACTTTGAGTCAGCATCCCAATATTAAAGAGTGGCTTGCGCCACTCAATGACCTGCCAACCCTCTATGCAGTGACTGCTGAGCGTATGGTGTCACGCCAATTAGGTGGCTCTTGTGAAGTGCCTTTGGCTGCCTATGCCACCTGGGATCAAGATCACATGAACATTCGATCTTTTGTTGCCAGTGTCGATGGCACCGCAAGTTGTTTGGCTAGCGCACAGGGCACTGTGAAGAGTTTGCAAGATGCTGAAGCGCTAGGTCTTTCTGTAGCGCGTGATCTGATTTCTCAAGGCGCTGAGCGTTTATTGCCTAACGGTTTGCCTAAGTAAAACTCCATGAGTAATAAGACCATTGTCATTACCCGTCCTAGCGGACAGGCACGTCAATTGTCGGAAGCGCTTCAGGCAAGCCTGCTCAAGAGTGGCTTTACTTCAGAAAGTGCACCTAAGATTATTTCCTTACCCTTACTGACGATTGCCCCGAGGGGTGATGATGTGTTGGTAGGGCAGATCAAGATCGCACTCAAGACGGCAGACTTAGCCATCTTCGTGAGTCCGAATGCCATTGAATGCACGATGCGATTACTCGAGCAATCTTGGCAGGGTTTCTCTGACCAGCCGTTGCCAATTGGGGTGATGGGGGGTAGTAGCATGTCCGCCCTCAAAAATCATGGAATTGGTATAGAGGGCAATCCCACAGAAGTCATTCTTCCTCAGAATAATGCGCAGTGGGATTCAGAGGGCTTGTGGGCTGAACTACAGAAGCTGGGCTGGGATTGGTCCACCAAGAAAGTCATTATTTTCAAAGGTGAAGGTGGCCGCGATTGGCTAGCTGATACTTTAAAAAATGCTGGTGTGCAAGTTGAGGCATTCTCAGTTTATGCACGCGTACCCTTAGATCTCAACAGTCCTGCCTGGAATGCAATCCATGAGATGGATTTTGCACA
This sequence comes from Polynucleobacter asymbioticus, assembly GCF_018687575.1. NCBI lineage: Bacteria > Pseudomonadati > Pseudomonadota > Betaproteobacteria > Burkholderiales > Burkholderiaceae > Polynucleobacter > Polynucleobacter asymbioticus. Next base: position 440,449 of record NZ_CP061297.1, read on the forward strand.
ATCTCTTTGGCTTCTGACCTCCTCTGAGGCAGTGCGCTATTTAGGCCAGGCAAAATTGCCACTCGATCTCGCAACTGCCATTTGCCCGCATCACAATATTACCGATACTGCAGAGCAAATTGGTTTTGGTGAGGTGTTTACCTGTGAGCCTGGAGATGAAGCTCTGATTGCTGCATCCCAAGCTTGGCTAGCTATTTAATTGCGGTGGTAGTTGAGCAAAGCCGGCAGAAATACTTCGCTCACTAAGAGTGGGCGCCCTTTAAGTTGATATAGCGTACGTCTTGCCCAACTCACTGTCGGGAGCTCTGGATATTGCTGAAAACATTTTTTCCATAAGACGCTTTGTTTATCTAAGCGAGCAATTTCACGGAGCGGTTTCTTTTTAGCGTGCATGCGTGTTTTGGCAAAGAGTACAGCGCCTAATGGCTTCTTGCCTAAGCGCAGAACCTCATGATTGCTACCGCTTGAGCTGCTGGTGGGGATGATGCTGTGTGCCATCACTAGCGGGATGCCGTCAGCACAAAGCAGTACCTCTCGAATACGACAACGTTTGATTCTGAAATGAAAATAGCGACTTTCGTCGCTATTCAGGTTTTGGCGGCAATCTCGCAGCACTAGTACTTCTAGCTTCTGTCCGATTGCACGTTCAATTTTTTGGGTTAAAGAACCAGTATCACTGAGCCAAGGCTGCCACTCGCGTGGCGCTTGATGCAGTTCACCGGAATCGACTCGATTCCATGCAGAACGGAGACGACGACGGTGAAGCATTTTTAGTTGCCGCTAAAGCTTCTGCGTTGACCGCCAGTTTTGGGTTTAGCAAAACGTGGACCAGCGGACGGACGTGAGTCACCAGAGCGATTACCACCAGCAGGACGTGAGTCACCTGAGCGTGCAGGGCGTGAATCAGCAAAACGGTTACCACCAGCAGGACGTGAGTCACCAGATGGACGGGAATCACCAGAGCGAGATTCAAAATGATTGCCTGAGCGATTGCCACCGCCTCCGCCACCAGAACGAGACTCTGAACGAGCGCCTGAACCATAACGACCACCGCCACCACCAGAGCGATTGCCGCCGCCAAAGCCGCCACCAGAGCGACCGCCACCTGGGCGACCACCGCCACCACCAAAGCTAGGCTTGGCTTGTGGCTCTAAGCCAGCGATGACTGAGGCAACGATATCTTGCTGTGTAAAGCGTTCGATATTGCGAATCTTGGCGCGATCACGATGTTCAACCAAAGTGATAGCAACACCATTGCGACCCGCACGACCAGTACGACCAATACGATGCGTATAGTCTTCTGGTTTCATTGGTAAGCCAAAGTTAATCACGTGACTAATACGTGGTACATCGATACCACGAGCCGCTACGTCAGTCGCAACCAAAATCTTGGTGTGACCTTTACGCAAAGACTCCAGACGACGCATACGAACAGCTTGAGGCATTGCACCGTGCAAGGCACTAGCTTCGTAACCATTGGCACGTAATGTGTCAGCAATTTTTTCGCTTTCAACTTGAGTGCTTGCAAACACAACAGCTTGGTCCAAAGAGGCATCAGCCAAAATGTGCTCAAGCAATTTATGCTTGTGTGACATGCTGTCAGCCCAGTGGAGCTTCTGCTCAATGTTTGCGTGCTTTTCACCAGCATGAGCAAGCTCAATACGTTTGGCGTTAGTAGTCAACTCGTTTGCCAAAGACATAATCTTTGGAGCAAAAGTTGCAGAGAACATCAAAGTTTGGGTGCGAGCAGCGCAACGCTTATCAATTGCCTCAAGATCATCAGCAAATCCCATGTCGAGCATGCGATCAGCTTCATCGATAACGAGTTGTTTAACGTCATCCAAGCGAATTGCTTTGCTGTCGGTCAAGTCGAGTAAACGACCAGGAGTTGCGACAACTAACAACGCGCCTTTCAGGGCTTGGATTTGCTTGCCGTAAGGCATGCCACCCATAACGGTTGCAATGCGGATACCTTTCATGCCACGAACTAAGTTCACTGCATCTGCGGCAACCTGTTGAGCTAATTCACGAGTAGGGCAAAGCACCAACACTTTAGGTTGTGCGCGGCCTGGTACAGGTGAGCCATTCGGGTTGTCTTCGATGAGTTGATTAATCAAAGGCAATAAAAAGGCTGCGGTTTTACCGCTACCGGTTTGGCTGCTGACCAATAAGTCACCACCAGCAAGAGCAGCAGGAATAACCTGAGCTTGTACTGAAGTAGCTTGGGTGTAACCCAGCTCAGCAACGTTTTTAAGGAGTGATGCCGCGAGGGCAAAATTCTGGAACTCAGTTCCAGTAGGATTGGTTTCTTTAGAAAAAGTCATGCTATTACACATCCCGTTCAAGGGATGTCTCCGTGTATACACTCTCTGTTTTTTATTGAGTGTGATGGTCAAAGGCATCGACCATCAGACAGGCGGCAGCGCGTTTTTTAAACTTCGGTGTTTATAACTTCTAAACGGTACGCTGAAATATAGCTGGGGGGCGATGAATCAAATTGCTTTAAAAAGCCTCCTATTATGGCATTTTGAGAACCTAATTACAAGGGTTTTCCCGAATTAATTGTGAGCAATCTGGTTAACGCAACCATCGCAATAGGCGTTCCACACCTTTGCCATAGGGTGGTCTGGCTAATTTAGTGCCACTTAAGAAGGGGAGGCCAAAGAACCCGCGAACCTCTAAAACAGATTTGCGGTGGCTAAACGCCTCAAAACCTGCTTTGCCATGATAGGCGCCCATACCGCTTGCACCAATGCCACCAAATGGTAAATCTTCTACAGCGGCATGTAGTAAGGTGTCATTGATCGTCACGCCACCTGAGCGAGTCTCATTCAGAATACGTTGCATCACCTTTTTGTCTTTACCAAACCAGTACATAGCTAATGGCTTTGGACGTTCATTGATATAACGGATGGTTGAATCGGTATCGTTGATTGCCAAGATTGGCAGGATGGGTCCGAAAATCTCTTCTTGCATGATGAGTGCATCTTCAGAAATATTGAAGAGGGCCACCGGAGTGAATGGTAGCTCTGAATTGCTGTGAGATGAGATGAGTGGAATTGCCTGCGCACCACGATCTACCGCATCTTGAACTAGCTGATGCCAACGTGCAAGCTGATGTTCATCAATAGCACCAGTGAACTCCTCTAGATTAGAGAATTGTTTTTGTGCTGCATTTTGTAACTCTTGGATAAATACCTCGGAGTCACTTGCATGAACAATTGCGTAATCCGGTGCAATGCAGGTTTGCCCGCCATTCACTAGCTTGCCGTAAATGATGCTGGCAGCAGCATCTTTGAGTTTGGCTGAGGGGTCAACAATCGCTGGTGATTTGCCACCTAGCTCAAGGGTAATCGGTGTCAGGTGATCTGCTGCTGCACGCATCACCTTTTTACCAACTTCTCCTGAGCCAGTAAAAAAGAGATGGTCAAACGGGAGTGCTGCAAAAGATTCTGCAACATCCATACCTCCAACGCTGACACAAAACTCGCTAGGGTGAAAATATTCCTGAATCAATGTTGCTAAGAATCCGGATGTACGTGAGCTTCTTTCTGAGGGTTTGAGCCAAACGCGGTTACCTGCCGCAAAAGCGGCAATGGCCGGAACTAGTGCTAGTTGGACCGGGTAATTCCAAGGACTCATGATGCCCACGACGCCCATCGATTGCATTTGCGTCCAAGCCTGAGAGGAGCCCAAGAATCCTGGTGTCGCCACAAGTTGCGGCTTCATCCAATCTTTGAGGTGCTTGCGAACATGTTTGCAAGCCTGATAAATCATTTGAAACTCCAGTAGTCGACTCTCAATGGAGTGACGAGTACCAAAGTCTGCAGCCAAGACTTTGCAGATTTTTTCTTCATTGGCGGAAATCATTTTCTCAATCCGCCCAATGCGCTCAAGGCGAACCTCTAACATAGGGTTCGGTTCTGCGGCGTAAGCCGCCTTAATTTCATCTAATTGGAGTGTGAAGCGATTTATGGACATGGGTTTCTGTATGGCAAGCAAATGATTGAATAAGGTATTAGGATAAAGGTATGAATGAAACTATCCTTAAAAACTACCCATCTCTTGAGCGCGCCACTTTGGGTGGTGGCTGTTTCTGGTGTCTGGACGCGGTTTATCAGCAAATTTCTGGCGTAAGCGCTGTAGTTTCAGGTTATGCCGGGGGTGCAATGCCAAACCCGAACTATGAAGCCATTTGTTCTGGTCAAACCGGCCATGCTGAAATTGTCGACATTTACTTTGATCCGACGGTGGTGTCTTATCGTGATTTATTGGAAGTCTTTTTTGTTATTCACGATCCAACCACTTTGAACTATCAAGGCAATGATCACGGAACGCAGTACCGTTCAGTCATTTTTACTCATAGCGATAGTCAAAACGTATGCGCCCATGAGGTAGTCAAAGAGTTGGTGGATGCCAAAATCTACTCCAGCCCGGTAGTAACTCAAATTGATGTAGCGCCTGTTATTTATCCGGCTGAAGACTATCACCAAGATTACTTCCGTCAGCATCCGGGGCAGGGATACTGCATGGCAGTTGTTGCGCCTAAACTGGCGAAATTTAGAGCAAAATTCCAATCTTTAATTGCGTCGGAGTTTCGCTAGGGCAATCTTTTTAAGGTGCTAATCGAGCAATTCGCCACTCAGCTCCATCGAGCTGATAGTGAATGCGGTCATGCAGGCGTGAAGGACGGCCTTGCCAGAATTCAATTTCAGTAGGGTGCAGGCGATACCCACCCCAATGCTCTGGTCTTGGTGGCTTATCTCCAAAATCTGCTGCAAAACGCTTTTCAGCTTCTTCTAAAAATTCTCGATTTGGAATCTCAGAACTTTGCGGTGAAGCCCATGCTCCAATTCGGGAGGCTGCTGGGCGCGAGTGGAAGTATTCATCGCTCTCGGCAGGGCTAACACGCTCAACTACACCTTTGATGCGAACTTGACGCTCTAGCTCATGCCAATGGAACAACAAAGCAGCATGAGGGCGAGCAGCTAATTCTTTGCCTTTTTGACTTTCGTAATTGGTAAAGAAGGTAAAGCCAGCGCCATCCGCACCTTTTAGTAAGACAATACGGGCTGATGGATTGCCTGCCGCATCTGCTGTTGCCAAGGTCATTGAATTAGGTTCGGGACATTCAGCCTTGACCGCCTGATCAAACCAAAGCTGAAATAGGCTCAGTGGATTCGGTGGAACTTCAGTCTCTGAAAGCTGGCCAAAGGTATAGTTTTTGCGGAGTTGAGCGATGGAGTCCATTTTTTCAGTATAAAGAGAAGCTATGGCAGAAGACAAGATAGAAGATAGCGCAGAAGATCGTCGTTTTGGGGGTGTAGCTCGGCTATATGGTCCAGAGCTGCGAGAGCGCTTTCGTCATGCGACAGTAGTGGTGGCTGGACTGGGCGGTGTGGGCTCTTGGGCTGCAGAAGCATTGGCTCGTACTGCGATCGGCCATCTTGTCTTGATTGATTTTGACCATATCGCCGAAAGCAATACCAATCGTCAATTGCATGCTTTAGAGGGTGAGTATGGGAAAGCAAAAGTGCAAGCGATGACGGATCGTATTCGCCAAATTAATCCCGAGATGACGATCACTAGTCATGACGCATTTTTAGAGCCAGAAAACTTAGATGCTTTGATTCCAGAAAATGCAATTGTGTTGGATGCAACGGATTCAGTGCAAACCAAAATTGCCTTAGCGGTTTGGGCCAATAAAAATCAGCGTGCTCTAGTCATGTGTGGGGCAGCAGGTGGAAAATCAGATCCGACTTCTGTACGTTGTGATGATCTTTCTAGAACCGAGCAAGACGCTTTATTGGCAAAGGTACGTCAGGGTCTCAGGCAGGATCATGGTTTTTCTAGAAATCTGAAGAGAAAAATTGGTATTCGTGCCATTTACTCTCATGAGCCACGTGCAGGCGTTGCTAGTGGTGGACTTGCCTGTTCTGGTTATGGGTCAACCGTGATGGTGACTGCAGCCTGTGGTTTAGCCGCTGCTGCTGAAGTTTTAAATCTGATCGCTACTCAGTAGTCATTTTTTCAAATCCGTCGATAAATCCTTAGGGGGAATCCCTGTAGGAAATTACGGATTCTGATGTCATCCCAAATTTAATAGTTTCCCAGCAAGCCTTTGCGTACGCAGAGCTCCCATGTATTGCACATCACATTTATTTGTTTAAGCACTTTGTGCATTTTTATCCCCTAGTGTAGAAGCGCAGTCCTCCCTAGACTTTGCCTCGTTGGTGATTGACCAACGACAAATCGAAAGGAGGTCTCTTTTGCAGACTGAACAAACTGGTTTACAGCGTCACCTCAAGGTGCGGCACATTCGCCTCATGGCATTGGGGTCCACTATCGGCGTTGGCTTATTTCTGGGCTCGGCAAGCGCGATTCAAATCGCAGGACCTTCAATCTTGTTGGGATATCTGCTGGCAGGTATTGTTGCCTTCATCGTGCTTCGCACCTTGGGGGAGATGGCGGTGCATGAACCAGTCGCAGGTTCTTTTGCTGCATATGCCAACACCTACGTGGGGCCGCTTGCGGGCTATATGGTTGGGTGGGGCTACTGGACTTACTGGATCGTCGTCGGCATAGCCGAAGTCACCGCAGTTGGTATCTATATGGGGATTTGGTTTCCTGAGACACCACAGTGGATCTGGGCCTTATCTTCCATCTTGATGATGGGCCTGATCAACCTCATTGCCGTAAAAGTGTTTGGTGAGTTTGAGTTTTGGTTTGCTCTGATCAAAGTGGTTGCTATTGTGGCCATGATTGCTTTGGGTGGCTCAGTTATTTTCTTTGGCTTTACCAACGACTGGCATCCAATTGGCCTTGCTAACTTATGGCAGCACGGCGGCTTCTTTCCTAACGGTATTAGTGGGATGTTGCTGTCCTTGCAGATGGTTTTATTTGCCTACGTTGGCATTGAGATGATTGGTCTATCTGCTGGTGAAGCAGAGAATCCTCGCAAAACCATTCCAATGGCAATTGACTCCTTAGCATGGCGCATCTTGATTTTTTACATGGGTGCGATCCTGGTCATCTTGGCGATCTTCCCTTGGAATGAGGTTGGTCAACAAGGAAGTCCATTCGTGGTCATGTTTGAGCGGATTGGTTTGCGTGAAGCTGCGGGAATCATTAACTTTGTAGTCATTACCGCTGCCTTGTCATCTTGTAATGCCGGCATCTTTAGTGGGGGGCGACTCTTGTATGCACTATCGGTTAATGGCTATGCACCATCCCCATTTGCCAAACTATCGAAGTATGGGGTGCCACATCGCGCAGTGATGGCAACGGTAGCAGTTTGTATGACGGGAGTAGTGCTTAACTACTTCGTTCCAGACAAAGCATTTCAATACATCATGGCCGCAGTGACTTTCGTTGGTTTGATGGTGTGGATTGCAATTTTGATCACGCAAATTCAATTTCGTCGCTCACTGACAAAAGTCCAGGTTGCTGAGTTGGCGTACCGCACACCCTGGTGGCCCTATTCCTCGTGGTTCGCATTGGCATTTATTGCTTTGGTAGTGGTGTTGATGGGTTTTCATGAGGATGCACGGATTGCTCTGGTCTTGGGCCCGTGTTTATTAGCTGTGTATCTCGCCATGTTTTACATCGTTGGCTTGCATCGCAAAACAAAACTGAGTCGTGTATTCAAATAAGGAGACATAAATGATTATTGGCGTACCTCAAGAAGTAAAAAATAATGAGTTTCGTGTTGGCTTAACTCCAGGCAATGTGCGGGGTTTGTGTAAACAAGGTCACTCCGTTTTAGTTCAGCGTGGAGCAGGGGAGCAAATTGGCTTGAGTGACGAATCCTATCGTTTGTCAGGAGCCACTTTAATTAATAGTGCTGCTGAAGTTTTTGCTAAAGCCGAAATGGTGGTCAAGGTGAAGGAGCCTCAGCCGCAGGAATGTGCGATGTTGCGTGAAGACCAAATTCTCTTTACCTATTTACATCTCGCACCAGATCCACAGCAGACCAAAGCCTTGCTCGCTTCAGGCGCAAGTTGCATAGCCTATGAGACAGTTACTTCAGTTAGTGGTGCTTTACCTCTCTTGGCTCCAATGAGTGAAGTGGCAGGCAGAATGTCTATTCAAGCTGCCGCTAGCCACCTGGAGAAAACAAACGGAGGTTTGGGAATACTCATGGCGGGAGTCCCTGGAGTAGCCCCAGCTAAGGTGGTCATCTTGGGTGCGGGCGTTGTCGGGAGAAATGCTCTACAGATGGCGGTTGGCATGGGGGCAGATGTTTGTATCTTCGATCGCAATATTGATTGTTTGAGGCAGATAGATATCCTCTATGGCAATCGTGTGAGAACGTTTTATGCAGACCCTCTCTTGGTGGAGCTAGAAGTTTGTGAGGCGGATGTGGTCATTGGTGCAGTGCTGTTACCAGGCGCTGCTGCGCCAAAGTTAGTAACTCGTGAGATGGTGCGCAAGATGAAGGCGGGTGCAGTAGTGGTGGATGTAGCAATTGATCAAGGTGGTTGTTTTGAGACATCTAAGCCCACAACCCATACTGATCCTACCTTTATTGTGGATGACGTTCTGCATTACTGCGTAGCAAATATGCCAGGTGCAGTTGCTAGAACTTCCACTTTTGCGTTGACGAATGCAACCTACCCGTTCATTGAGGCATTGGCAAACAAGGGTATGGCGAAAGCCCTCGCATACGATCATCATCTGCGCAATGGTTTGAGTGTTCATCGAGGCAGTCTTACATCTGAGCCAGTAGCTAAAGCGCAGAAAGTCGACTTTATTCCAGCAGAAGAGTTGTTAGTGGTCTAGAGCTTGTAATGCAGTTCTAGGGATCGAATGTTTCGGGAGTCTAGGCTCCCGAACTTTCCTCTATCATTCTAGAAATGGACTTTTCTGCATTCGCACTTTCTACTGGCGTAGTCGCTCTCGCTGAGATGGGGGATAAAACGCAATTACTCTCCTTGATGCTAGCTGCGCGTTACCCAAAGCAGGCGCTCGCCATTATTGGCGGCATATTAATTGCGACGATTGCCAATCATGCCTGCGCTGCTTTACTAGGACATTGGCTCACTACCTTTATCAGCCCAGATCTCCTCAAGTGGATTTTGGGTTTGAGCTTTTTGGGGATTGGACTTTGGCTGCTGGTGCCGGATCACATAGATGATGCAGCAGGATCAAAAGTAGCCGATAAGGCGTTCCAGGTATTTATGCTGACTGTTGGACTCTTTTTCTTGGCGGAGATGGGGGATAAGACCCAGATCGCCACAATCGCCTTGGGCGCGAAATATACCGATGTCTTTTCTGTGACGCTTGGCACCACTTTGGGGATGATGTTGGCTAATGCCCCAGCTGTTTGGATTGGCCAGAAATTCACCAAGCGGATGCCCATTAAATGGGTGCATGCTGTAGCTGCCGTCACGTTCATCGCCATCGGTATTGCCACCCTGGTCTGGGCTTAGGCCAAATTTTTCTGCGGGGCTTAAAATTGCCCTATGAAAACTGATCTGCCACAGAGCTTTCGCAGGCTTGAATACCGCGCTCCCAATTACACCTTTTCACAGGTTGAGCTAGACATTGCCTTAGATCCCGCTAGAACGATTGTGAAGAGTCGTCTAGAGGTTCTGCCTGGCGCTGCCCATGAGGTAGGTGCGCCTTTGTTACTTCAAGGCCATGAACTCGAGTTCGTGAGTTTGCGCATCAATGGTGAGGCCCATCGCCAGTTTGAGCTCACACCAGAGGTCCTGACTATTCATGCATTACCTAATGAAGGTAAGCAAGCCTTCGTCGTGGAGATCATCTGTGTCTGCGTGCCCGAGAAAAATACTTCACTCATGGGTCTGTATGTCTCCAATGGTAATTTCTTTACTCAGTGCGAGGCTGAAGGATTTAGAAAGATTACCTACTTCCTTGATCGGCCGGATGTCATGGCGCGTTATCGTGTGACGCTCCGCGCTCGTGAGGCAGAGTGCCCAGTGTTGTTATCGAACGGCAACCTGATCAGTACTGAAAAGTTACCGAATGGTTGGCACAGCGCTGTTTGGGAAGATCCGTTTCCAAAACCATCTTATTTGTTTGCCTTAGTTGCCGGTAAATTGGAATGTATTGAAGAAACTATCACTACCAGTAGTGGTGCAAAAAAGTTGTTACAGATTTGGGTTGAGCCGCATGACTTGAAAAAGACCCGTCATGCGATGGATTCTTTAATTGCATCCATTCATTGGGATGAAAGACGTTACGGACTCGAGCTGGATCTTGAGCGCTTCATGATTGTGGCGGTGAGTGATTTCAATATGGGTGCAATGGAAAACAAGGGGCTCAATGTTTTCAATACCAAATTTGTACTTGCCCAGCCAGAGACGGCAACAGACGCTGACTTCGCCAACATCGAAAGCGTAGTCGCTCATGAGTACTTCCACAACTGGACTGGCAACCGAGTGACTTGTCGTGATTGGTTTCAGCTCTCTCTTAAGGAGGGTTTGACTGTATTCCGTGATCAAGAGTTTTCTGCTGATCAAATGGGTAGTGAGTCCGGTAGGGCGGTGAAGCGCATTGAAGATGTACGTTTATTGCGTCAGCTGCAGTTCCCCGAAGATGCGGGTCCAATGGCGCATCCAATTCGCCCCGACGAGTACCAAGAGATCAATAACTTTTACACCGTAACGGTGTACGAGAAGGGTGCTGAAGTTGTGCGCATGTACCAAACCCTATTGGGTGTTGAGGGTTTCCGGAAGGGTATGGATCTTTACTTCAAGCGCCATGATGGTCAAGCAGTTACTTGTGATGATTTCTTGCTAGCAATGGCTGATGCCAATGGTCGCGATCTTTCACAATTCAAAAATTGGTATAGCCAAGCGGGCACTCCTAAAGTCAAGGTAGAGGAATCTTATGATGCGGATAAAAAGCAATATCAAATTACTTTGACGCAAAGCCCTTCGGCAAATGTGGCACAAAAAGATAGCAAGCCTTTTCATATTCCGCTGAAGATGCGCTTACTAACTCCTGCTGATGACCAGGCTGAGACTCTATTAGAGTTAACTCAGGATCAGCAAACCTGGACTTTTGATCATGTGGCAAGTCGCCCAGTGCTGTCGATTAACCGCAATTTCTCAGCCCCGATCAATTTAGATTTTGATCAAAGCGAGGCTGATCTGCTCACCATGTTCTCGAGTGATGACGATGCCTTTAATCGTTGGGAAGCAGGCCAAAAGCTGGCAATGCAAATGATTCTGGGTAATCGACTGCCTGATAAGGCTTTGATTGAGGCTTACCGCACCCTCTTAACTGATCCCGAATTAGACCCTGCGTTCAAAGAGCTGGCGCTGACTTTGCCAGCCGAGACCTACTTGTATGAGCAATGCGCGAGCGTGGATCCTCAGCAAATTTATGCTGCCCGTCGCGCTTTCCGCCACGCTATTGCAAGTGAGTTGCGTATCGAATGGGCTGCCCTATATCAGCAGATGCAAACACCAGGCCCATTTAATCCGGATGCAGTAAGTGCTGGTAAGCGTGCACTTAAGAATCTTGCACTCAGCATGTTGCTTGAAGCCGATCCGCTGATCTGGGCGCCAATGGCGGTCAATCAATATCAGAATGCTGACAACATGACTGACCGATACGCTGCCTTAGCTGGTTTAGTGATTCATGGATCAAAATCTGCTGCAGCCTGTTTAGATGATTTTTATACACGCTTTGCGGATGATGCTTTAGTGATTGATAAGTGGTTTGCATTGCAATCGAGTAGACCACCAGTAGCTAATGCCGAATCTACCTTGAATGAAGTGAAGCGTTTGCGTGAGCACGAGGCTTTTAAAATGAACAATCCCAACCGGGTTCGGAGTGTCATTCATGCGTTTTGCATGAATAATCCTGCCAGCTTTCATCAGGTAGATGGAAGTGGGTATGCATTTTGGGCGGAATCGGTTCTGGCTTTAGATGCAATTAACCCGCAAGTTGCCGCTCGCTTAGCTAGAGGTTTAGATCGCTGGTGTCACTTTGCAAAGCCTTACCAAGATCACATGCTGACAGCCCTGAAGCAGGTAGATGCTTGCGAAACCCTCTCTGCAGATGTGAAAGAGGTGGTTTCTAAGGCTTTGGCGAATTAATTGGTTCGGAACAAGGCAAAATAGAGCCCATACAGAAATAAACCCATTTCGGAGAAACTCCTTTTGAGCGCTTCAAGTACTTTTAATACCAATTTCAAGCAATATCTTTCATCCGCTAAGGTGAAAGGCTCAGATATCCCTGCTGGACTGCAGGAGCTACTTTTGGCGGTTGCTGATACTTGTTCAACTTTGAGTCACGAAGTGGCGCAAGGTGCTTTGATTGGCTTACTAGGGTCTGCTGGTACTGGCAATGTCCAGGGTGAAGTTCAGCAAAAGTTGGATGTGATTGCCAATGATTTATTAATTGATGGCGTGCAGGGTTGCAAGTCTTTAGCTGGACTAGCTTCTGAAGAGATGGAGCTGCCACTTCCAGTCCAAGGCACCGGTGATTACTTGTTGCTATTTGATCCATTAGATGGCTCATCTAATATCGATGTAAACGTATCCATCGGAACTATTTTTTCTGTACTCAAGAAACAAGATCCTGCTGCGCCATTGCAGACCGAGGATTTCTTGTTATCAGGTCGCCACCAGGTTGCTGCAGGTTATGTTGTCTATGGGCCGCAAACCACTATGGCATTAACTTTGGGTGATGGCGTTGTCATGTTCACCCTCAATAAAGTGACCGGTGAATTTGTTCTGATTAAGCATGCGGTCGAGATTTCTCATTCAACTAAAGAGTTTGCTATCAATATGTCGAATATGCGTCACTGGGCTGAGCCAGTGCGCCGCTATGTAGATGAGTGCTTGGCTGGCGTGAGCGGTGAGCGCGACAAAGATTTCAATATGCGCTGGATTGCATCGATGGTTGCCGATGTTCACCGGGTCTTATCCCGTGGCGGTATCTTCATGTATCCATGGGATCAACGTGAGCCACACAAGCCCGGTAAGCTGCGCTTGATGTATGAAGCAAACCCCATGAGCTTTTTAGTGGAGCAGGCTGGTGGTGCATCGACTAATGGTGATCAACTCATTATGGATATGATTCCAACTGAATTGCACGAGCGTGTCTCTGTCATGTTGGGATCCAAAGAAGAGATTGAGCGTTTGCAACATTATCATTCTCAGGCTTAATGCATTTGCTGTAATGAAGGTCAGTAGGAACCAACAAAAAGCCCAATCAGTGATTGGGCTTTTTTTATTTCAGAGACTCATCTAAAAATGAATCAAATCACTAGGGTCGTACCTTCTCTTTAAGGTAGGCCAAAGATTCTTCTACTTGATCAATCAGAATCAGGCAAATATCACCAGCAGATAAATCATTGAGAGCGGTATCAATTGCGAGAAACTCCCCGGTAATTTCTTTGACTTGCTTAGCCTTGGTGGTTCCCACTAAACCTTCTTGTAATAGCTTTAAGACTTCACCGTCCTCGCGGCCGCGTTGGCATTGGTCTTGATAGAGGATGACATTATCAAAACTATTGCCAAGAATGCGGGTCAGGTCGCGAATATCTTCATCACGTCGATCACCAGCGCCGCTGATGACAACGTGACTTCTCTTAGGTCGCATAGCCTCAATAGCGCTGGCTAATGCACGCATCGCGTCTGGATTGTGACCATAGTCAGCAATAACAGTTGCGCCCTGGTGCTGGAATTGATTAAAGCGTCCGGGTACTGCGTTGGAGGTACTCTCGAAAGAATGGAGCCCACGTGCAATCTTTTCAGCATCCAAGCCTAATGCCCAGGCGGCACCGATAGAGGCCATCACATTTTCTACTTGGAATCCTAAAACACCATTTTGAGTCAAGGGAATTTCGCTGACTGGGAAACGGAACAGCACGCGAGATCCCTTTGAGCAAACAATATGGGTGCCATCAAAATAAATTACTTTTTTATTCTTAGCGCGATGGGCTGCAATAACAGGGTGGTGTTGATTTTCAGCAAAGAAGATAACGCGGCCCGTAGAAACATCTCCCATCTTGACCACTATAGGGTCAGTAGCATTGAGAACTGCAGCGCCTGTTGGGGCTACGTTCTGCACAACTACTCGCTTCAAAATTGCTAAGTCTTCTACGCTGGTGATGTAGTTAAGGCCTAAGTGGTCACCTTCTCCAATATTGGTTACAACAGCAACCTCGCAGCGATCAAAGCCTAAGCCTTCGCGCAACATGCCGCCGCGAGCCGTTTCCAATACAGCAGCATCAACATCGGGATGCATGAGAACGTTACGAGCGCTCTTCGGACCACTGCAGTCACCAGAATCAATGAGGCGATGATTGATATAAACGCCATCAGTCGTTGTCATCCCTACACGTAAGCCAGTTTCATTGAGTAAATGGGAGATCAGGCGCACGGTAGTGGTTTTGCCATTAGTGCCGGTTACCGCCACTACTGGAATGCGACCATCCTCACCCAGTGGGTACATCATGTTGATGATGTCTTCGCCAACCGCACGGCTCTTGCCATAAGAGGGCTTGAGATGCATCCGTAGGCCGGGCGCAGCATTGACTTCAACAATGCCGCCACCTTGAGCCTCCAAAGGCTTATAGATTGCTTCACATAAAATATCGACACCAGCAATGTCCAGGCCGATCATTTGTGCGGCAGCAATTGCGCTGGCAGCAACATCAGGATGTACGTCATCAGTCACATCGGTGGCTGTACCGCCAGTACTCAGGTTGGCATTATTGCGAAGTAAAACACGCTCACCAGTCTTTGGAACATATTGTGGATTTAAGCCATTGCTAGCTAAATGCGCAAGCGCGATGTCATCAAAGCGAATCTTAGTTAGGGCGGTTGCATGGCCATCGCCACGTAATGGATTTTTGTTTTCCAGCTCAACTAATTCGGCAACCGTATGCTTACCATCTCCAACGACTTGGGCAGGTTCGCGACGTGCTGCAGCGGATAAGCGATTGCCTACTACGAGCAAGCGATAGTCAGCGCCTGGAAGATAGCGCTCAACAATAGTCTCGCGTCCAAAATCTTGGGTCACGATAAAGCCAGCACGCACCTCAGCTTCTGTCTGAATATTGGCAACAACACCCTTGCCTTGGTTGCCATCCTTTGGTTTGAGAACAATAGGGCCACCAATTTTTTGAGCCGCACGCCAGGCGTCATCAGCAGTCGTCACCACTTCGCCGATTGGTACTGATACACCTGCGGCTGCCAGTAAGTTCTTGGTCAATTCTTTATCTTGTGCGATTGCTTCTGCAATTGCGCTGGTATCGCTAGTCTCAGCAGCCTGAATTCGTTTTTGCTTGCTACCCCAACCAAATTGCACCATGCTGCCTTCAGTCATGCGGCGATAGGGAATATTTCTTTGTACGGCGGCATCCACGATGGAGCCAGTGCTGGGTCCGAGGCGGACATCTTCATATAGCGCTTCTAATTCTGAAAGGGCTGCTGCTAAGTCAAAAGGTACATCACTCAGAGTTGCTTGAATGAGAGCAAAAGCAAAGTCAAAGGCCATGCGCCCAACAACTTCCTCGGTGTACTCGACTACCAGTTGGTAAACGCCGACATCTACAGTTTGCACGGTGCGGCTAAAAGTGACGGGGCAGCCTGCTTGTGACTGCAGACCTAAAGCAGCATGTTCTAGTGCGTGCGCTAAGGAAAGGATTTCATTATGTCCACCACGCCGCATGCTACCCAATTGGGGGAAGCGCTCACGAATCTTATTTTCGAATTGGGGAATTGAATCGATTGATCGTTCTGTTTCATCGCAAGAAACAATGGCCTCTAGGGCGGTATGGCGGCTCCATAAATTCGGGCCGCGCAACATGCGAATACGGGTGATTTCCAATTAAGTACCTACTGCAATATTGGAGTTGGAAACGAATGTTTCAACTCCGGCTTCAATAACGTTGAACGGAATATCTAAGGCCCAAGCAGCTCCGATAGCAGCTGCAAGGCTTAAGTTGGGAGCCCAGTCAAGGGATGAGCCCTGAACGGCTGGCGGAATAGGAATTACTAGTGCATCTAGCTTGCCCCGCTTGAGGGTAATGACAGAAGGGCTCACGATAATTGAGCGACCATCTTTTTCTTGGTGGGCAGCTATCACAGAAGAGTTTGGATCTTGAGAGAAGTACATCACCTCACCCTTGCTGAGTTCAGCCATTTTGACAATCATGGCATCGTCAGCATTCAGTACGCTCGTTCCAGAAGGTAAAACTACGTCTACCTGGGTACGAACGACATTAAATAGCTGATCCTCATCGCAGATATTGTGTTCTGGGAAGAGTTTGAGTGGGTCAATGTTGAGTACAACACCAACTTGGCACTGATCGTATGCAAGCCCTTCGAGCAGAAGTGATGCATTATCGTTTTCAATGACAGCAGCTTCAATAGCTCTATTTTGTAGCGTGCGACGTGCATTTTCCCAATGAGAAGACGATGTTTGTTTAATAGTGCGGCTACCGAAATACAGGCCATTATGAACAGATAGTCCAACATGCACGTTAGTGAGTCTTATAAAGTGGGCGACCATCTCGGCAACAATGGTTCTTCCAGAGTTACCACTGATGCCAACGATCGGAATCCTGAAATCGTAGCCTGGAGGAAATAAATGGTTTGCAATCTCTTCGCCTACTGGCTGCGGTTTGCCGCTTGCAGGTTTGAGGTGCATTAATAAGCCAGGGCCCGCATTCACTTCCACGATGGCAGCATTCTGTGACTCTAGTGGCTTGCTAATATCTTGGGCTACAAGATCAACACCAGCAATCTCCAATCCAACGACTCGCGCAGCCAAAGCAACTTGATGAGCTACTTCAGGGTGAACTAAATCTGTCACATCAAACGCTACATTGCCATTGCTTTGAATGAGCACCTTTTGCTCGATGCTTGGGATGCTGTCACCGGTTAATTTCTGACGAGCTAGCTCCAGCTCAACGGCTGAATCAATGCGAACTGGATTGAGTGGACACTCTTCTGTCGTGCCTCGACGAGGGTCGGAATTAATTTGAATCTGAATCAGTTCAAGTACGGTATGTTTGCCATCACCAGTAACCCAGACTGTTTCACCTTTGGCAGCTGCCACTACTTTATTACCAACTACCAACAGACGATGCTCATCGCCAATGATGTGGCGCTCAACCAAAACTTCGCTACCTTCATGGATAGCAACGGCATAGGCCGCTTCAATTTCTTGTTGGGTATACAGATTGATGAAGACGCCGCGACCATGGTTGCCATCAATGGGCTTTACTACTACTGGCAAGCCAATATCTTGCGCCGCCTCCCAGGCATCGTCTGGGCTAGTAACAGATCTACCCTCTGGAGTTGGAACACCGGCGCTAGCAAGCAAACTCTTGGTTAGATCTTTGTCGCGTGAAATGGTTTCTGCGATGGCGCTAGTTTGATCAGTCTCTGCAGTCCAAATGCGACGTTGTTTGGCACCATAACCGAGCTGAACTAAGTTACCACTCGATAATCTAATGTACGGAATTTCTCGAATTGTTGCGGCATTGACGATACATGCTGTGCTAGGTCCAAGGCAGAGATCGTCGCTTAAATCCCGCAGTTCTTCGATAATCTTTTCTCTTTGGGCAATGGCATCCCCATTGTCTTTAATGAGAGTAAGCAGAAGGTCGCGCGCAAATTTAAAGGCTTGCAATGTCACAGCCTCTTCAGTTGCGCTCACAATAACTTTATAAACACCTCTACGACCACCATCACGAGCTCTACCAAAGCCGCCCGCAATACCAGCTAAGTTTTGGAGTTCAATCGTCAGATGCTCCAGAATATGTCCAGGCCAGGTGCCTTCTTCGACTCGTTTTAAAAAGCCGCCTGGTTCACCATAGCTACAGCGATGCTCATGTAGGCTGGGAAGGCATTTGCTAAGACGGTCATAAAAGCCTGGAATTAAGTCGGATGGGTAATCTTCCAGGTCGCCAATATCAATCAAGACCTCAAGCGCAGGGTTGTAGCTCCACATATTAGGGCCGCGAAGATGCCTGTGACTCAGGATTTCAATGGTTTTATCTAGTAATTGGGGCATATGTGGAGTTGGGGGACTCAGCGCCGCTTCACCATGTGAGGGCGGGGACGTCTCAGACTGTTTCTCTAGTTCTAGTAGTTATTAAAATCCACAAAATTAGCAAAAATGCATAAAAAACACTATTACATCAATCTAACGGCTTTCTGCCGAGAAAAGTTGACAGAGCCATTAAATCTTAAAAATCCAGCTCCACTATACTTTTAGTACTAATGAAGCCAGACATTTCCCCATCCGCTCCCCCTTCGCCAAGTCATTGGGCTAGCGCTTTAGAGGCTCCACAATCCCCAGTAAAAGACCTCGGATCCATACTGGCTTGGGTTGAGCTCGATCTAGATGAGGAAATGCGTTTTGAAAAAAGCCTACTTTGCTTGATTCCCTCGGGGCTATTTTGGACTGATGGGACCCGCTCGGAATTCTGGTCAATAGACGCTGGAGTTCAGCTTTTACATGGAGATCACGCTGGAGTGGGGCATCTCAAGCTGGAGTCCCAGACTGCGCTTTTGAGAGTTTGGCACTTCACTTTGGCAGTAAACCCCCAAGTACTGCGTCTGCAAAGTAGTTTTAAGCAACTCTTGATGGGTGCCCAAGGAGTCAGGGAGCCTGAGCTCTCTGAATACGATCAGCAAGCATGTCCGATTTGCTTAAGCCCCAAGCCTGCTAACTCGGAGGCTTGCCCAAGTTGCGATCCAGAGGAGGATGCCCCTCCATCGACCTGGACCTTATTGAAGTTATGGCGCTTTGCGCGACCCTACAAAAAGGAGCTTTTACTAGGTTTTGTGTTGACCTTGCTCTCAACAGGCGCCACTTTGATTCCGCCTTATTTGACGATGCCTTTAATGGACCATGTGTTGATTCCATATGAAAAAGGCAACCCAATTGATTTTGATTTAGCCAGTAAATACCTGTTGGCATTATTTGCCGCCGCAATCGTTGCCTGGGGTTTGGGTTGGTGGAAAACCTACCTGCTTGCACTAGTCAGTGAGCGCATTGGTGCTGACTTGAGAAATACCACCTTTGAGCATTTGCTGAAGTTGTCTTTGGAGTACTTTGGCGGAAAAAGAACGGGCGACCTCATTGCCCGAATCGGCGCTGAGACAGATCGTATCTGTGTGTTCCTGTCGCTCTATGCATTGGACTTTGCCACTGATGTGATCATGATCACGATGACTGCAGCAATCCTTGTCTCGATTGATCCTTTATTAGCCCTGGTAACACTTGCACCACTGCCATTTATTGTGTGGATGATTCATGTGGTGCGTGACAAGTTGCGTTTTGGTTTTGAAAAGATTGACCGCATTTGGTCTGAAGTAACCAATATCTTGGCGGATACGATTCCTGGTATTCGAGTGGTCAAGGCATTTGCTCAAGAAGATCGTGAGCTCAAGCGTTTTGTTGATTCAAACAAACACAATTTACAAGTGAATGATCGAGTGAATCGCGTTTGGGGATTGTTCTCTCCAACAGTTACGCTGCTCACGGAAACAGGGCTCTTAGTAGTGTGGGGTTTTGGTATTTGGCAGGTTGCACATCAAAAAGTAACGGTTGGTGTATTAATTGCGTTCCTTGCCTATATCGGACGTTTTTATATTCGACTTGATTCCATGAGTCGGATTGTTTCGCATACCCAAAAAGCAGCGGCTGGCGCAAAGCGTATCTTTGATATTTTGGATCACGTCTCCAGTGTCCCTGAACCAATCAATCCAGCTCCCTTAGGTGAGGTGAAAGGCCGGATCTCTATGCGGGGCGTGGGTTTCCGCTACGGTAACCGCGCTGTCTCTAAAGGTATTGATCTAGATATCGCCCCTGGTGAAATGATTGGTTTAGTCGGTCACAGTGGTTCAGGTAAGAGCACCTTAGTGAACTTAATTTGCCGCTTTTATGATGTCAGTGCTGGCGCAATTACGCTTGACGGTCGCGATATTCGCAGCATTGGTATCGCCGACTACCGCAAGCGTATTGGCTTGGTTTTGCAAGAGCCATTTTTATTCTTTGGCACGATTGCTGAAAATATTGCCTACGGCAAACCTGACGCTACTCGCGAGGAAATTATTGAAGCGGCGCGAGCTGCACATGCACATGAATTTATTCTTCGCCTCCCCCTGGGTTACGACTCATTAGTAGGTGAGCGCGGTCAATCTCTTTCAGGTGGTGAACGTCAACGCATTTCGATTGCACGTGCATTGCTGATTAATCCAAGTATTTTGATTTTGGATGAAGCTACTTCATCAGTGGATACAACCACTGAAAAAGAAATTCAGCGCGCTTTGGATAACTTGGTGAAAGGTCGCACTACGATTGCGATTGCACATCGACTATCCACTTTAAGAAAAGCTGACCGTTTGGTTGTGCTCGACAAAGGTGAGATTGTCGAGATTGGTTCTCATGAGCAGTTAATGGATGCGCAGGGTGCGTACTACGCTTTGTATCAAGCCCAATTGCGCCATGCTGCAGAGCTAGTTGAGGGTGGCGCTATTGGTGAAAGTATTGACGAGGACGAGCGAGAAACAGGGGTAGAGGAATTGCAAGTCATTGCCAAAGCAACTGGGGGTGGGGTATGAGTCAGCATCAAAAGACGCACACGCTAGAGCGCGATGCTCTTGGCCGCTTGGTATTGGTAGATGCCGCTGGAACTAGTCATATTGGCGTATATCCTGTCAGAGCCTTCCCCATTACTGCACCTAGAGGCGGTATTTCCATCATGGATCAGTCGGGTAAGGAGTTATGTTGGTTTGATGACGTCTCTGCTATTTCAGAAGTTGAGCTCGCTTTGATTGAGCAGGAGCTTGCGGCTCGTGAGTTCATGCCGGTTATTGAGAAAATTACGGCTGTATCTACTTTTGCTACGCCGAGTATTTGGGATATTGAGACAGACCGCGGCCCCACCAGAATCCGCCTCAAAGGCGAGGATGATATTCGTCGGATTGCTGGTAATACGCTCCTGATTGCTGACTCCAATGGGCTGCAATTTTTGATTAAAGACGCTACCAAGCTCGATAAACTCAGCAAGAAGTTTTTAGATCGCTTCAGGTAGGCATTTTTTCTAAAATTCTCATTAGGGTTACTACTGAGTAAGCTAGTGTTACCCCTAACTGCCCATTTGACATTTATTGATGGGAATCAAGTATTCGTGCCCCAACTTAGATAAAAATCGCTACATAACAAAGAGAAGCCAAAGTAATATTGGTATTCAAAATTTTTTGGAGGAGCGTTCATGAAGATGAAGTTAAAAGGGGCATTGATTTCCACCGCATTAGCCCTCGGTGTTGCTGCTGTTTCACCTGCTTTCGCTGCTTGGGAGCCAACCAAGCCTGTTGAGTTCATCATTCCTGCCGGTCCTGGCGGTGGTGCTGACCAAATGGCTCGAATGATCCAAGGCATCATCACTAAAAACAACTTGATGAAGCAAGCTGTTATTCCAGTAAACAAATCTGCTGGTGCTGGTGCTGAAGGCTTCTTGGCAATGAAAGAGGCAAAAGGCGATCCGAATAAGATCATCATCACTTTGTCTAACTTGTTCACCACTCCATTGGCAACTGGTGTCCCATTCAATTGGAAAGACATCACTCCAGTAGCTATGTTGGCCTTGGACCAGTTCGTATTGTGGGACAACGCAGACAAGCCATACAAAACAGCAAAAGAATATATCGATGCCGCTAAAGCAGCTGGCCCAGGTAAATTCAAAATGGGTGGTACTGGTTCAAAGCAAGAAGACCAGATCATTACTGTTGCTCTTGAAAAAGCAACTGGTGCTAAGTTCACCTACATCCCATTCAAAGGGGGTGGCGACGTTGCTGTTCAGCTCGTAGGTAATCACATTGACTCTTCTGTAAACAATCCAATTGAGGCGGTTGCTCAATGGCGTGCCAACAAATTACGCGCTCTGTGCGTATTCGATGACACCCGTATGCCTTACAAAGAGAAGATCACTGCTACCCAATCTTGGAATGATGTTCCAACCTGTAAAGAGGCTGGCGTTTCAACTGACTACGTGATGTTGCGCGGTATTTTCATGGCTCCTGGTGTAACTCAAGAGCAGATTGATTACTACATTAATGTATTCAAAAAAGTACTCCAGACACCAGAGTGGAAGAAATTCATGGCTGATGGTGCTTTCAATCAAACATTCATGACCGGTAAAGAATTCAATAACTGGTTGACATTGAATGAGGCATTACACAAGCAGTTGATGGCTGAAGCTGGTTTCTTAGCCAAGTAATCGCTGAAGATCAAATGGGGCCTCTGCGAGGAGGTCCCATTTTTTTGAACGCAAATTTGAAGTTAAAAGCAATATAAAAGTGCAGCAGTATTAATCAACCATTTATTAGCGAACGAAGCACATGTCTGAACATACAAATAATTCAAATCAAGAATCCATGATTAGCGTCAGGATGATGGATATCATCACTGCACTCTTATTCATTGCGGTAGGTCTGGTGGTGATGATTGGAAGTCTTAAGTTAGGCGCCAGTTGGGGTAGCGACGGTCCTGAAGCCGGCTATTTCCCTTTCTACATCAGCTTAATTATTCTGCTTTCCAGTACCGTGACACTCTTTCAATCAATTGTGGTTGACGGTAAAAAAGAAACAGAAACATTTGTCGATAAAGAATCCTTCAAGCAAGTGATGGCTGTGTTGTTGCCAGCTATTGTCTTTGTTCTTGGAGTTCAGTTAATCGGTATTTACGTATCTTCTGTTATCTACATCGCCGTCTTTATGGTTTGGCTTGGTAAGTACGCACTATGGAAAGCTGCAGCAGTTTCTATCGGTGTGAGCGTAGCCCTGTACCTCATGTTTGAGTACTGGTTCCAAGTTCCATTGCCACATGGCTCCTGGATTAATCCGCTTGAGTTCATCGGCGTACAGTAAAAAATAATAACTATTAAAAAAGATTAGAAAAGAAGGAGTTCAAGTTGGAAGAAATTAATGCTCTATTCAACGGCTTTGCCGTTGCAATGACACCCTTTAATTTGCTGTTAATGATCGTTGGTGTAACTCTCGGAGTGATCATTGGCGTATTGCCAGGTCTAGGTGGTGCAAACGGAATTGCGATTCTGTTGCCGCTGACCTTCACAATGCCGCCAACATCCGCAATCATCATGCTCTCCTGTATTTACTGGGGCGCATTATTCGGCGGTGCGATTACATCTATTCTGTTTAATATTCCTGGCGAGCCCTGGTCTGTTGCGACTACCTTTGACGGTTATCCAATGGCCCGTGAAGGTAAAGCTGGCGAAGCCTTAACAGCAGCGTTCACATCCTCATTCGTTGGTGCGTTCTTTGCGATTGTGATGATCACCTTCTTAGCGCCTTTGGTCGCGAAGTTTGCTCTGCAGTTTGGTCCGCCAGAATTCTTCTCGGTGTACTTGCTTACCTTCTGCAGCTTCGTGGGTATGAACAAGGGATCTCCATTTAAGACAATCTCTGCCATGATGTTGGGCTTTGCTCTAGCTTCAGTTGGTATGGATACAGTGACAGGTCAATTGCGCTTGACATTCGGAAGTCACGAATTGATGCGTGGTTTTGACTTCTTGATCGCTGTTATTGGTTTGTTTGGTATCGGTGAGATTCTGTTGTCGATGGAAGAAGGCCTTGAGTTCAAAGGTGCTGCTGCAAAGATTCGTCGTCAAGTGGTCCTCGAGACTTGGGCGAAGTTGCCAAAGTATTGGGCTACTACACTGCGCAGCTGTTTGATTGGTTGCTGGATGGGTATTACCCCAGGCGGTGCAACTCCAGCTTCCTTCATGGCTTACGGCGTTGCTAAGCGCGTATCCAAGAAGGGCGAGAACTTCGGTAAGGGCGAGATGGAGGGTATTGTTGCTCCAGAAACAGCAGCTCATGCTGCTGGTACAGCTGCCTTGCTACCAATGCTCTCATTGGGTATCCCAGGCTCACCTACAGCGGCAGTATTGCTCGGTGGTCTATTGATCTGGGGCTTACAACCAGGACCATTGCTCTTCGTTGAGAAGCCAGACTTCGTTTGGGGCTTGATTGCTAGTATGTACTTGGGTAACTTGGCAGGCTTGTTTGTTGTATTAACTTGCGTTCCATTGTTCGCCTCTATCTTGAGAATTCCATTCTCAATCATCGCTCCAGTCATTATTGTGATTTGTGCAGTTGGTGCCTACACCGTGCATAACGCAACATTTGACGTCTGGTTGATGTTGGGCTTCGGTCTGCTTGGCTACATCTTCAAGAAACTGGATTACCCAATGGCACCAATGGTCTTGGCCTTGGTATTGGGTGACCGTGCGGAAGATTCTTTCCGCCAGTCCATGTTGATCTCACAAGGTAGCGTTGATGTGTTCTTCTCAAACTACTTAGTAGCCGGTATTACAACGCTTGCTTTAGTTCTCCTGTTCTGGCCATTGATTGGCAAGTTCACAGGCAAGAAAAAAGCAGCTGCAGCCTAAGCTAAAGAAGTCAAAATACCGCCTCATCTAGTCAAAAACGAAGATGAGGCAAAAGAGAAGGGGGCGTAAGCCCCCTTTTTCTATTCCTACAAAAAATCCGATAAAATCCCCACATCATGAATTTCCGCAAAAACCGCCTCATTCACTGGATTGCTGCTTTAGCAATTGCAATGAGCGCACTTGCGCCAGCAGTTTCTCAAGCAGTCTCGCTAGCGAAGCATGGCCAAGGTTTTGCAATGGAAATCTGTTCTGCTGATGGCTCTAAAGCTCAGATCAATATCCAGAGCGAAGATCAAGCAGACCTTGCAGAAGTACAGCCTTGCCCGTATTGCATTGCTCATACGGCCATTACCCCAGCATTCAATACCAACCTCACTTTTCAAGCGCCGCAAACACTTGCTTTGCTGCCCCAGCTTTTCTATCAATCACCCAAGCCACTCGCTGTTTGGGTAACACCTCCCTCAGCTGCACCTCCTACACAAGCCTAAATCCGTTTAGGGCATAGCAAAGCTATGCAGTTGGCAACTATGTTGCCGTGATCTTGTCTGGAGCAGTACATGTTTTTATCTGAAAAAGTTTTATTTCGCCTAAAGCGAATTTGTATTGGCATTACTATGGGTACAGCCATTTGGCTCCTATATGCCAGCTATCTCATTCTTACAAACTCAATCAATACCCATGCTCCTTTGAGCAGTGCTGAGTTTGTACTAACACCCATTTCAGCCGGCCAGAAGTAGCATGGGTGAGATAAATAAAGTGAGCTCGTTCTTCAAGCATCCGTTGAGTGTAAACAGCCTGTTAACGGGTTTGGTTATTTCAGCATTTCTTTATACAGGATATGCATTTGCACATTCTCAGACTGAGGCGGAGTCTCAAGGCAGAATCAAGGCGCTGATTTCAAAGACCTTTGATCAGCCCAATCTGAAAGTACAAATCACCCCAATCGTTATTGAGGGCAAAGTTGCAATTGCAGATTGGACTCAAGGTCAAAAAGGTGGTCGTGCACTTCTCAGAAGAAAGCATGCTGATTGGGAAATCATTGCATGCGGTGGCGCTGGATTTAAAGATCCTAGCGCTATTGCATCGGCAGGCATTTCTAAAGAGATTGCTAACAACATCACGGCAAAACTTAAGACTGCAGAAGCTACGCTATCCCCACAAAAAATTAAACAACTGGATTCATTTGATGGTGTTGTGACTATGCGTCACGGCATGCAGCATGGATCTGATTCAAAACATTAATTCGAGATAAAAATGAATTTATATAAAACTAAATTAGCGATTGCCGCTTCACTCATCGTGGCTGGCAATGTGTATGCACAAAGCTTGCCGAATGTCATCGTTACAGCTAAGCCGGATGTAGCAGAGATTGAGATCGACCGATTTTCGAGTACCTCTGCTGTGATTACCGACGAAACGATTCGTGATTTACATGCTGCAGATTTATCTTCAGCTTTGCGCAATACGCCGGGAACCCAAATTACTCGTTACAACCCTGTTGGTTCGTTCGGTGGCGATCAGGGCGGCTCTATTTTTATTCGCGGAATGGGCCTCAGTCGCCCAGGAAGTGAGATTAAGACATATATTGATAATGTTCCAATGTATATGCCTGTTTGGGGGCATGCATTATTGGATTTACTTCCAGTTAACGGGATGAGGGACATCACAATCTACAAGAGTCCTCAGCCTCAAATTAATGGAAATAACTTTGCCTCCATTAATTTAAATACCAAGACTGCCGGACCTAACAACGGTGTATCCGGTAATGCACGAGTTTCCTATGGTTCTTATAACACCGTGATTGAGCAGGTAGATCTAGCCGGTCGCAGTAATGATGTTGATTTTTCACTAGCACAAGGATTTTCTAAATCCAATGGCGCAAGAGCAAATGGTAGCGGGCAGTTAGCTAACATTATGGGTTCTGCTGGATTTAAGATTGATCAAAATTGGAAGGTCGGTATCAGCGGAATGGCGCTTAACAATACCGCTAAAGATCCTGGCAATAACACCCTGCCATCCCCAGCCATAGCCCCAACATACGATAGTAATGCGCAAATGGTGACGGCTTTTGCAAGGCATAATTATGATTCGGTAGAAGGTGAGTTTCGCATTTATTCAAATACTGGTAATGGAAATTTGAATAATGATTTGATATCTGGAGGGTGGGGAAACAGTTATAACAATTTCACCATGCAAGGTATCCGCTGGAAAGAGTCAATCACCCCTTGGCAAGGCGGAAATGTTTTGCTTGGCCTTGATTATGACTCTTCAAGCGGAAGCGTAACAAGTACTCCAGCCTTTAATGGTGCGCTTTCAAACGTAACTGCAAAGACGACCCTACCAACCTATAAATTAACATCCCCTTATATTGGAATCAGTCATAGCCTTATGTTAAATAGCAAGTGGTCTCTGGTTCCATCTGCTGGTGTACGCAATTATCAGAATAATCAATATGCATCAAAGACTGCTCCTTACGGTGGTATCTCTCTAGTTTCTGACGTCGCAACCATTTTCTTTAACGCCTCGCAGGGTATTAACTATCCTGGGATGGAGGGACCAGCTTTGCAAGCTTCCATTCCTGTGAATTGGGCTAATCAGTCGTGGAAGAATTTATCCGCTGAAGAAATGAGTCACATGGAGGTGGGTGGAAAATTCTTTATAGATAAAAAAACTAGAATTGATACAAGCCTTTTCCAAGACACGATTAAGAATCGATCTGTCTTTACATTCACGAACGTTCCATTCGCCCCACCGAATGCAGCATGGAGTACTTATGGTCAATACACTATGCAGGGCGTTGAACTTTCCGCCCAAAGAGAATTCATTCCAGAATTGACGGTATTTGGCGGGTGGACCTATTTAAATAACAATAGTGCTGAAAATTTACCTTATGTGCCTCAAAATGCATTTAATGCTGCCATTACTGGGTACCTTGGAAAGTTCAGGCTATCTGTTGATGCTCAGTATCAAACATCCTTTTATTCACAGACTTTAAGCCGTAATACCGGATCAACCAATACTACTTTAGTAAACGGCTCGACGGTAGCTAATGCTCGTGTGTCCTATCCAGTTCCAGAGTTAGGTAGGAAGGGTGAGGTCTTTGTGATGGTTGAAAACATCTTTAATCAACAGTACAGCTATCGCCAAGGTTACCCAATGCCAGGAACTTGGGGATCCGTTGGTTTGTCAGCGAGCTTCAACTAATTTTTTGACGCTTGCCGTATGGAGTTGAATTAGATCTCATTCAATACTGAATTTACTTTAGGAATTATTTGTTGCATTCACAAAAGGAGTATCACTATGTTTTTGAAGTCACTGAAGGCTGTAGTTATTACCACTCTAGCGGCATTGTCTTTATCAGCCTTTGCTGCTGCCAATGATCCGCTGTTTATCAACCTTTCAACTGACGAGCCAGGTCGTGCCTCAATGGCTATTAATTTTGGCAAACACCATTTTTCTAGCGGTCATCCATTAACTATTTTTTTGAATGATAAGGCTGTGATGATGGGTGTAAAGGCTGGAGCTACTAAGTTTTCCGATCAGCAGCAGGCTTTATCTGAGGTAATCTCTAGTGGGGCCTTAGTCATCATGTGCCCCATGTGCCTAAAGCAGGCTGGTTTTACAGAGGCTGATTTGATCGCTGGTGTCAAACTGGGTGGACCAAAGATTACTGGCGATGCTTTATTTAAAGATGGCACCAAGACAATGAGTTGGTAGTAGAGTAAAGGCATATAAGCCATCATCGATGATGGGTATTAAAGATTAACTAGGGAGATTTACAAATGAAACGCAATACATTATTAAATGCATTATTGCTTGCTGTGGTTGGTTTTGGTCTTGCTGGAATGGCTCAGGCTCAAAACGCTAAAGTAGGCCCACTGCAAATTGAGAATGCCTACACTCGTGCAACTGTTCCTGGTCAGCAAGTGGCCGGTGGCTTTATGAAGATTGAAAACAAAGGCGGCGTAGATTTATTGGTATCAGCTAGCTCTCCAGTAGCTGGCGAGGTCCAATTGCATGAGATGGCCATGGAAGGTAATGTCATGAAAATGCGCCAAGTGAAAGATATTCCAGTGCCAGCAGGTGGTGCAGTGGAATTAAAGCCAGGTGGTTTGCACTTGATGTTTATGAACATCAAAGCGCCTTTAGCTGCTGGTGAAACTGTTCCAGTCAAACTCAAGTTTGCTAAAGCGGGTGAAGTGGAAGTGAAGATGCCTGTGAATGCAATGGGCAATCCTGGTGGTGGCCATGGCGGAGCAATGAAGCACTAAGCACATGCTTTAATCGTATTAAGCTGAGGTATTAAAAAAGCCCCTAGTTTTACTTAGGGGCTTTTTATTTGGCTTAGTTAACTTAGATCTTCAAATCTAGATCAGTCACCGCACCCTTACTTGCAGTACTTGCTAAGCTGGCATATTTCGCCAGCAAGCCGCGGGTGTAGCGTGGCTTCGGTTGCACCCAGGCGGCACGACGCTTGGCAATTTCTTCATCACTCACATTGAGTTGGATGAGGAGTTTATGGGCATCGATCGTGACAGAGTCACCTTCTTGAATGAGGGCGATAGTGCCACCAACATAAGCCTCAGGGGCAACGTGACCAACCACCATGCCCCAAGTACCACCAGAGAAGCGGCCATCAGTGATGAGACCCACCGTCTCACCTAAACCTTGACCAACGAGGGCAGAGGTAGGGGCAAGCATCTCGCGCATGCCAGGGCCGCCTTTAGGACCTTCGTAGCGAATGACTACAACGTCACCATCTTTAATCTTTTGCGCCATGATGGCTGCCATTGCGTCATCCTCAGAGTCAAAGACGCGCGCTGGGCCGGTAATCGATGGGTTCTTGAGACCAGTAATTTTGGCAACGCAACCCTCAGGGGAGATATTGCCCTTCAAGATAGCTAAGTGACCTTGTTTGTACAGAGGATTATCTAAAGTGCGAATCACTTTTTGATCAGCACGCGGTACTGATGGAACATCTTTCAATGTCTCAGCAATGGTTTTGCCAGTGATCGTCATGCAATCACCGTGCAAGAGGCCGCCATCTAGCAAGATCTTCATCACCTGTGGAATGCCGCCAGCTTGGTGCAGATCGGTTGCCAAGTATTGGCCTGATGGTTTCATATCCACAATGACGGGAACGCGTTTACGGATACGTTCAAAGTCATCAATAGTCCAATCGATTTCAGCAGCACTGGTGATTGCCAGGAAATGCAAAACAGCATTAGTAGAGCCACCAACTGCCATGATGACGCTCACTGCGTTCTCAATAGATTTCTTGGTGATGATGTCGCGTGGACGCAAATTGTTTTTAATTGCCTCTACCAACACAATGGCTGATTCATGGGCGCTAGTGACTTTCTCGGCATCGACGTTGGCCATCGTCGATGAGTAAGGCAAGCTCATACCCAAGGCTTCAAATGAGGAGCTCATAGTATTAGCGGTATACATGCCACCGCAAGAACCGCTGCCTGGACAAGCATTTTGCTCAACACCTTTGAGATCTTCTTCGCTCAGGCGGCCAGAAGTAAATTCACCAACAGCTTCAAATGCAGAAACAATATTCAGTTCTTTGCCTTTGAAATGACCTGGCTTAATGGTTCCGCCATAGACGTAAATTGCGGGTACGTTGGTGCGGGCAATCGCCATCATGCCGCCCGGCATGTTTTTGTCGCAACCACCAATCACTAAAACACCGTCCTGCCATAAACCATTCACACACACTTCGATGCTATCTGCAATGACTTCACGAGAGACGAGGGAATACTTCATACCCTCAGTACCCATGCCAATACCATCAGAGACGGTTGGGGTGCCAAACATTTGCGCTTTTGCACCAGCCTCTTCAAGAGCGGTTACTGCTGCATCTGCCAGTTTTTGTAAGCCGCTATTGCAGGGGGTAATGGTTGAATGGCCGTTGGCCACACCTACCATTGGCTTAACAAAATCCTTCTCTTCATAGCCCATCGCGTAGTACATTGAGCGATTGGGTGCGCGGGCAACCCCTTCAGTAACATTACGCGAGCGTTCATTAAGGCGTTTCATGCTGATATTGACTCCAGAAAAGAATTTGTCGAAAAGCTCTATTGTGCCGTGATACAAGGGCGAACGCAGGGGTTTATGAAGATCTCCTAGCGTTTCTGTCGTGCACTGCAACAAGCAATTTCTCTATTGTATTTGCTGCTTGAGCCTCATTATTAGCTTGACAGCTAATATCCTTCCTAAAAAAGCTGCAGTACATTGTCCTATCTATCACTTTTTCTTTTAAATTCAATGACTAAAGTTGGCCACATCTACCTAATTGACGACGATGAGTCAATGCGTACATCTTTAAGCCGAATGCTAAAAGATGTGGGTTATATGGTGGAAGATTTCTCTTCTGCGATGACATTTTTAGAGCATTCGCTTCCTGTGGCACCTGCAGTTATCTTGCTGGATATGCAGATGCCCGATATGACGGGGCTGGATTTACAGGAAAAATTAGTCCAGTTGGGCCGTAAAACCCCAATTGTGTTTGTGAGCGGCCAAAGTCACCCCCATCAAATCGTCAAGAGCCTGAAGCGCGGCGCCGTTGATTTCCTCTTTAAACCCTTCAATTTGGAGGATTTATTGAAGGCTGTTGCCGATGCTGTCGAGTTTGATAGACGTCAGCTCAAACGAGTCTCTAAAGAGGTGGAAACCAAGAGGGATTATGCGACCCTGACACCCAGAGAGAAGGAAGTTTGCTTTTGGCTGGTCAAGGGATTGCTTAATAAAGATATTGCCGTCAAACTGGGGACTACTGATGCCACTATCAAGGTCCACAAGGCTAGAGTAATGGATAAGATGAATGTGGAATCGGTTCAATTATTAGTTGCAAAGTACCTTGAATCTGATCTTGAAAATACGCAAAATAATTAGCTTCAGGGCTAATTTCCCTGATGTTGTGAAGGCACTATGATGGGCATCACTTTGATAGATAAAACACTTAAAGCACTTTTGTGAACTCCAATTCCAAACTCCCTGAGATTCGCAAAGAAGCTTTTGTTAAAGCCCGCGAAAAACTGAGCTTAAGCACTAAAGAACTCGGCGGTATGGCTTGTCTTTCACACCATCAAATATCTCAAATTGAAAATGGCGAGTCCAGTTTTTTCTATGGAGCCCAAAACAAATTTACTGCCGCTAAAAAAGTAGCAAAGCTACTCAACTTAAGCGATGAAGATGCATTTGATTTTGGTTCGAGCGCTCCCGAAAAATCGAATGCAGCTCCAGAGCAGCTACCTATTGCAGAGATTAAATTAGCTGATACCTCAATTAAAGAGACTGCTAGAAAAGTTGCCCCTAAAAAAGTGGGAGCAAAAAAAGAATCTGAAGTAATTAAAGAAGTAGTGGAGGAGACTCAGACTCCAGAATTAGTGGCTGAAGAAGAAAAAAACGAGCCAGCTATAAAAATAGAATCTACAAAAGTAGAGCCTGTAAAAGTCATCTCAAAAGAAATCCCATTCTCTGCCACTTCGCCAAGCTCAAAACCTGCCTCTTCAAAGAAGCTCATTCTTTTATTAAGTGTTTTAGCCGCACTGGTGTTCGCAGTCATTAATTTGCGTACTCTCTTTTTTGCAGACAAGCCAGAAGAAATCATTGTTGTAAAAGAAGAAATTATTGAGCCGACTCCTGCGGCAACTCCAGCTGAGCCTGTACCAGTCACTCCTCAGGCAGCAGTTGCCCCAGTAGTCGCTGCTCCTGCCACTAGTGCTGAAGCCTCAACAGCCTGTCCTGCTGAGGAAGGCATTATTAGTTACAAACCGGATGCACCCCGCAAAGCAGCTGACATGGTCTATGTACAGGTGAAGTCAAAGCAGGTTGTTTGCGTGAGTGATGCTTCTGGTAAGTTGCAAAATAAGATGGTTGAACCTGGGGTCGGCGCATCCTTTTACGGTAAGCCACCATTTAAGGTGTTAACTGGTGGCCTCGCTCAGGTAGACGTATTTTTTCAGGGCGCAAAAGTTCGCCTGACAAATCTGAATCACAAAACCTTGATATTGGATGCTGCTGAAGTGGTGGCTCCATCCGTAGACCGGACAGATTCTCAGCAGCGCTAACCCTCGAGAGAGTTAGCGCATGAATGCTGGTACTTAAACCGCTGAGTCGTCAGTTTCGCCAGTGCGAATCCGAATAGCTTGTTCAATCGGGCTAACAAAAATCTTGCCGTCACCAATCTTGCCTGTGCGTGCCGCTTTTGTAATTGCTTCGATCGCTGAATCTACACGGTCATCAGCCACAACTACTTCCACTTTTACTTTGGGTAAAAAGTCGACAACATACTCGGCGCCACGATAGAGTTCGGTATGACCTTTTTGGCGGCCAAAGCCTTTGACTTCAGTAACGGTCAGTCCGGTAACACCTACTTCAGCTAAGGCTTCACGAACTTCGTCAAGTTTGAACGGCTTAATAATGGATGTGATTAGCTTCATATATTCCCCTTAATACAGTAATCATACCTAGAACTGAAAACGAATGCCCGGTTACGCCCTAAATTGGGAGGTAATGGGGTAGCGCCAGTCACGCCCAAAGGCTCGAGTAGTCACGCGAACGCCTGGAGGTGCTTGGCGACGTTTGTACTCATTGAGCTTAATCAGGCGGGTTACTTTTTCTACACTGTCGGGATCAAAACCGGCAGCAATAATTTGGGCGATGGATTGGTTTTGCTCCATATAGCGCTCTACGATGCCGTCCAATACTTCATACGATGGCAAGCTGTCTTGATCGGTCTGGTCAGGGCGCAATTCTGCAGAAGGGGCGCGAGTCAAAATCCGCTCCGGAATAATCGGGGCAATACTATTGCGATAGGCACATAAGCGATAGACCAAGGTCTTAGCAATATCTTTAATGACGGCAAAACCGCCAGCCATATCTCCGTAGAGAGTGCAGTAGCCGACAGCCATCTCACTCTTATTACCGGTTGTTAAAACGAGGCGACCAGTTTTGTTGGAGAGCGCCATGAGGAGAGTGCCTCGCACCCGTGCCTGAATATTCTCTTCAGTAGCATCCAGTTTTAAGCCTTTGAATTGCTCTGCTAAGGCATGCTCTAAAGCATCAACAGGTTCGCTGATCGGAATCTCATCGTATTGAACGCCTAGATTCTGAGCCATTTCTCGAGCATCAATCCAAGAGATATCAGCGGTATAGCGTGACGCCATCATGACGGTGCGTACCTTAT
This sequence comes from Polynucleobacter asymbioticus, assembly GCF_018687575.1. Lineage (NCBI taxonomy): Bacteria > Pseudomonadati > Pseudomonadota > Betaproteobacteria > Burkholderiales > Burkholderiaceae > Polynucleobacter > Polynucleobacter asymbioticus. Next base: position 474,066 of record NZ_CP061297.1, read on the forward strand.
CCGCACCTAAAGCATCCACTGCAATCGCCAGTACCAATGCGGAATCCACACCGCCCGAGAGGCCAATGATGACCCCTGGAAAACGATTCTTCTGAACATAGTCACGCACACCCAAAACAAGAGCTTGGTAGGCCTGGGCTTCTACGCTGGAGGGAGCCACCAGACTTCCCGGTTCTAGATCGGCTGATGCATTAACGACTACATAGCCAAGAGCGGTTTCAAACTGCGGCATCGTCATGATTACTTTGCCTGCGCTGTTCAAAGCAAATGATCCACCATCAAAAACCAATTCATCTTGACCGCCTACTGCATTGACATACACCAGCGGCATCTTGCTTACAGCGATCTGCTGGCGCAATACTTCAATACGTAAAGATTCTTTTTGGAGGTGATAGGGTGAGGCATTGAGAACCAGTAGCACTTGTGCACCGGCGGCATGGGCCTGCTTAGCAGGACTATCATGCCAGGCATCTTCACAAAGAATGAGGCCGTACTGAATGCCAGCATTTTCAAAGACACAGGCTTCCTTGCCTGGTGTGAAGTAACGGACCTCATCAAACACTTCATGATTCGGTAATTCTTGCTTGGCATAGCCTGCAATCACTTTGCCATCACGAATGACGGAGGCATAGTTTTGTAAACCAGCAGCAGTCTTTTTAGGGTGACCAATGATTACAGTCAGTCCTGGAAATTTCTGGAGCTCTAGTATTAAACAACTGAGCTCACGATCTGCGGCCTCAATAAAGGCTGGTCTTAAGAGTAAATCTTCTGGAGGGTAACCAGTGAGCGAAAGCTCTGGTGTTAAAACGATAGTAGCGCCTTGCGCGTAAGCATCTGCGGCGGCTTGAGAGATGAGCTGCGCATTACCAGGCAAATCACCCAAAAGAGGGTTGATTTGCGCTAGGGCGATTTTTTGCGAGCTCACTCCCAATGACTACGAAATTACTTCTGTGACTTAGCGTAGCCTTCGATGCCGTCCAAAATTTCTTTATGGGCACCAGCAACACCAGTCCAACCTTTAACTTTGACCCACTTACCTTTTTCGAGATCTTTGTAGTGCTCGAAGAAGTGTTGAATTTGGGCAAGGAGTAATTCGTTTACATCTTCAGGTTTTTGCAAATGCTTGTAGATTGGCAAAATTTTGTCTTCTGGAACAGCCAATAACTTGGCATCTTGTCCGCCTTCATCTTCCATTTCCAACATACCGATAGCGCGGCAGCTCACTACTGAGCCTGGTACCAATGCAAATGGAGTAATGACAAGAACGTCTACCGGATCACCGTCACCAGCAATCGTTTTTGGGATGTAGCCGTAGTTGCATGGGTAGTGCATTGCTGTGCCCATGAAGCGATCTACGAATAGGCAGCCAGTTTCTTTATCTACTTCATACTTCACTGGATCCGCGTTCATTGGGATCTCAATAATGACGTTGAATGATTCTGGGATTTTCTTACCTGGGCTGACCTTGTCGTAACTCATAAATACTCCGGTTAGTGATTAATGTGCGCTTCGATCTTAGCAAAGAGGCGGACCCTTGCTGTTGAAGATCGAATCTATTTCCTGCAATTAAAGCCATGAATGCTTTATGGACACCATTTTAAGGCTTTCTGCAGTCAGGCCTATAGATATGAGCCCTAGGCTTCTTGACTAATAGTAGGCCAATGGCCTACTATTAGTCAAAAGGAATTGCCATGAAGAAAATCGTTCGAGTTAGAGTGGATCTAAATGATCCCAGTAGCTTCCCTAAAGGATTCGTCGATAAAAAATTACTTGATGCGACATCAGAGCGTTTAATTAAATTGCATCAACAGCAAGATGATGCAGATGCGATGTTAGATGCTGCTAAATATGCAAAAGGCGTACGCGAGAGAATTGGTTTATCCCAGCAAGAATTTTCTAAGCGCATCGAAGTTTCCCTGGAGACCATTCGAAACTGGGAGCAGGGTAAACGTAGCCCCACTGGTGCGGCTAAAGCTTTATTGAAGATTTTGGACAGAGCGCCTGAGATTGCATTGCTTGCTCTCAGTGTTTGATTGATTCCTTAGAAATAAAAATGCCTAGCAATGCTAGGCATTTTTATTTGATGCTTTGATTGCTTCTATTAAGCCAAAGTCTCCAAATAGCGCTGTGCATCTAATGCAGCCATACAGCCCGTGCCTGCACTGGTAATCGCTTGACGATAAATATGGTCTTGCACATCACCTGCCGCAAATACGCCAGGGATGTTGGTAGCGGTGGCATTGCCTTCCAAGCCCGAGTGAGTTTTGATGTAGCCGTTATTCATATCCAGCTGACCAACAAATAAATCGGTATTCGGTTTGTGGCCAATCGCAATAAAGGCGCCGGTCACAGCAATATCTTCTGTACTGCCGTCCGCTTTCTTAATGCGTACACCAGTGACACCCTTTTCATCACCCAAGACTTCATCAAGAGTCGAGTTCAATTTGAGCTCCACTTTGCCCTCCGCAACTTTGGCCATGAGGCGATCATTGAGGATTGGTTCTGCGCGGAATTTATCGCGGCGATGAATCACGGTAACTTTTTTAGCAATGCCTGTTAGATAGAGCGCTTCTTCAACAGCAGTGTTACCACCACCCACTACGCAAACATCTTGATTGCGATAGAAGAAGCCATCGCAGGTTGCGCATCCAGAAACACCGCGGCCCATAAATGCCTCCTCACTTGGAAGGCCAATATATTGAGCAGATGCACCCGTTGAAATAATTAATGCATCGCAGGTATAAGTACCAGAGTCACCAACCAGGCGAATAGGCTTTTCAGTCAGGGCGGCAGTGTGAATGTGATCAAAGATGATGTTGGTATTAAAGCGCTCCGCGTGCTTCAAAAAGCGATCCATGAGCTCTGGCCCTTGAACGCCATCTGGATCGGCTGGCCAGTTCTCCACATCAGTGGTGGTCATTAATTGACCGCCCTGTGCGAGGCCAGTGATCAGGGTTGGGTTCAAATTAGCGCGGGCTGCGTAAACCGCAGCTGTGTAGCCGGCAGGGCCTGAACCGAGGATTAGGACTTTGGAGTGTTTTGGGGTATTTGTAGTCATCTCCAAATTATAGGATTGCTTGATTACAATCGGTAGAACATGGCAAGAACCGCATACCCAAAGTCCAAAACCCCTTTAAGCCCCCAGCCCCCTGAGAATCAAGGGCAGGGTAGGATGCCCCGTCTCCTTCTAGAGGCTCGTTGGTTTATCTCCTGTGGCCTTTGTTTGGGTTTATTGGCCATTTTGGTCACTTATTCCAAGGCAGATCCGGCCTGGTCTCATGCCAGTTTTGAGGTTCCCAAGAACCTAGGGGGCCGTTTTGGGGCCTATTTAGCCGATTTATTGCTCTATATCTTCGGTATCTCTGCTTTTTGGTGGGTTGTGCTCTTTGGTCGCCGTGTTCTGAGCGGCTGGCGCGAGCTTTGGAGTATCCCTTTGCCACCAGACCCAGACGCCAAGCCTGATTCCTTATTAATGCGTTGGCTGGGCTTTGGACTGACTTTATTGAGCAGTATGGGTCTTGAGTCTATTCGCTTACATTCGTTGACCTGGGAGCTTCCTAGGCCTCCTGGAGGCATTGTGGGTGAACTGATCGGCGATCCCTTGCAAATGACCCTGGGTTTTACGGGTTCAACCCTGGTTTTGTTATTTACCCTTTGCGCTGGCTTATCTTTGTTCCTTCATTTTTCTTGGTTAGATGTTGCTGAAAAAGTAGGTCGATCCCTTGAGCTTGCCTATAACCGTTTGCGTGAGCGTCGCGATAGTGAAGAGGATCGCAAATTAGGCGAAGTAGCCGCTGAAGAGCGGGAAGAGTTTGTTGAAGAATTTCGTGGGCGCGTTGAAATTGCTAAGCCGGTACAGATTGTGCGAGCTCCAGTAGAGATTCCGAAAAGCGCTCGAGTGGAGCGCGAGAAACAGCAACCGCTGTTTGTGGATATCCCCGATTCAGAATTACCGCCTTTGGCTTTGCTTGATCCAGTACCAGAGGTGAAAGAAACTATTTCAGCTGATGTATTGGAATTTACTTCTCGCTTGATTGAGCGCAAGTTAGCCGAGTTCAATGTGGAAGTGAAAGTCATTGCAGCCTACCCAGGCCCAGTGGTCACTCGTTATGAAATCGATCCTGCTGTTGGTGTGAAGGGTAGTCAGATTGTCAATCTCTCACGTGATTTGGCGCGCTCCTTAGGTGTAGTGAGCATGCGTGTGGTTGAAACCATTCCAGGTAAGACTTGTATGGCTTTGGAATTGCCAAACCCAACACGCCAATCGGTTTATCTCTCAGAGATTTTGAGTTCGCAGGTGTACAACGACAGTAACTCCAACTTAACTCTGTCCTTGGGTAAAGATATTTCTGGTAGCCCGATTGTTGCTGACTTGGCGAAGATGCCGCACTGCTTGGTTGCTGGTACTACCGGCGCTGGTAAGTCTGTTGGTATCAATGCCATGATTTTATCTATTCTCTTCAAGGCGAAGCCTGATGAAGTGCGTCTGATCATGATTGATCCGAAGATGCTCGAGATGGCCATGTATGACAAGATTCCGCATCTCTTGTGCCCAGTTGTGACTGATATGAAACAGGCGTATAACGCGCTCAATTGGGCTGTAAACGAGATGGAGCGTCGCTACAAACTGATGAGTAAGTTTGGTGTACGAAACCTGGCTGGCTTTAACAAAAAGATTTTAGAAGCGGAAGAAAAAGGTGAGAAGCTCACCAATCCATTCAGTCTGACTCCAGAAGATCCAGAGCCAATTTATAAGGCGCCAGTGATCGTGATCGTGATCGATGAGTTGGCTGACTTAATGATGGTCTCTGGCAAGAAGATTGAAGAGTTAATTGCACGTATTGCGCAAAAAGCGCGTGCTGCTGGTATTCATTTGGTATTGGCAACTCAGCGCCCAAGCGTGGATGTCATTACGGGCCTAATTAAGGCAAACGTCCCAACCCGTATTTCCTTCCAGGTGAGCAGCAAGATCGATAGCCGCACCATCCTAGATCAGCAGGGTGCTGAAGCATTGCTTGGTATGGGTGACATGTTGTACATGGCCCCAGGTACTGGGTTACCAGTTCGTGTTCACGGCGCCTTTGTTTCTGATGATGAAGTTCATCGTGTGGTGGAGTGGCTCAAAGAGAAGGGCGAGGCCAATTACATTGATGGCGTTCTGGAAGGCGCTGACGAATCTACGATGGATGCATTGACTGGTGAAGGTGGTGGCGAAGCTGATCCTTTATACGACCAAGCAGTAGCTATCGTTCTAGAAAACAAGCGTCCATCCATTTCTTTAGTACAGCGTCACTTGCGGATTGGTTATAACCGTGCAGCACGCCTACTCGAAGATATGGAAAAAGCAGGTTTGGTTTCAAAGATGGGTAATGGCGGTAATCGCGAAATCCTCCATCGTCCTTCAGAATAAGGCGGCTCCCTTGCGCAGAATTTTCTCGGCAGTAGCTTTAGGACTCACTGTTCTTTTATCCTCAAGCTTGGTGTTTGCGCAGAGTGAGAGTGGGGCTGAGCAGTTGCGTCAGTTTGTGCGCAACTCCAAAACTGCTGAGGGTGAATTTGTACAGCAGCAGTTGCGTGCACCCAAAGCAAATGAGCCACAAGATAAAGGTTTAAAAGTGGTTCGCCAAACTCAAGGCCGTTTTGTATTTCAGCGTCCAGGCAGATTTATTTGGGATACCCAAAAACCATACGAGCAAAAACTGATCGCCGATGGCAAGCAACTCATCATGTGGGATAAGGATTTAAATCAAGCTACGTTTAGGCCTGCTGGCCAAGCTTTAGCAAGCACTCCTGCGGCCATCTTATTTGGTGAGACTTCCTTAGATCAGCATTTTGATTTGCTTGAAGGTGAAGATCGCCTTGGTATGAAATGGGTTGCTCTAGTGCCCAAGAAAATCCCAAATGCAAAAAATGGTAACGACTTGCCATATACCAAGATTTCGGTCGGAATGGCTAATGGCCTACCTAAGGCACTTGAGCTCATAGATGGTTTAGGTAGCGTGGTGCTAGTTACCTTAGACAAGATCCAGTTGAACGTCAATCTACCCGCCAATCGCTTTACCTTTGTGCCACCTGCCGGCGCAGAAGTCTTGCGCTTAAACTAACGCACATACCCATTAACCAATAGAGCATCACATGATTGATCCGCAATTACTCCGCAAAGATATCGCAGCTGTTGCTGCCCGATTAGCTACTCGTAAATTTCAACTTGATGTTGAGAAGTTCAACACCTTAGAGTCTGAGCGTAAATCTTTGCAAACCCGTACTGAGGAATTACAAGCTAAGCGCAATCAACTCGCTAAAGCCATTGGTATGAAAAAAGGTAAGGGCGAAGATGCTGCCGCTGAGATGGCGGAAGCAACGCAGATTAACGTGGATATGGAATCCGGTGCTGCGCGCTTAGCCATCTTACAAGCGGAGATCTCTGACTTCTTAATGGGTATTCCGAACTTGCCGGACGAAGCGGTTCCAGTAGGTAAAGATGAGACTGAAAACAAAGAAGTCAAGCGTTGGGGCGCGATCCCCGAGTTTGCATTTCCTGTAAAGGATCATGTCGACTTAGGCGCACCATTGGGACTTGATTTTGAATCTGCTGCAAAGATTAGTGGTTCACGCTTTGTAGTCCTTAAAGGACCTGTTGCCAGATTGCATCGTGCCTTAGCGCAATTCATGATTGACTTGCATACAACTGAGCATGGTTACGAAGAGCTCTATGTTCCTTTAATGGTGAATGCAGCCTCGATGCGTGGTACTGGCCAGTTGCCTAAGTTTGAAGAAGACCTATTTAAGGTTCCTCGTCAGATGGGTGGTGAAGATGGAGCGGGCGAAGCAAAAATTGAAAATTTCTATTTGATTCCGACAGCAGAAGTACCTGTGACGAATTTAGTACGTGACACGATTACAGCCGCTGAAGAGTTGCCCTTGAAATTTGCCGCTCATACCCCCTGCTTTAGGTCAGAGGCTGGAAGCTATGGCCGTGATGTGCGCGGCATGATTCGTCAGCATCAGTTCGAAAAAGTAGAGCTCGTACAAATCGCAAAGCCGGATGAGTCAATGCAGTTGCTTGAAGAATTAACTTCGCATGCAGAAAAGGTATTGGAGCTTCTTGAGTTGCCTTACCGAAAAGTATTACTCTGTACTGGCGACATGGGTTTTGGTAGCACCAAGACTTATGACCTGGAAGTGTGGATCCCATCACAAAATGCTTATCGTGAGATTAGCTCTTGCTCCAATATGGGTGATTTTCAGGCGAGACGGATGCAAGCTAGATATAAATCTGGGCAAGGTAAACCAGAGTTGGTACATACCTTGAATGGATCTGGCTTAGCTGTTGGCAGAACTGGTGTGGCTTTGCTAGAAAATTGCCAGCAAGCTGATGGCAGCATCGCTATACCGAAAGCATTGCGACCTTACTTGGGTGGCTTAGAGGTATTAAAGCCCCTCTAACTGGAAGAGTTGGAAATTCAAGGGAGTCCCCGAAAGCTATAATCGCTCTTCGGTTCGGAGAGGTGGCAGAGTGGTCGAATGTACCTGACTCGAAATCAGGCGTAGGGTCAAACCTACCGAGGGTTCGAATCCCTCCCTCTCCGCCAGACAGATTCTGTATCTGTAAATACAGAGAAGATATTTATACAGCCCCGCCTTGACGTGGGGTTTTTTTATTCCAAGGGAGCATCACTGTTGCAATCGAGCCGCCAGGTACTTCAGGATATTTTTGGCTTTGATCAATTTCGAGGCGCTCAAGAATCCATTGTTGCTCATGTCGTTGCGGGTGGGGATGCTTTAGTCCTCATGCCCACTGGTGCCGGTAAGTCGCTGTGCTATCAGATCCCCTCACTTGTTCGACCTGGTGTAGGAGTGGTGGTTTCACCCTTAATTGCGCTGATGCAAGATCAAGTTGATGCATTAACCCAGTTGGGCGTGAAGGCTTCATTCCTGAACTCCAGTCTGGATGCAGTTACATCTCAAAAGGTGACTAGTCAACTACTGACTGGAGATCTTGACCTGATCTACGTAGCGCCAGAGCGTCTGATGAGCTCTAGCTTCCTATCAATACTCGATCGACTGAATTCAGGTCCCGGAATTGCGCTATTCGCCATTGATGAAGCGCACTGCGTTTCGCAATGGGGGCATGATTTCCGCCCGGAATATCGTCAGCTGACTGTTTTAAATGATCGATTTCCTAAGGTGCCTCGTATTGCCTTAACCGCTACTGCAGATGCGCCAACCCGAGCAGAAATTGTAGAGCGCCTTTCGCTGGAATCTGCTGAGCAGTTTGTCTCTAGTTTCGATCGTCCTAATATTAAGTACCGAGTTCTGCAAAAGCAGAGTGCTAAGCAACAGTTAGAGCACTTCTTAAATGCCGAGCACGCTGATGACTCAGGCATTATTTATTGCCTATCACGTCGCAGTGTAGAAGAGACGGCTCAATGGCTGCAAGAACGCGGTTGGGATGCAATGCCGTACCACGCAGGTTTAAGTGTGGAAACACGCAGCGCTAATCAAAAACGCTTCCTGCGTGAAGAGGGTGTCATCATGGTCGCAACCGTAGCGTTTGGTATGGGGATTGATAAGCCTAACGTCCGCTTTGTAGCGCATCTAGACCTGCCTAAAAGCATGGAAGGGTATTACCAAGAAACCGGACGGGCAGGGCGCGATGGCTTACCAGCAAATGCCTGGATGACCTACGGATTTGGGGATGTGGTGAGCTTGCGACAAATGGTGGATTCTGGCGAGGCTTCTGAAGACCGTAAGCGAGTAGAGCGTCAAAAACTCAATGCCCTACTGGGATATTGCGAATCTACAACATGCCGCCATCAATCAATCCTGCGCTACTTCGGAGAAGTGCACGCTGGTAGTTGCGGTAACTGCGATAACTGCTTAGAGCCGGTAGCTACTTGGAATGCTACTCACGAAGTGCAAAAAGCATTGTCATGTGTTTATCGTACCGGTCAGCGTTTTGGTGTGACCCATTTAATTGACGTACTTTTGGGTAAGGTAACCCCTAGAGTGAAGCAATTTTTTCATGAGCAAGTAAGTACATTTGGTATTGGTGCAGAACTCAATCAGGCGCAGTGGAATAGCATCTATCGTCAATTGGTTGCTGGTGGTTATTTAGATGCTGATATTGCCTTGCATGGTGGCTTAAAGTTGGTGGATAGTATTGCCCTGCCAGTGCTGCGTGGAGAGCAAGAGGTTTGGCTGCGCAAAGAAACGGGTTATTCGAAGAGCAAGGTCGCAAAGTCTCGATCGAGGAAGATTTCTTCACATCCATTTAGCAATGTTGCCGATGAGAGTCTATGGGAGGCGCTGAAAACTAAGCGGACTGAGCTAGCGCGCGAACAGGGGGTGCCACCCTATGTGATTTTTCATGACAGTACACTGCAAGAGATGGTGAAATCTACGCCAACCACCCTAGATCAATTCAGTCGTATTGGTGGGGTCGGGCAAGCCAAGCTAGAGCGCTATGGCGAATACTTTATAAAAGTTATTCAGGATAAGGTTAGAGGTCAATAAGCCTTAGCCAGCTACCGGAGGTTGTCCAGCACAATCTGAAGTACTTGCAGAATCAGTAGTAATGCCAGGGGTGATAAATCTAAGGCGCCAAAGTTAGGCATTGCCCTTCTAATGGGAGCAAGCAATGGGTCGACTAGCAGTGACACTAAGAAATGAATCTGAGATCCAGCTCCAATCCACGAGAGAATGACGCTCGCTAAAACTAAACCGACCAATCCTGAAAGAATCAGATCTAATAAGCCAATCAGAGTCAGGAAGAGCCACGAGATATTGTCAAGGCCAGCTCCAGATAGCAGCAAAAGTATCGCCGTTTTCCCTGCAATGAGTAGGTAAGCAGCTAAAAAACTAGCAACGTCAAAGCGACCGATGCTAGGGATAAGTCTGCGGAGTGGGATGACGATCCAATTACTTAGTGGAAGAACATATGCGCCAATAGTCCTACTTTGGCCTGAGCCTAGATTAAATGCAAGCCACTGGAGGTAGCATCTTAAGAGGCATGCTCCAGCCAAAATGCTTACTAAAACTTGAAGGAGGAGATTCATGATTTGTATCAGCATGGTGGTCTTTTAGAGCATGGATTTATTTGCGAGAAAGATATTAATAATGCATAAGTGCGCCAGCAACATACTCTCATTCAGATCGACAAGAGGGTGAACTTACTCACTAAATGTGACAACGTGATCTGCTACCAGATGTATGCCAATCTTTTCACCAATCGCATGATCATGATGGCTTGGTACAAATGCATATATTTCAGTGCCAGATATTAGTTTGAGTGTGTACAGAAAGTCTGCACCCCTAAAGGTTTTGCGCACAACCTCCGCTAGCAAGGTGCTATGGTCATCATGCTGAATGTCATCGGCGCGCAAGAGCACATCAATTTCTTTGCCAATCTCTTTGCTGCGATCTTCTTCTAGATCAAGCTCGCCTAGTTCAATTTTCACTTTGTTATTGGCTTGCACAATGCCTTTCACAAATACACCACGGCCGATGAAGTCCGCAATATAGCGATTGGCGGGCTTGTGGTACAGCTCATAAGGGACATCCCACTGAAGCACTTTGCCATCAGTCATGACGCCAACCTTATCAGCGATTGCAAAGGCTTCGAATTGATCGTGAGTCACCAGTAGAGCGGTAATGTTATTTGCCTTGAGGATTTCTCGCATCTCACCTGCAAGGCGCTCCCTCAGTTCGATATCTAAACTAGAGAAGGGCTCATCTAGCAAGATTAAATCAGGCTCTGGGGCCATGGCTCTAGCTAGCGCTACACGCTGCTGTTGGCCGCCGCTGAGCTCATGCGGATACGCGCCCGCTTTATCTGCGAGTGATACTCGCTTGAGCCACTCAGTCGCTACAGCAGATCTTTGCTTGCTTGGTAGGTGTTGCAAGCCAAAGGCAATGTTTTCTAGAACGCTCAGATGGGGAAAGAGGGCAAAGTCCTGAAAGACCATGCCAATTTTTCTTTGGTTTGGCGAGAGGTGGGTGGAGGCAGAGCTTACGATCTGGTCTCGAAGGAGGATTTCTCCGGACTTAACAGGCTCAAATCCGCAAATCGCCCTCAGAATAGTAGACTTTCCGCAGCCAGATGAGCCCAGTAGGCAGCCAATCTCACCCTCGGCGAGATCTAGGCTGAGGTCTTTCACTGCGGTAACGCGACCCTGGCCGTCTCGACTGGGGTAGTCGATTTCCAGGTTTTGGATCGAAAGTAGTGCTCGAGCGGAGTTCATCCCTATAATTTTCTCATTAATGCTAAGTGGTTTAATGCATAGCTAGAGTCTAAACGGATTGTCGATTTCATGAATCGTATTGTGGTGCCACTTGCCCTGTTGTTATTTTTGCCTTTATTTGGCTTGGCAGCGCCATTCCTATTTTCTGGAAATGAACAACTTACCACGGGCACGCTCAGCCATTTATGGAACTTTGTGCTGGGTGGATACATTGCCTCAACCTTGGTTCTGATTCTTGGTGTTGGAGTGGGGGTATTTATTCTCGGGGTGGGAAATGCTTGGATCATCGCTAGTTATGATTTTCCCGGCAAGAAGCTATTTGAGTGGGCCCTCATCTTGCCTTTGGCTGTTCCCACTTATGTCATGGCTTACCTTTTTGTTGATCTCTTGCAGTTTTCAGGACCAATTCAGAGCACGCTGCGCGACTTGCTGGGAATGGACTCTCTTTGGTTCTTTCCGGATCCGAGATCCTTGAGTGGTGCCATCTGGTCCTTTTCCTTTTGCCTCTTTCCCTATGTCTACCTGATTACGCGTACGGCATTCTTGGAGCGTAGCGGTCGATTGATTGAGGTTTCAGAAACCCTGGGTTACAGCCCTTTGCAAGGATTTTTAAAATTGGTCTTGCCAATGGCAAGACCAGCTATCTTCGCTGGCATGGCGCTGGCACTGATGGAGGTCTTAGCGGATTTTGGTGCCGTGTCTTACTTTGGCGTACAGACCTTTGCAACCGGTATCTTCAAAGCCTGGCTTTCTTTTGGCGACCGTATAGCCGCAGTACAGCTTGCTCTTGGTCTTTTAAGTTTTGTTCTACTCATCTTTTTTGTTGAACAAAGCAGTCGCTCAAAATTGCAATATGCCTCTTCAACACGGAGTAAGCCGCTTGCGAAGTCACTACACGGTAAGAAAGCTCTCTTTGCTTTTGCATTTTGTGGTGCTACCTTGCTATGCGGATTTTTGCTACCAGCATTTGCGCTCTTACAGCTCCTGATTAAGCAAGGCCTCACGATCGATATTCGATATCTAGATTGGTTGGGTAATTCTTTATCCGTCTCCATCATCACGGCACTCATCTCAGTAGTGCTAGCAGTATTTTTTGCTTACTCCGTTCGAATGAATTCACGCTTGAGCTGGGTTAATCAATTGCTAGGTTTTGGTTACGCCTTACCTGGTGCGGTGTTGGCGATCGGCATCCTCTCATTTTTAGAAATCTTTCAGTTAGCTTGGTGGATGTCTGCCAGCATATTGGTACTGGTCTATGCTTACTTAGTCCGCTTTCTTTCTTCTAGCTTGCAAAGCGTGGAAGCGGGGCTTGCACGCATCACGCCATCTATGGATGACTCAGCAGCCTTATTAGGCCTTTCTAGAGGGCAGATTCTGAAGCGGGTTCATGTGCCCTTACTCAAGCGTAGCCTCATCACTGCAGGCCTCTTTGTCTTTGTGGATGTCATGAAGGAGTTGCCAGCAACCCTCCTATTACGCCCATTTAACTTTGATACCTTGGCGGTAGCGACCTATCAGTTGGCTGCGGATGAGCGCTTGGCTGAGCTCGCCTTGCCCTCATTAACCATTGTTTTAGTTGGGCTTTTCCCTGTTTTACTGCTTTCTAGGGTCATCTCCAAGTCCTAATTGATAATCATTCGTATTTGTGATACATTAGATTTACTCTAATTCTGATCGCAAATACAGCAATGGCAACTCAAAAAATACATCAATTCCTAGGCGCCACTGCTTTAATCCTGAGTGGCTTTATGGCTTTACCATTGCATGCCCAAGAAGCAAAAGAGTTAAATCTCTATTCCGCTCGTCATTACCAAACTGATGAAGCACTTTATGGTGATTTCACTAAAAAGACTGGTATCAAGATTAACCGTATTGAGGCTGATGACAATGCATTGGCAGAGAGGCTGAAAAGTGAAGGCGCCAACAGTCCAGCAGATGTGATTTTGATGGTCGATGCAGCCCGCTTATGGCGCGCACAAATTGATGGCTTCTTTAGACCAATTCATTCAAAGTATTTAGAGAGCCGCATCCCAGCAAACTTAAGGTCCAAGACTGAATCCGATGGCTCAACGTGGTTTGGCTTTTCTACAAGAGCGCGTCTCGTGGTCTACAACAAAGCAAAAGTAAACCCACAAGACGTTGACACCTATGAGAAGTTAGCAGAGCCCATGAATAAGGGCAGGGTATGTACGCGCTCAGGCGCCCATCCTTATATGTTGTCATTGATCGGTGCCATGATTGAGCGCCGTGGTGAGACTGCTACTGAGGATTGGGCTAAGGGTATGGTGGCCAATATGGCTAGACCTCCAAGAGGTGGTGACACCGATCAAATTAAAGCGGTTGCCTCAGGCGAATGCGGAGTTGCTTTAACAAACTCTTACTACCTCGTGAGACTCTTGCGTTCAACAAAGCCAGAAGATCAGGCGATTGTTTCTAAGATTGGATTTGTTTGGCCAAACCAGCAGACCACTGGCACGCATATCAATATCGCAGGTGGTGGAGTTGCCAAGAATGCGCCACATCCACAGGCTGCCATTCAGTTTCTCGAATACCTAGCCAGTGATTCTGCGCAAGAGTACTTTGCTAACGGTAATAACGAGTGGCCAGCAGTGAAGTCAGTCAAGATTGAAAATGAAGGGCTCAAAATGTTAGGACCATTTAAGGCTGAAAATGTTTCTGTTGCTGCGATTGGCAAAAATCAAATTGCTGCGCAACGTTTGCTCGATCGAGTTGGGTATAAGTGAAATCCACTATCTAAGCTAAAAAGATAGCTAGAATGGTTTCATTCCTCAAAAGATCTGGACCTCAATATGAAAATCATCTCGCTTGCTTTAGTCCTTGGCGCCTCAATGGCGATGGTAGCTTGCGGAACGCCGCAGAGTGAGTTTGGAGTCTATCGACAATCTGATGGTACGGTTGGGGTGCATGCCCCTAAATCCGCTAAAGATACTGAGGCTCAGGCAGCCGCAGCAGAGGAGTGTAAAAAACTAGGAAAGCGAGGCGCCACTATTGTCGAAACTCGTAAAACAGTGAACGACCGCTTTCCTATGACCTACATTTTTGTGTGCAATAACTATTAAGTTACGAATGCTTAGCTAAGCAACCATTTCTTAATGGATTTGTTTACGCACATTGCATCCAAAGCTAGACCAAAGAATTCTGAGCCATTGGTGACCATGCTTTCAATCGCCTCAACCTTGCCAGATTTCACACCGCGCAAATACGTTGCAGCACGATAGCGTAGGAAGTGCTCGTTTACACCTTCCTCATTATCTGTTGAGCAGATTTCTAGGCTGCCATAACGCGTTTCTGGATTGATATTCAGAATGGAGAGTCCTAAGGCACCAATGAGCTTTTCTGGAACCGGAATTGGAACGTAAGAGTAGAGGGAGACCAATTGCTCTTGTTCGTCGACTTCAATAATATGGTCAACATCAAATACATCTTTTTCTGTCAATTCTGTTTCGCCGGAATCGCCGCCACCAAAGGTAGACTCAAATTGCAGCATTGCGGTGTTACTGTCTTTAGAGATTTCAATCATGTCAGGATAGCCAAGCAAGCCTTTCCACCAGTACATGAGTGAGAAGGTGCACGGTTTGACCTCAACCAAGCCTTTGTCAGTTGATTTGGCAAAGTACAAGCCGTAGAACTCATCATCTTCCTCGAGTCCGTACTGATCCACTTTCAGCTTCTTTGGTGCCGCCGCTTTGGGGGATTTCTTGGCAGCTTTCTTTGGAGCCGGTTTTTTAGCTGCCGGCTTCTTCGCCGTTACCTTTTTAACCAACTTCTTTGCTGCTGGTTTCTTAACGGCCGCTTTTTTAGCGGCAGGCTTTTTAGTTGCTGGTTTCTTCACTACCTTTTTTACCGCCTTTTTTGCTACCGTTTTCTTGGCAGCAACTTTTTTAACGGCTTTCTTTGCAGGGGCTTTTTTTACCACCTTAGTAGCTACTTTCTTTTTTGCTGGAGACTTCTTTGTAGCCATGGTCTATTACCCTTCCTATTGGTAGTTATTGTGCTAAGTGCACATAATGATATTACTGCACTTCTATCAATCTTTGCTTACGTATAGATGGGTATTTACCTGGCAATATCAAGAGGGCGGCTAATTATTCTGTGCTTGTTATAGGGAAGGGCGAGGACTTGAATTTCAGTACGAACTTGCTACACTGAACTTGTGCAGTTTTGAATAACCTCAACCTAAAGAGAATCTATGTTCCCTGAATATCGTGAGTTAATCAGTAAGCTGAAAACATCAGATCGTCACTTTTCCCATTTATTTGATAAGCACAACAATCTAGATCAGAAAATTCAAAGAATGGAGGCGCACACCGAGCCAAGTACCCCAGAAGAAATTGAGGTTTTGAAAAAAGAAAAGCTCTTATTAAAGGATCAGCTTTACGCGGTCTTGAAAAAAGCCAGCGCAACTTAAGGGCATCTGACCATCGGAATCCGTATTGGGATCTGATGGTCTTTTATTAAGAATTAAGCCTTTTTCAAAAAGCAGGCCTTGAGCAACATATTGCCTGCTTCAGTCTTGCAATCCACCTCATGATCGCCAGAAACCAGTCGGATACCTTTAATTTTGGCTCCCACCTTAAGTGTGGTTGATGACCCCTTAACCTTCAAGTCCTTAATGAGGGTGACGGTATCACCATTAGCCAGTAAGTTGCCGTTGGCATCTTTCACAATCAGACTGCCTTCATCTTCCTCTGCGGCAGCAGCCATTGGCCACTCGTGACCGCATTGAGCGCAAACAAAATTCTCACCATCAGGGTAAGTCATGTCCTCTTGGCAGGCCGGGCATTTTGGAGGGTTACTTGTCGTGCTCATGGTGATTGCTAGCAAAAATGTAAAGATCAATTTTAGTCTACAGCGAGCAGGGTAATTTAGAATCAGTTAACAATGAATAAATCAGTCAAGATCATCATTACTGCTTTGGGTGCGGCAGTCCTCCTGCTTGGATTGGGGGCTTGGTATGCGGCCTCTACGGTTGATCCAGTGCAACTAACAAAGCTGCTCTCCTCTTCAGTGAAGACGGCTACCGGTCGGGATTTAAAAATCAGTGGGCCGGTAAGTTTAAGTTTTTTTCCAGGAATTTCTGTTTCTGCAGAGCGCTTGAGTCTCAGTAATGCCTCTTGGGCATCCGACCCTGAAATGCTGACCCTCAAACGGATTGAGTTAGACATTAAAACTCTGCCCCTACTCAGCAAGCGCATTGAGATTGGTAATGTGAAGCTTGCTGGCCTAGATCTACTCCTCCAAAAAAATGCATCTGGTAAGGCAAACTGGGACATGAGTGCAGAGACATCCAATACTGCTCCTGTCTCTAGTCTTGATAATTCAGAAACGACTTCTGTTGGTGACAATCTCATCTCTATGGAGAGTGTCTCTATAGCTGATGCTCGAATTCAGTATCGAGATCCTTCTGGCTCTATATCCAGCTATTTAATTAAGCGTTTGTCATTGTCAGAGAGTGGCGATAAAACAGCTGTTTCCCTCAATATGCAATTTCAAGATCAGGCTCTCGATCTCAGTGGAAAAACAGGTTCTGTTTCTAGATTATTGAAACATTGGGATGTTTCATCAACACAACTCCCGCTTGATCTGAATCTGACTATGAATGACAAGTCCATGACGATTAAAGGTGAGATAAATAAGTCTCCCAAGACTATGCCCATAGTCAACTTAACATTGAACGCAAAAGCATTTGACTGGCCCACAACTGGCTCAGCATCCAATGCAGCCCCTCAGGCTGTAACTGGCGCTAAGCCGGCGCCGGTCGTGCGTCAAGCCCAAAAGTCACAGTCAAAGTACTTATTTAGCAATGAGAGCATTCCTTTTGACGCGCTTCCGCAAGCCAAAGGAAAGATCGTGATCAGTATTGCTGAGTTGGCTTTGCCAAAGCGTAAGCCGATTGAAAATCTCCAAACCACTTTGCAATTAGATGGCAGTGTTATTGACATTCCTCACTTAACATTCCAGATTGGCAAGGGAAGTGCCGATTTACAGATTAATCTCTCTCAGCTGAATACGGTAAATCCCATTCTCACAGCCAGAGGGGTGACCAAGGATTTCATGCTAGAAAGTTTATTTGCAAGAGTGGATCCAAGCTCCAAGGTTAGTGGAGGTAGCATGAAATTAGCCTTTGATGTGAAGTCATCGGGAAACAGTCTGCATCAACTAGCTTCCAATTCAAATGGCAAGATTCAGTTAAGCATCAAGCAAGCGCACATGGGCACCAACTTTCTAAATGATGCTGGTGACTTTGTTGTCACATTGTTAGATTCAATGAACCCGATGCGTAAAAAAACGAGTGAGACGACGTTAGAATGTGCGGTAGCTTACCTGCCAATTAACAACGGCCAGATCAATATAGCCAAAACAGTTGGCGCTGAAACCGACAGGTTGAACGTGGTGTTAGCTGGCTCTATTAATTTAAAAACAGAGGCGGTTAACCTCACGATTGATCCCCAGGAGAAATCTGGCTTAACCACTGGCCTTGATTTGGCCGGATTGGTGAAGATGGGTGGAACCCTCTCAAATCCTAAGGCGGGTATTAACCAAGCTGGTGTAGTTAATAGTGCCGTTTCAATTGGACTTGGATTTTTGACTGGTGGCGCTAGTATTTTGGCCGAAAATGCCAGGTCAATGAGCTCAAAAAGTAACCCCTGCCGTGATGCACTCCACCCCTGGTCAGATATCTACCCTGGGGCAGAGTGATTCTTAAAACAATATTCCGCTGATAAAGAGGCTGAATAAAGAAATAAAGATACTGGCAAAGAAGGCGGTCCAGAAGCTAGAGATCGTAAACCCACTTACTACCGCAGAAACTAACATCAGCACCAAAGCGTTCACAACCAATAGAAATAATCCCATGGTGAGGACAGTGAGTGGCAGAGTAAACAGGATTAGCAAGGGTTTTACAACAGCATTAGCAAATCCGAGCAGTAAGGCCGCGATGAGGAGTGAGCCACCATCTGCAAAGCGAAGACCGCTAAAAAGATAGCTGGCCACCCAGAGCGATAAAGAGGTTAAGCCCCACTGGACTAAAAACGGTAGTAAGTTACCCATGACGAGCATCCTTTTTTAAATGAACTGCAGTATTAATCATAAATATTATCAGGGCTTTAGTAGTGCGGAGGGATTTCATCTTTGGGGCTACTATTACCTAAGCCGTCACCGCCACTAGCTTGCTCCTTAATGGACTTAAGCTCACGATACAAAAACTCAATTTGTTGCTGTTGCTTGTAGACAGTTTGATTGAGTTGATCAATCAGATCTTCGGTAAAGCTGAGTTTGATTTCAAGGCTGGTGATGCGATCTTCAGTCATTTTATTCCTCTATCTTTATTCTAAGCATCAACCAATTCAAATCGACCATCTTCCATTTCTGCTTTTGGTCTAATCCAAAAGTCGTGTGATTGGAGTGATTCATAGACATAGGCTGGTTCAAGATTGGCTTCAACATTGGCAAGCATTACCACTTTATAAAATCCGCCCGTCTTAATATGTTTTAGCTTGTTACCTGGTTTAAACAGACCGTCATCCGCATCTGCCATCTTAGGTTTACTCATGTCAAAAACGTGCTTTCTCAGTATGATCTATATATGACAAATTCTGTCCCGTACTCCATTCTAGATATATCTCCCATCCCACAGGGATTTAATGCTGGGGATGCCTTGCGTAATTCACTAGATGTTGCTCAGCATGCTGAGGCTTTGGGCTATACCCGCTATTGGGTGGCGGAGCATCACAATATGACGGGTAACGCCAGCTCTGCTACTGCGGTCTTGATTGGTTATATTGCTGGTGGTACCAAAACGATTCGGGTTGGCTCGGGCGGTGTGATGTTGCCAAATCATGCCCCGTTGGTCATTGCAGAGCAGTTTGGTACCTTGGCATCCATCTACCCCGGTAGGATTGAGTTGGGTCTAGGTCGCGCGCCAGGCACAGATCAAATGACGGCCAGAGCCTTACGTCGAGATTTGCTCGGAAGTGATGATCGCTTTCCGCAGGATGTACGAGAGTTGCAGCATTACTTTGGCCCCATCCAAGAGGGTCAGGCTGTGAGAGCTATTCCAGGTGCCGACACCGAGGTGCCGATTTGGATCTTGGGCTCTAGCTTGTATGGTGCTCAACTGGCAGCTCACTTCGGTCTTCCTTACGCATTTGCCTCTCACTTTGCACCGGAGCAATTGCTAGATGCAATGGCTACCTATCGTGAGTTATTTAAGCCATCGGATAAGTTGACTAAGCCCTATTGTGCATTTTTAATGAATGTAGTCGCTGCTGATGCCGATGAAGAGGCTGCCTATCTATTTACCACTTTGCAACAGAATGTGGTTCGCATGCGCCGAAATACCCGCGGGCAGTTACCACCACCGATTACAAATTTAGACGACTTCTGTGAGCCACATGAAAAGATTACCGCGAGTCATGCTCTGCGTTGCTCTGCCGTTGGCTCCATGCAAACGGTAAGAAAAGAAATGCAGTATTGGCTCGATCAGACTGGCGCAAATGAAATTATCATCACAGGTCAAATTTACGATCATCAAGCACGATTAAAATCGTTCGAGATTGCCGCTGAAGCGGCTAAGGGTTTGCGCTTTAGCTCTAAAGCTTGAAGGCGTTGTAATCGTTGGTAATCAGAATATTTTCTTGAGCAGCTCGGTTGGCTATTTGTAGTACGGCATTGTCTTTGCTAATGAGTATTGAGGGTCGCAATTGATAGGCTAGATCCAAAAAGATTTGATCATCGGGATCTTGGCATTTCCAAGGTGCGGTAGCTAAATTGGCATCATCATGCAGCTCTGCGATGAATTGCCATTGAGTCAAAATGCTTACTTGAGTTGCTTCATCGAGCTTAAAGAGGGGGCGTGAAATGACATCAGCAAGTTCAAACAAGGTTTTTTGGCTCGCGATTGCGGGAACACTCCCATCCACCAATGCTTGCTTTAGATTAATAGCCCTTTCGTCATGAAAGATAAAAATATCTAACAAGATATTGGTGTCCAAAACTACAGGCTTCATTACTGTTGATTGCGCCAGATTTCTGGGGTGATGGTCACTTGACCCATATCTGAAGAAACGTACACTTCCCCATCTTGAATATTGACATGCAGAACCATGCTGCGCTCGACCAGCTTATTGAGTTCTTTGGCCTGCTCCGCTGGAATCGAGATTACCTGAAGGTTGCGAGCACGGGTTAATTTATTGGCAATCCCATCCCACCAGATTTTGCTAGTGTGTCCGCCATAACAATAGACGATGACTTGATCGGATCGACCACAGGCTTTAAGGATACGTCGTTCATCTGGTTGGCCCACTTCAATCCATAGCTGAATAGCATCCGTGAGGTCTTTAATCCAAAGGTCGGGCTCATCAGTATCACTTAAGCCTTTGGTAAAGGCTAAGTCTTCCTGTGCTTGCAGGGCAAAAGCAATAATACGCACCATCATCCGCTCTTCAGTTTCAGAGGGATGCTTTGCGATAGTCAGGGAGTGACTGCCGTAATAGTGGCGGTCAGAGTCTGCGACATGAAGGTCGGCTTTGTGGATAGTTGCGCGTAGAGCCATGGCGCATTATCGCCTTTAAAAGGGGTTAAGTCTGATCTCCCAGTATTATTTAGAAAATTACCCTGATTTACTGTGTATCGTAGAGTCCCATGATCCGTATTACCGAACTTCGCCTGCCTATTAGCCATGCCCCTGAGGCATTGGAGGAGGCAATCTTGAAGCGTTTAAATATCCAAGCTCAGGATTTGATTCAATTTGATGTATTCAAGCGAAGCTACGATGCCCGAAAAAATGTGGCCCTTGCTTTTATCTATACCGTGGATCTATCGGTAAAGAATGAAGAGAAACTGCTTCAGCAGTTTGCCAATGATATTCACATTAGGCCATCGCCTGATACCAATTATCACTTTGTAGCCAATGCTTCCCAAGTAAAGAGCCAACACTTTGAACGTCCTGTTGTCATTGGATTTGGCCCTTGTGGAATTTTTTCTGCCTTAGTGCTGGCGCAGATGGGATTTAAACCAATCGTATTGGAGCGTGGTAAACCAGTTCGCGAACGTACCCAAGACACTTGGGGTCTATGGCGCAAGAATGTCCTCAATCCAGAATCCAATGTGCAATTTGGTGAGGGTGGGGCAGGAACGTTTTCTGATGGCAAGCTTTGGAGTCAAATTAAGGATCCGAAGTTTTATGGTCGCAAGGTCATTGCTGAATTTATCAAAGCGGGCGCCCCTGAAGAAATTCGTTACGTAGCGAAGCCACATATCGGCACCTTTAGATTGGTGGGTGTGGTCGAAAGAATGCGTCAAGAAATTATTGAGCTTGGTGGGGAGATTCGCTTTTCACAAAAGGTCGTTGGCTTTGATATTCAGAATGATCACATTGCTGGAGTCAAAATTGAGGGGCATCCAGATTTGCCGGCTAACCATGTAGTGCTGGCCTTAGGTCACAGCGCTCGCGATACCTTTGAGATCTTGCATGCAGCAGGGGTTTATATGGAAGCAAAACCCTTTTCAGTGGGCTTTCGTATTGAGCATCCACAATCCTTGATCGATAGGGCGCGCTTAGGGCCTCACGCTGGCAATGAACTGATTGGCGCAGCGGATTACAAATTAGTTCACCATGCCAAGAATGGTCGTGCAGTCTATAGCTTTTGTATGTGCCCAGGCGGAACTGTAGTCGCAGCAACTTCCGAGCCAAACCGTGTGGTGACAAACGGAATGAGCCAGTATTCTCGTAATGAGCGCAATGCTAATGCTGGCATCGTGGTTGGTATTACTCCCGAAGACTATCCAGGTGGCCCTCTAGCCGGCATTGAGTTTCAAAGGGCTTTAGAGTCCAAGGCATACGAGCTAGGCGGTTCTACCTATGAAGCCCCCGGGCAATTGGTGGGTGACTTTCTTGCCGGTAAGGCCTCTACGGACTTTGGTTCCGTGATGCCGTCTTATAAACCTGGCGTTCATTTGACAGACCTTGCAGATTCCTTGCCTCCTTATGCAATTGAGGCGATTCGAGAGGCGATTCCTGCTTTTGAGAAACAGATTAAAGGCTTTTCAATGAAGGACGCAGTATTGACCGGCATTGAGACGCGCACATCATCTCCTTTACGAATTACTCGAGGTGCAAACTTCCAGAGTCTGAATGTCAAAGGTCTTTACCCTGCGGGTGAGGGTGCTGGTTATGCGGGAGGTATCTTGTCGGCTGGGGTGGATGGAATTAAGGTGGCTGAAGCAGTCGCGCTCGACTACCTTTCTAAATAATTTCATAAGCTGATTTCTGATGAGCTCTGTAGCGCCTGATTTAATTCTCAATGAAAAAGAAGTGCTTTTTCATCCAGGGCTATTGAAGAAGTTTGATATCAATGGTCCGCGCTACACCTCTTACCCCAGTGCCGATCGCTTTCATAATCAATTTCGTGAAGTTGATTATTTCGGAGCATTGCAACGCGTAGCCAAGATTAATGAGCCGCTATCACTGTATTTCCATTTACCGTTCTGCCCCAACATTTGTTATTACTGTGGTTGCAACAAAATCATTACTAAAGACCATGGTCGAAGTGCTAAGTACATCAAGTATTTGGCTAAAGAGATGGCGATGGTTTGTGCTGCCATGGGTGCCCAGAAAAAAATTCCAGTGACCCAGTTGCATTGGGGTGGTGGAACACCTACATTTTTGTCTCACGAAGAGATGGTTGAGTTGATGCAGCACACTCGCCAGCATTTTGATCTTCTTCCTGGCGGCGAATATTCAATTGAGATTGATCCACGACGAGTAGTGGAGGCTGATATTGCCTTGTTGGCTGACTTGGGCTTCAACCGAATCAGTCTTGGGGTTCAAGACTTCAACCTCGAAGTGCAGCAAGCAGTGCATCGCATTCAGACTATTGAAGAGACTCAGGCGGTGATGGATTGGTCGAGAAAGTATGGATTTAAATCCAGAAGCGTTGATCTGATTTATGGCTTGCCAAAGCAGACTCCAGAAACCTTTAAAGAAACCGTGGAAGCGGTTCTGAAGATGTGCCCAGATCGATTATCGGTTTACAACTATGCTCATTTGCCACATATCTTTAAGCCTCAACGTAGAATAGCTGAGGCGGATTTACCAGGGGCTGCAGATAAGCTAGATATTTTGTCGAATACCATAGATAGGCTAGGCGAAGCAGGTTATGTGTTTATTGGTATGGATCACTTTGCTAAGCCTGATGATGAATTAGCAGTTGCTCAGAAAGAGGGTAAGCTCCATCGCAATTTCCAAGGTTATTCAACGCAAGCGGAATGTGATCTCTTGGCGTTTGGCATCTCCTCTATTGGTAAGGTGGACGATTGCTACTCACAAAATGTCCGCACTCTAGATGAGTACTACTCAGCAATCGATGATGCCCATCTCCCCACACTCCGAGGCCTTCGATTAGACAAAGATGATTTACTGCGCCGTGAATTAATCGGTGAGTTAATGTGCCAATTTTCACTGGACACGGATTTATTTGCTAAGTCCCATCAAATCGACTTCTCAAGTTACTTTAAGACGGAGATTGCGGAGTTAAAGCATTTGGAAGAGGCGGGTCTGCTTGAGTGGCAGGGCGCTAAGATGGTCGTGCCTATCAAAGGCCGGCTCCTAGCTCGGCGTGTAGCTATGACCTTTGATCGTCATCTAAGGGAATCTCAGGCTGTGGGCAGGTATTCCAAAGTGCTTTAAGCGAAATTAAGTGAGAACTCGTGCTCATTTGACTTAGATCAAAAATTCAGCAAAACAGTGTTGCTTTAAAACCCATAAAAAATTTCTGCAGCCTCTGTATTTGATTTGCATCAAATTACAACACCATCATCAATTTGAAAATAGTCTCATCAAATTGATAACGGAAAAGGGGTACATCATGCGCTTCAAAACTCTAGTAGCAGCCATCGCAGCATTAGCTTCATTGACTCCAATCGTAGCTCATGCCCAAGCGGCAGAAGAAAATCCATGGATGATTCGCGTACGTGCTGTTGATTTACTTTGGAATAACGGCCAGACTGGTCTAGCTCAGACTGCAAATATCAAAGCTAAAGATCAATGGATACCTGAGTTTGATGTTTCATACTTCTTTACAAAAAATATCGCTGCTGAACTCGTCTTAACTTGGCCTCAACAAGTCAACATTACTGCTGGTGGGGCAAATGTAGGTAAAGTTTCCGCATTGCCACCATCCTTATTAGCTCAATACCACTTTACAGATTTAGGCGCATTTAAGCCTTATATTGGTGCTGGTGTTAACTACACTATTTTCGGTAACCGTCAAAATTTCTATGGCGCTGGCGCTGGCTTGCAAATTGAACCATCTAGCGTTGGCTTCGTCGGCCAAATCGGTGCTGATTACATGTTTACGAAAAATTGGGGTCTTAACGTGGATGTGAAATACGCAACAATGGCTACAAATGTTCAGGCGGTTGCTGGTGGTGCAAACCTTGGCAAGCTGACTTTGAATCCATGGATGCCAGCTGTCGGTGTTACTTATAAGTTCTAAGAATTCGGTTCTTAGCTCTTGAGATAGGGTCCCCCAGGGACTCTATTTTTTTGCCTATTGTTTATTGGGTCAGATGATTAATTAACTTTTCAAACTTGGCTTCGTCAAAATGGAGATTATCAAAGCGCTGTATTGCCGAATGTTCTGGTGGCTCTAATCTCCGTTTGGCATATTGATCCCAATTCTTGAGTTTATATTCGTCTCTTGGATCAGCTCGCTTTTCCATGCGACGCTTCGCCTCATTTTCATCTAGATCAATCCAGGCGATTCTGATACTCGATACGCTGGGTACTCCCAACTCTTCTGGATTAAACATTCGACCAGTTTGGATTTCTCTAGAAAATGGCCCCACCAAGATCACGTTAACTCCAAGCTGCAAGTTTTCTCTCGCAATCGCAATTAGCCCGGCATATTCCCAATCTCTCAGATTCTGGAGGTAGAAGGGGCTATCTCGATCATTGGGATTGTTAGTGGTGAGTTCCATGACATGGGCGCTGTAAGCGCCATATACGGTATCTTTATCTAGAAAGAAAAAGCTTTCCCCAGTTTTTTCAACAATCAGGGGCAAGGCTTTTTTGGCTAAAGTGGTTTTGCCGGTGCCTGCATGACCAGCAAAGAGGATTAGGCGAGGAGCGGCAGGACTGAGCTTACAGGTCATTTATCTCTTTATTTGAGGGTATTGCTTCAGTAAATTCTACTTCTCAATCCCATGTTT
Organism: Polynucleobacter asymbioticus; assembly: GCF_018687575.1. NCBI lineage: Bacteria > Pseudomonadati > Pseudomonadota > Betaproteobacteria > Burkholderiales > Burkholderiaceae > Polynucleobacter > Polynucleobacter asymbioticus. Next base: position 499,541 of record NZ_CP061297.1, read on the forward strand.
ACTGGAAATATCACTACTTTGGGTGAAGTGACGATAATGTCGCCATGGCTTTAATCGTACTCACTGATGCAAAACTGGCTTTTGGCCACGTTGACCTCCTCGCAAATACTGCTTTCTCATTGGAATCTGGGGAGCGTGTTGGCTTAATTGGCCGCAATGGCACTGGCAAATCTTCTTTATTGAAGATCTTGGCTGGCATAGAAAAAATGGATGATGGTTTGCTGCAATATCAGCAAGGCCTCAGAATTGCCTATGTTCCACAAGAGCCCATATTTGAGGCTGAGGAGACCGTCTTTGATGCAGTCTCCAAAGGGGTAGCTCAAGCTAAGGCTCTGCGTGAGGAGTATGAAGCTCTCAGTGTTGGAGATTGGGATGATGCGGCTCACCATCGCTTGGATGAGGTGCAATCCCAATTAGAGGCCCTCAGTGGTTGGAACTGGGAGCAACGTGTTCATGAAACACTCGATCGCCTCCATTTAGAAGCTGAGGTCAAGATTAATACCTTATCGGGTGGAACGAAGAAGCGCGTTGCTTTAGCTCGCGCTCTAGTGGAGATGCCGGATGTGTTGCTATTGGATGAGCCTACCAACCATTTGGATTTAGATTCGATTTCTTGGTTAGAGGATTTGCTCAAAGAGTACAAGGGTTCCGTTATTCTGATTACCCATGATCGTGCTTTCTTGGATAACGTCTGCACGCAAATTGTGGAGCTTGATCGCGGCATCTTACGCACCTACCCAGGAAATTTCTCGGCGTATGAGGTATTAAAAGATCAGGAAATGAATTCAGAGTCTCTGGCCAATGCACGTGCGGACAAATTACTTGCACAAGAAGAGGTTTGGATTCGTAAAGGGGTTGAGGCTAGACGTACTCGCAGCGTTGCTCGTATTGCTCGTTTAGAGGCTCTACGTACCAGTCGTTCGCAAAGGCGTGATGCTGTTGGCCAAGTGAAGCTCGCAGTTTCAGCAGGCGATAGGAGCGGTAAGATTGTTGCGGATCTGCAAAATGTTTCTAAGTCTTACGATCGCCCGATCGTGCAAGATTTCACGGCAACAATTTTGCGTGGCGATAAAGTGGGGCTGCTTGGTCCTAACGGCGCCGGCAAGACGACTCTTTTGAAGTTAATTCTTGGAACGATTGCGCCAGACTCTGGAACGGCAACAATGGGTACCCGTATTGAGGTAGCCTATTTTGACCAGATGCGCGAAGGCCTTGATCTCAACGCGTCGCTCGAGGATTACATCAGTCCCGGTAGCGAGTGGATCGAAATTAATGGCAACAAAAAGCACGTGAAGAGTTATCTGAGTGATTTCTTATTCGCACCAGAGCGTACTAATTCACCAGTCAGCACTTTATCTGGTGGGGAGCGTAACCGCCTATTATTGGCGCGCTTATTTGCCCGCCCTGCAAACGTCTTGGTTTTAGATGAGCCAACCAATGACTTGGACATCGATACTCTAGATTTGCTTGAGCAGCTACTTCAAGACTATAAGGGTACTGTGTTCTTGGTTAGTCATGATCGCTACTTCTTAGATAACGTCGTAACCAGCATTATTGCGAACGAGGGCGATGGCTTCTGGCGCGAGTATGAAGGTGGTTACGAGGACTGGAAGATTCAGAAAGCACGCTCAGATAAGATCCGCGCAGCTAATGGCGGCGCTAAGGCTGAGACAAAACAAGAAGTAAAAATTGAGCCTAAAGTTGAATCCAAGCCCGTGGTTGTAAAAAGCAGTGTGCAAAAGCTAAACGGCAAAGAGCGTCAGGAGCTAGAGGCATTGCCTTTGCAGATTGAAACTTTAGAAACAGAGCAAGCAGATATTGGTATTGCGATGAGTAATCCTGATCTCTATAAGAATGAGCCTGAATTAGCAGCGAGCATGCAAGCACGCTTATCAGAAATCACTGCCGATTTAGATATCAAATTACAGCGCTGGGAATTACTTTTAAGTCGCTCTGAATCTTAAGTTCATTTAACTTGCTTGGTTTATGGCTTGCTCAGTACCATAGTTAAAAACCTGGAAATATCTACTAGCTCATCTGGATGAAGAGAGTGTTCCATTGGATAGGTATTCCAATCTACCTGATAACCTAATTTTTCCAAGGTTTCGGCCGAAGCTTCTGCGCGCTCTGGAGTGATTACAGCATCCCAAACACCATGTGCCATCAATATCGGGGTCTTGCTATTGGCTTCACTTCTCTCGAGTGCCAGTGAATTTGCAAGCGGTAGGTAGCCTGACAGTGCCATGATGCCAGCCAATTGATGTGGAAAGCGAAGGCCGACCTGCAAAGACATGGCGCAGCCCTGTGAGAAGCCAGCCAAAACAATCTTTTCATAGGCAATGCCGCGACTTGCCTCTCGTTCAATTAACTCAGAGATTGCTAGCGCTGATTTATGAATGCCAGCCAAATCTTCGCGGGCATTGATCGCCCTCTCAGTAATGTCATACCAGGCTGGCATGACATAGCCACCATTAACTGTGACAGGTATAGAGGGTGCACTTGGAAAAACAAACCGAATGGTAGGGCATTTAGAGAGATTGAGTTGCGGAATGATGGGAACAAAGTCATTACCATCAGCACCGAGTCCATGAAGCCAAATTACAGAGGCGCTCGGGTTGGGGGCGGTTTCAATTTCAATGCAGGGCAATGTGCTCATTGATGTTTCATCCTAGATTCTGGCGAAGTAGTTGGTTTCGCAGGCGACTAATTTCTTCCAAAAGATCGAGTGCTAAAGCAACACCAGGGGTATTGAGTTCAAGATCATGAGTCAAATGAGCAGCAGTCTTCGCGCGCTTAAGAGACTCTCCACTAAAGCGCCAGTCTTCCGGACTTGATCCAGCGGGACTGAGAACGCCCTCCGATACCCAAGACATGATCAGCTCTTCTGGTGCGCGTGTAGCTTGTGAAATTTCCACGATGCTCATGTGCACCTCTTCTTCAACAACGCTACCTTCAATCCAGGTGATTTGTGTTTGTGTCATGTTCATCATCCCTTCAGGTGGGTTCTGGGGTTGAAATCAAAAGCTTTCTCTAGTGTTTGATAGGCTTCTTTTTGCGCATCCGTTTCAGCATTCGGCAGAACAATATTAGGTACTACATATAAATCACCAGCCTCTTTGCTTGGGATGCCTTTTTCTTTGAGTCGCATCTTGCGGCCAGTAGCTGTACCTGCGGGAATCTTTAGCTCCAAAGTGGAGCCTGTGGGAGTGGGGATATTCACGGTTGTTCCGAGTGCGGCTTCCCATGGTGCCAGTGGCAAATCAAGATATACATCTTTGCCATCCACGCGATAAATGGGGTTTGGATGGAAATCAATCTCAAGGTAGAGATCGCCGGCACCGCCCGTACCCATGCCTGGACCGCCTTGCCCAGCTAAGCGTAAGTTTTGCCCAGCTTTGATGCCTTTAGGAATGCTGACATCAAGTTTGCGTTCTTGGGTACTGACATGACCACTGGCATCTTGCGTAGGCATATGCAGAGCAATGGTGCGTTTTGCGCCGTTATAGGCATCAGCAAGGTCAATCAATATTTTTGCGTGATGATCTTGGCCTTTAAAGTTCATGCCTTGACGGGGGTTCCCGCCTCGACCGCCTTGAGTGTGGCGACCCCTGCCAAAAAGAGATTCAAAGAATTCACTCTGATCACCTTCATAGCCACCACCAAATCCACTAGTACCGCCTCCAAAGTTACCGTCGGAATATTCAAATCCCTCATTCCAGTTTGGTGGTGGGGTGAAATCTTGACCATTTTTCCAATTGGCGCCCATGCGATCGTATGCAGCACGCTTCTCAGTATCTTTCAGTACCGAGTAGGCTTCACCGACAGCTTTAAATTGTTCTTCTGCGCCAGCTTCTTTATTGACGTCTGGATGATATTTGCGGGCTAGCTTGCGGTAAGCCGCCTTGATCTCTGCCTCGGTAGCACTGCGTGCTACTCCGAGTGTTTCATAGTAGTCCCTGAATTTCATAATCCTAATGAAGTCCCGATTAAGTCAATAAGCTTCATTCTACAATCCTCAGCACTCTTTTTTGCCTAGTTTTGAGTAAAGAAAAAGCGGGCATCAAGCCCGCTGAGGATCGCCTGAGGTCTGATACTGGGCTTAGCTCATTACCCCAACTTGCCAAGGTACGAATTCATAATCTCCAAGACCCAAAAGTTCGCTTTTTGAAGCCTCACCAGAAGCTGTTTTTAGAAAGAGTTCAAAAATGCGCTGCCCCATTTCTTGGACTGAAACCGTGCCATCCAAGATCTCACCGCAATTGATATCCATATCTTCAGTCAGTCGCTCATACATCGGGGTATTGGTGGCGAGTTTGATGCAGGGCGCTGGCTTTGATCCAAACATGGATCCACGTCCTGTGGTGAATGCAATCAGGTTCGCACCACCAGCAATCTGCCCGGTTGCCGAAACAGGGTCAAATCCGGGGGTATCCATAAATACAAAGCCCTTCGCTGTTACGGGTTCTGCGTATCGATAGACTTCCATTAGGGGGCCTGTGCCGCCCTTCATAGAGGAGCCAAGTGATTTTTCAAAAATATTGGCTAGACCGCCAATTTGATTTCCGGGGCTGACTTGTCCATTGATTTGGACATCGCGACCCACGGAGTATTCATCTTTCCACCAGCGAATACGTTGGATTAATTTCTCGCCAATTTCCTTGCTCGCAGCTCGGCGAGTTAGCGTATGTTCAACACCGTAAATCTCGGGTGTTTCGGAGAGAATGCCCGTGCCACCATGGCGCGACAAAATATCAATTGCAGCACCTAAGGCTGGGTTTGCGGTGATAGAGGAGAATCCATCTGATCCACCGCATTGCAGCCCAACGCATAGGTGGCTTGCAGAAACAGTCTGACGTTTTGCTTTATTGGCCTCTGGTAAGAGTGCTTTAACGGCTTCAATGCCAGCTTCAATTGTTTTGCGTGTGCCACCAGTCTCTTGCATGATGAAAGTATGCAAAGTAGAGTTTTCTTGGAGAGACTCTTGCTCCATTAATCCTTTGAGTTGATTGCGCTCGCAGCCTAATCCGATGATTAGGGCGGCAGCCAAGTTAGGATGTTGGGCATATCCTGCCATAGTTCGGCGAAGTAGTTGCATTGGTTCACCAGTCATCTCCATGCCGCAACCAATGCCATGACTAAAGGCGACAACGCCATCAATATTGGGAAAGTCTTTTAATCGCTCTGGAGTAAACCATTCTGCAATTTTGTTGACCACAGTTGCAGAGCAATTGACGGTAGATAGAATGCCAATGAAATTGCGTGTACCCACTTTCCCATTGGCGCGCACGTAACCCTGAAAGGTAGCGCGCTCAGATTCCGGGAGAAGTTTGGTGGGTTTGTACTCGCTGGCGTAAGCGTAGTCGCGATCAAATTCACGAAACTCTGTGTTGTGACTATGAACCATCATGCCAGGTTCAATATCGGTATTGGCGAAGCCTACCGTCACGTTGTATTTCAGAATCGGCTCGCCCTTAAGAATTTTCTTCGCAGCAATTTTATACCCTGCAGGAACCTGGCTTCGGCTTGTGAAGCTCTCGCTCGGTACAGCTTCACCAATACCAATATCTACGCGAGCAACAACAATATTGTCATTGGGGTGGAGGCGAATGATTGGTCCGGCTAATTTTTTTTCAGTTGTTTCAATCATGTAATGCTTTCGGTATATAGGTTTTTATTAATTAGTCCATATTCAATACATCAAAGGCTGCTTTCAACCTTTTTGAATATGAATTCGAGGTTTTCTGAATTTCTTCCGGCGTCCATTTTCTGAAGCCCTCACCAGCCTTCATACCGGTCTTTCCATCTTGCATCAGTTGCACCACTTTTGGCGGTAGGGTAGTGATGTTTGAAAGAGATGGGTAGATTTCTTTTGCTGCATTAGCCATTCCATCCCAGCCAGATATCTCTTTTTGGGTCATCGGACCAACGGCTGCATAACGAAAACCAAAGCTGTAGCGCACGGCATCATCAATATCTTCAGGGCTTGCAATTCCCTCTTGCACAAGGGAGAGCGCCTCTCTCATCAATGCATGCTGAATTCGATTGGCTAAAAATCCAGGAATATCTTTTTTAACGAGCACTGGTTTTTTATCGATCGCTTTATACAACGCGCATATCTGCTCTGCAAAGACTGACTCTGTTTTTTCTCCCATCACAATCTCTACCAGCGGGACTACTTCTGCCGGCATAAAGTAGTGAGCACCCATCATTCGGTTAGCAGTTTTTAGATCAGCAGAGATTTTGGTAATCGGAAAGCCTGAGCTATTACTGCCGATTGGTATGTGAGCTGGCACCTTGTCATCAAGGTAAGCAAAAATTTGTTTCTTTAACTCCAGATTTTCAGCAACCGTCTCAATTACCCAGGAGCAATCACCCCATGATTCCCAGGCTTCCATGGTGGTGGTCACTTGAGTTGCTTCGATGGTGGCCGCATCCAGCGCAGCATTCTCACCATGCAAGCCAATCTTGATTGCTAGTTGAATAGCCTTTTTAAGACAGTCACCGGATTTCTCTTTGCTTCTTCCCAGTATTGCAACGGGAATGCTGTGAGAGATAAATCCTGCTGCAATTCCTGCGGCCATAGTACCAGTGCCGATTACGGCTACAAATTGACTCATATTTTTATCTTATGCGGTTAAGTTTGGGAGGTCTGTAAGTTTATTGATTTCGGTAAATACAGTAGATTATCATTAATTATGTTTTAATGATTCAGTATCAAATTTAACTTGTCCGTATAACTTTAGAAAGTTTTTGCTATGACGATGCATAACCCATTTCAGCCGGTAGAAAAAATTAAGGCAGAAGTTTTTATGTCGATGCCTGCTAAATTCAGAAAAAAATCCCGTACCGCTTGGTCAGACCCTAATCGTCAGAATGCTGAAGTGGAGTGCTTTTTAGAGGGTCCTTCGTTTGATCGTGAGGGTAACTTATGGTTTCTGGATATTCCTTTCGGCCGGGTTTTCAGAATTACACCTAAGGGCGACTGGGATCTGGTGACTCAGTTTGATGGCTGGCCTAATGGCTTGAAGTTCCATAAAGATGGTCGCGCGTTTATCTGTGATTACAAACTAGGCTTATTGGCCCTTGATCCCAAGACCGGCAAGGTTGAAACAATCTTAGGATCCATGTATAGCGAAAACTTCAAGGGCTTGAATGATTTGCACTTTGCTTCCAATGGCGATCTTTACTTTACCGATCAAGGTCAAACTGGCATTGCTGACCCAAGCGGAAGGGTATTTAGATTGCGAGCCAATGGCCAATTAGATCGTTTGGCTATAAACGTCCCAAGTCCCAATGGTATTACCTTGAATACACAAGAGAAGCATGTATTTGTTGCCGCCACAAGATCCCAGCAAATTTGGCGCCTGCCTCTCATGGCAGATGGCTCCGTTTCTAAAACCGGTGTGGCTATTCAGTTGACTGGCGGTGTTGCTGGTCCAGATGGTATTGAGATGGATTCTGAGAATGGATTGCTGGTATGTCATCTAGGTATTGGTATCTGGAGATTTGACAGCAATATGCTCCCAACACATTTGATTTACTCGGATAACCCACATCATCATCACTTAGCAAACATGTGCTTTGGTGGGGAGGATGGTAGAGATTTGTACATTACTGAATCTCTCTCTGGTGACATCTTGAAGGCGCGTTTGCCGATAGCTGGTAAGAAGATGTTTGGTCTCTCCTAAATTGAAAGAGTCTCTACCGCTCTATAAGGCCTTAGCAAATGCGCTGACTCAGCGGATTTATGAGGGCGATTGGGCGGTAGGTTCTTATTTGCCATCGGAAGCGAGTCTCTGCAAAAGCTTCGAGGCAAGTCGCCATACATTAAGACACGCTCTTCAAACCTTGGAGAGGGATGGTCTGGTGCTGCGTCGTCAAGGAGCGCCAACTCAAGTCATCTCAAGGCGAAAAGTGAGAAGGTTTACTCAAAGCTTTAATTCGCCTATTGATATTTTGAGTTATCCAAGAAACACCTATCGGCAAAATATTGTTCAAGATTTTATTGAGCTGGACAAGCCGCTGAGCGAAATGATTGGTAGCGCAGTAGGCTCCTCTTGGTATCACATCGGAGGAATCCGAAAACAACGGGACTCTGAAGAAGTAATTGCATGGACTGATATCTACATCCTTCCTCAGTTTGCATCCTTAACCTCGGACCCTGAGCATAGTCAAGTCATGGTATTCGAGCAGATCGAGAAAAAATATGGCACTCGAATTGATCGAGCCGAGGTGGACGTTTATTCCATAGGTTTACCTGCGCATATTGCAAAGAGACTTGAGTTGAAGGTGGGTGATCCATGTCTAGTGATTGTGCGTAGATACTTTGATAATCAGGATAAACTTTTTGAAGTCACTTTCACCTACCACCGGCACAATAAGTACACTTATAAGATGGAGTTTAAGAGTGATATCGGAAATTAAATTGCAAGAATCAATATGAAATACTTATCTATCACTAAAGCCGAAGTATTTATTGCTGAAGCATTGCATGCTAATCAAGTGCCCTTGGTGGATGCTCAAGTTGTTGCGCAGCTGATGGTGAAGTCAGATCTCGTTGGCGCTGATGGCCATGGAATTTTTAGATTGCCTGCCTACATCAAGAGAATTCGTGCAGGTGGCATCAACCTTGCCCCTAACATTCATATCGAACGTGAGCAGGGTGCAACCGCTTTAATTAATGGTGATAACGCCTTGGGTCATCTCGTAATGAATAAGGCGGTCGATATTGCAATAGAAAAGGTGAAACAACACAGTGTTTGTTGGGTAGGTAGTCACTATGGAAATCACTCTGGAGCAGCATCTGTATATGTGAGAAAGTTGGCAGAGCAAGGCTACATTGGTATTTACATGGCCGTTGGTAATGCTAATCATATGGCGCCATGGGGCGGTATTGATTTGTTGTTGTCAACCAATCCCATTGCGATTGCTGTGCCATCAGGTGACAAGCCAATTGTTCTACTGGATATTGCCACTACGGTAGCTGCATACGGCAAGGTAAAACTTGCCGCTCAAAAGGGTGAGTCTATTCCGGATACTTGGATGATTGATAGGTATGGTCAGCCAATTACAGATCCCCAAAAATCTAGCGAAGGTTCTTTGCTGCCAATTGGTGGATACAAGGGGTATGGACTTGCTGTAATGATTGGCTTGCTTGCTGGAGCATTAAACAATGCGGCTGTTGGTAAGGGTACGATCGATTTCAATGCCCACCATGACCTCATCACCAATACAGGTCAAACAATTATTGCAGTCGATCCCAGTGCTTTTGGGGATAAGGATTTATTTACTGCCCGAGTGATTGCATTAGTTGAGGATTTGAAAGCTTCCTCTAAGTTACCCGGCGTTAACCAGATTCGAGTTCCTGGGGATGGTGCCGCTAAAGTAATGTCAGAGCGACTTCAGAATGGCATCCCGATATCTACAGAATTACAAGAGTCGTTGAATAACTGTGCCAAGGAGTGTGGAATTGCAGCATTAGATTTATAACTTAACGAAGGAGACAAAAATGATTAAAAAATCAATTAAAAAAATAGTTTTAGGTTCTTTAGTATTGCCCTTAGTGTTAGGAACAGCATTTGCTGCCTACCCAGATAAGCCAATTAAGATGTTGGTTGGGTATGCACCAGGAAGCTCAACGGATATCGTTGGAAGAATGGTGGCAAATGAGCTGAGTATTGCCTTAAAGCAGTCAGTCATCGTTGAAAATAGAGGCGGTGCTGCAGGAAGCTTGGCAGCTGATGCGGTGGCGAAAAGCGCTCCTGACGGTTACACCGTTCTGTTTGCGCAAAATGGTTTAGCAATTAATGTGGCTGCAAATCCAAGATTACCGTTTAACGGCCAAAAAGATTTACTGCCTGTGGTTGGCGTAGCCGCTACTCCGCACATCTTGATTGTGAATAACAATTCAAAGGCTAAAAATGTAGCCGAATTGATTGCCATGCTCCGGGCTGATCCGGGAAAAATGAGCTTTGGCTCTTCTGGAATTGGGAACTCTGATCATATGGCTGGAGAGTTATTCTTGGCAACTACCGGCACCCAAGCAATTCATATTCCATATAAAGGTGGATCACCAGCTGCAACTGACTTGGTGGGAGGTCAAATCGATTTTTACTTTGCCGGCATGCCAGTTGGACTCCCTTTATATAAAGGCGATAAAGTAAATGCATTAGCCGTTACTAGTAAAAATCGTTTTAGCGGAGTTCCTGATTTGGTGACAATGCAAGAGGCTGGTGTAAAGGGTTATGAAATGGCATTGTGGCAAGGGATGTTTGTACCTGCAGGAACACCTCCTGCAATTATCAGCACACTTAGTACGACTATTCTGAAAATTCTAGAAACTCCAGAAATGAAAGAGCGTTTTGTAAAAGCAGGCGTACAAATTGCACCTATGAATACTCAGCAATTTTCAGACTTGTATACCTCTGATATTGCTAGATGGAAAGTAGTGATTGAAAAGGCAAAAATTAAGCTGGATTAAATTCTACTTAACTCAAAATGGGGTGTTGGCGTAAGTTGACACCCCATGTTTATTATTGATAAAGATCAAAGACTAAGACTTCAGCATCCTTGCCGTTGCTAATAATTAACTTAGTTTCGCCTTCAATGAATAAAGCATCTCCACCAGATAGTTTTATACCGTTGATATCTAGTGATCCTCTTACAAGGTGGACATAGGCTTTACGTTTTGGATCAAGATCGAATTGCTGCGACTGCGCATCATTAAATAATCCTGAGTACATTTTGGCATCTGCATGAATTTTGACGGCATTGCTTCCGCCATCCGGGGAGGCAATGAGGCAAAGTTTTCCCTGCTGATCTGCTGGGGAAATAGATTTTTGCTCGTAGCTCGGAGGGATCTCTGTGACATTGGGCTCAATCCAAATCTGCAGAAAATGGGTGCTCTGATCCTTGGCGTGGTTGAATTCACTATGGGTGACGCCAGAACCGGCACTCATGCGTTGAATATCGCCCGGTGGAATACCTTTCATGTTCCCCATGCTGTCTTCATGAGCCAATTCACCAGATAAAACATAGCTGATGATTTCCATATTGCGATGGCTGTGTTTGCCAAAACCCATGCCTGCAGCAACTCGATCCTCATTGATCACCCTTAAATTGCCCCAGCCCATAAATTGGGGGTCGTAATAAGCTCCAAAAGAGAAGGAATGAAAGCTTTTCAGCCATCCATGGTCAGCGTAGCCACGGTCTTGAGATTTTCGAAGGGTGAGCATGATGAAGATCTTTTCTGGGGAAGGTAAGCACATTATCATTAGCTTTTGACATATTTGCTGATTGGCCTTCCATGGGAAGTATCAAACAAGACATTGCGGAAACCTACCTAGGTCTCTATGAGACCGCTCAAGAAAAGTGGGGGGACTTTACTCAGTTTTTGAGGGAGGCTTGGCCCTTATTGCTAATTTTGTTGATTGCGTTGATGGGGGTCTGGTTGTATGCAGATCCGCCACCACCGAGGCATGTTGTCATGGCGACAGGTCAGCCGGGTGGCGCCTACCATGCTTTAGGTAAAAAATACGCGGCTTTTTTTGAGAAAAAAGGAATCACACTCGAACTCCTCGAGACTAAGGGAGCCCAAGAAAATATCGAGTTTTTAGCTGATCGTAAAAATCCTGTTCAAGCTGCTTTTGTGCAGGCGGGGGTATTTAATCCGCATGGCATTAAAGGTGTGCAATCACTGGGCACAATTTCTTATGATCCGATTTGGTTGTTTTATCGGGGAGTGGCCGTAAAGGGCGATAATTTTCAGGAAATTAAAGCACGTGCTCAGCACTTTCTGAACTCCAGAATGTCTGTTGGCGAAAAAGGTAGTGGGACTTATGCGCAAGCAATGCAAATCCTTAAGGCCAATGGGTTTGATGTGGGATCTCATTTTCTTTATCTCTCCGGAGCAAAATCTGTTGAAGCTTTGCAAAATAAAGAGATTGATGCCGCATTCATTGTGGATGCATTTGAATCACCTAATGTGCAGACTTTATTAGCGGACCCAAGTTTGAATGTGTCAGCATTTGATCGTGCAGAGGCTTACACCCGCTTACTTCCGTATATGCAAATTCTGAATGTTCCGGCAGGTGGATTTAGTTTGATCCGTAACTTTCCGCCTAGGGATATTAAGTTGATGGCCTCGACTACGAATCTGCTGATTGATGACAGAATGCATCCGGCGATTCAGTTTTTATTTTTAGAGGCTGCCCGTGAGATTAACGGAAAGTCCAGTTTCTTTTCTGAGCATGGTGAATTCCCATCCTTTAAGCATCCAGGTATGCCGGAAAGTCCAGTAGCTTTGCATTATGAAAAAAATGGCTCTCCTTTGTTGATGACCTACCTACCATTCTGGTTGGCTGAGATGGCCAATCGCTTGATCTTTGTACTGCTGCCATTCTGCGCCTTGGCTTACCCGGTTTTACTGACTTTGCCTGGCTATCGTAATAAACGTATGCGCCGGAAGATCAACCAGCTCTATGGTGTTCTCAAAACATATGAGCAAGAGTTAACGACCAACTTCGAGCCAGAGAAAAAAGATGAGTACCTTAAGAAGCTCGATTTTCTGGAATATCAAGCTATTCAGCTAAAGGTTTCGAAAAGCATGTCTAGTGATTACTTCGCTTTGCGGACTAGTATTGATTACGTCCGGAGTTGTTTAAATCGAGGCTTTCATCCCTTCCAGCTTCAAGAGGATTCTAGTGGCGTATAGTTTGTTAATACCGATTAATACGTAATTCTTATGAAACCTTATGATCACCCCGCTCGCAAACAGTTGCATGAAGAGGTGCATGCGCGCCCACCAATTGCGCTTTGGCCAAATGAAAGGGTGTTATCCCAATCCTTTCTGCTAGATGCTAATTCTCGCCAGACTCAAATTCAGTGGATTCAAAAGCTCAGCGCTGCATTGGGCATCACCAATGATCATGAACAGGACCATTCTTTTAAGATGCTCACCTTGGCGCCTGAGCCAGAGAGGGTGCTAATAAAGTGGGAGCTGCATGGCGAGTTTGCAACTATCGCGGCGATTGTGCATAACCCCGTCAAAATTACTGGGCCACTCTTGGAGTCTCGTCTAGATCTTGAGAAGGGTCTGGACGTATTATTTCAAGACTTAGGCTGCCCGACCATTGTTGAGGCAGGGGGCGAAAGAATTTCTGCATTAGATCTTGCGTTTGAACATCGCCCTCTATTTGCAGAGGCTCAAGAGGTATCCGCTATTTTTAGTGGCAATACCGTATTGGGTAGTTACATCCTATCGAACAAGAAGGCTCAGTTGTGGACGGATTTGCGTTTGGATGAGGATGGCTTTATCTCCTACTTTATTCCGCATGACGTTTTAGGTTCACGCCAGGCTGGCCGTGTAGCGCGAGCTATTGCTGAAGCAGAAACCTATCGCATGGCGGCCATGATTGCTTTCCCAGTAGCCAAGAGTCTTTCCATGCCACTGAGGAGTGCAGAGTCAGAATTGGCAGACTTGTCTAAGAATATCTCCCAGTTGCAAACCGAGCCCGGTGTACATACTGAAAAAGACGGACAGTTCTTGGGCGAACTCTCTCATTTGGCATCAAGGGCTGAGCAGTGGATCTCTGGATATGGGTTACGCTTTACTGCTTCGGAGGCCTATAGCCAATTGCTCAGTAAAAACTTATACGAACTAGCGGAATCCCCGATTGCTGGGGTGCAGTCCCTCTCTGAGTTTATGGATCGACGTTTTCAGCCTGCTATGGGTACCTGTATCTGGACGCAGCGTAGATTAAAAGAATTATCTGATCGTATTTCGAGAACCACTCAAACCTTAAGAACGCGTATTGAGTTTGTGAATGAAGAGCAAACACAAAAATTACTTGCCAGCATGGATCAGCGAGCACGTTTGCAATTGCGCTTGCAAGAAACTGTAGAGAGCCTGTCGGTCTTGGTGTTAACTTACTACGCAGTGAGTTTATTAGCCTATGTTGCGAAGGGCGGTAAAGAAGCTGGCTTTGCTATTCATCCAGAAATTATTGCCGCCATTGCTGCTCCAGTAGTGGCCATCATCTTCTTATTGATTAGCAAGCGAAGACGCAAGCGAATTATTGAGATGGGTAAATCTCTGTAGATATTAAAAAAGAGGCCGAGGCCCCTTTTTTAATGAGCATCATTACTGCTTAACCCAGGCTATCAGCCCAGATATTGTGTGCCCAGCCCCAAGCATAAACGCCCTCAAGAGTACTTGGAGCAGGTGAGAGGCCGCCTGAACCTGGAACAGTCTTGAAGGTTTTCTCGGCAGCGTTGTATTGATGAACGCTGGCGACGTGAACCACTTCTCGATCATTCACAAAGCTGTAGCAGGTGTTGGTGAGCACTGGCGCTGGATTAACTTCCCAACCACTCAATTCTGCAACGATGGCCGCAGCCGCCACTTTGGCATGTTGGTTAGCCATGTGGCCAGACTTCGGCATTAATGGCGCAATTTGAATGGCATCACCCAAGACGTGGATGTCTTTGCGTGCGGTGGATTCAAAGTTGAGGAAGTTGACGTTCACCCAGCGACCGTTGGAATTGGCAAGCCCAGATTTAATCGCAATTTCACCGGCAGCCATTTGAGGCAAAACATTCAATACATCGGCCTTCACATCGTCTTCAACTTCGAGTTTGAGTGTTTTAGTTTTTGCATCCACCCCAACGACATTGCTCTTTGGACGGTACTCAATGATTCCAGCGTACTGTTCAGCCCACACCTTTTTGAACAATGCCCCTTTGGAAGTGACATCTTGGTTGGCATCCAAAATGATGACCTTACCTTTAGGGTTGTGCTGTTTGAGGTAATTAGCTACTTGGCAAGCACGCTCATAAGGTCCTGGAGGGCAGCGATATGGAGCCTCTGGAATGGTAATTGCAAAGGTACCACCTTCACGCATAGCAGCAATTTGCTTATGCAGGGCAACAGTTTCTGGCCCGGCTTTCCAGGCTTGTAAAGTTATGCCATCTTTGTTGGCCTGCGCTAGACCTTCAACGCTCTTGAAATTGAGTGACACACCAGGAGAAACGACTGCTTTGTCGTAACGCAAAGTTTTACCAGAAGCGAGGGTCACCGTCTTCTTGTCTGGATCAATGCTACTGACGCTATCTTGAATGATCTTGATGCCATGACGCTTGCTTAGCGTGTCGTAAGGAGAAGTAATTTCAGCTAAATTTCTTGATCCACCAATAACCAAATTGGACATTGGGCAAGAAATAAAAGAGGTATTGGGCTCAATGAGGGTAACTCGAGCAGTATTCTTAGAGAACAAGCGCAAATACTTGGCGGCAGTAGCACCACCGTAGCCACCACCAATCACCAAAATTTCTGCTTTTTGTAAATTAGCAGCTTTTGTTTGACTTGATAAACCTGCAAGCAAGCCTACGGCTGCAGCGCTCTGACCTATAAAATGTCGACGATCCATGGCGCCTCCTTATTGTTTCTTGCCAAGTTGATTGGCAATAGTAGTGAGTTGTTCATCGGTATAGCCTTTTGCTAATTGAGGCATGATCGTGCCTTCTAGCGCGCCACTTTTATAAGCTTTGAGCTTAGCGAGCATCTCTTGGCTGGTCAGGTTATTGATGAGAGGCATGCCACCATCAACGACACCTTTGCCATCGGTGCCGTGACAATTGGCGCAGGTTGCAGCTAGGCCACGTTTATAGAGTTGGTCGGCCGTTTGCGCAAGGCTGAGGCCACTCCACTGGCTCAGGCCAATCAGGGTGCTGGCTAGCAAAATGGGTTTTAGATACTTCACTCGCATAGGAATAGTCTCCGTCATACATACTGCTGTTCTAAGGATGGTGCTGATAGATCCTATCTTAATCAGATAGTAGTGAGATTGGTGGTTTTACTTAGATGGATTTTCAATAAGCTTAGAACAATAAACGGGGGTGATCGCCCCAATAGTTTTTAGTATGTAAGTCCAAGACCTATAAACTATGGGTATGCGAGGCTCCTTTACCTATCGAAATATATTGTTAATCCTACTTCTAGGTGTATTCACCTACTTGTATGGTTTGGATAGCCGATTTGCTCCTAAGAACGGGGATGAGTATCCCTACATGCATATCGTAAGAATGACTGCGGATGCCGGGGCTTGGTTGCCCCTACAGTCTGAGATGGATGGTATAAAAAACACCAAGCCTCCCTTAGTGTTTTGGGAGGGGATTGCCAGCACGAGCTGGGGACAGGACTGGACGCTTCTGGCGCTTCGTTGGCCTAGTGTTTTATATACCGGCCTGACGGCGTTTTTCTTGTTTCTTGCTGTAGCTCGCTTTAGTGGAAAAAAACAGACGGGCTTAATAGCGGCGCTAGTGTGGCTTTCCTTCTTTGCGACCTATCGCTATGGCCGACCATTTTTGACTGATCCCCCAGAAGTATTTTGGTTAAGCTTGCCATTCTTTGCCTTGCTGTATTGGGGTAAGTCTGCCTTTGAGTCCAAGCTTTTGTTTCCCTTATTAGCTGGCGCTTCTTTTGGCCTGGCATTACTGTCAAAGTCATTTGCCTATATTGTTCCTGCTGCATTTGCTTTGGGCTTGTTTTACTGGCGCTGGCGTGAGTGGAGTATCCCCAAAGTTTTACTGCAAGACTTGTACAAAGTAATTTTGATAAGCGTTCTGTCTTTGGGTGTCTTTGCCTTGTGGTTTGCCCTCGACCCATTTCCACAGGAAGTTTGGAAAGAATTTGTTCTGGGTGAGAATGCTGGTAAGTTTCAGGCTCGTAGCTCTAACTATCTTTTAGATTTAGTGCGTGGCGGCGACAGTATTTGGATGTTGGCTTTAACGACTCTTGCCAATGCTGGACTATTCACTTTTGTTTTAATTTCTGCCTTGCTTCAATGTTGGAGAGAACGACGCTTTATATCGCTTGAAGAAAGCTTGCTGCTGCTGTTGGCTTTGGCATTTTTTATTGTATTAAGTTTGCCAAGTCAGCGCTCTGGTCGGTACCTACTTCCCGTGATGCCAGCATTTGCTGCATTGATTGCCGTGTACTGGGATCGATTGCCTCTTTGGGGATTTCGGATTGCCTTGCTTTTGCAGTTGATCTTACTGTCCGTGCTCTCTTGGCTTGGTGGTAACTTACAGTTATCGAGTTTCTTAGGTCAGCCTGGTATTTGGAGTTATTCCCCTTGGCATTGGGCTTTCATGGGAATTGCGATTGCTTTAATACTGCTGGGTATCTTTACTCGAGAGCGAAGTAAGGTCATCGCTTTGGCTGGATGCTTTCTTTGCTACTGCGCGCTAACTAGTAGCCTATCTCCTTTAGAGGGTTCTCTGGGTCGATATTCACAAAGCACTATTCAGGATGTGGCTGGAAAGGATGTTTGGGTGCCTTGCGACTATCGTGCCAAAGATGAGGAGTATCGACTCTTGTTGCCAGGAGCAATATTGCATGGTTACTTAGCTAAGGATGCCAATCAAATTGATTTACTGAGCGCTACTTATCCATTACTAGCAGCACAGTCGCCGATAGGCATGGATCCTGTGATTTGTGAATCTTGCAAGATCGTGGGTAAACGGATGGAAATGCGAGCCCGTCATTCTGAAGCTGAAATTCAGGCGATACTCAGAGGTCAGATCGGAGAACATCTGTTTGTGAATGAATATTTAATTTCTACGCCTGCAACGATTGCGTTGCCCTTAATAGCTAAGGATGCTTGTCGATGAGTCGTATTATTGCTTTTTGTTTTCTATTACTTGCTTCGGTGCTGGGTTACCTACACATTGATAGTCGTCCAGTATGGGCGCCGTTCGCAAATGAATTTCCAGTTGGCAATGTTAATCAAGCAGATGATGCACTGGAATCATCCGAAGCTAGCAAGCCAAGTAAGAATGTAAAAAATACTGCGCCCGTAAGGCTTATTCAG
Organism: Polynucleobacter asymbioticus; assembly: GCF_018687575.1. NCBI lineage: Bacteria > Pseudomonadati > Pseudomonadota > Betaproteobacteria > Burkholderiales > Burkholderiaceae > Polynucleobacter > Polynucleobacter asymbioticus. Next base: position 517,411 of record NZ_CP061297.1, read on the forward strand.
CCAAGCTTACGGACAGATTGGCTGCCCGATACTGGGGCTCCATCCGTGCATGCTGCCTCTTTAATTGCACTTAAGGATGGTGGAGTCCGGGCTTTCTGGTTTGCAGGAAGCCGAGAGGGCGCACCAGACGTAGTAATTAATACATCTGTTTTTGATCCGCAGGCATCAAGATGGAGTGCTCCGACTGTTGTCATGGATCGTGTCAGTGCGGAGAAGGGTTTGTCTCGCTACATTGCCAAATTGGGCAACCCTGTCCCTGCAAGAATGGCTGATGGCCGCATGCAGTTATTTTTTGTGACTGTTTCTATTGGGGGTTGGGCAGGTAGCTCAATCTCTTCAGTGATTTCAGATGATGAGGGTTTAACTTGGGATCGACCTCAGCGACTTATTAGCTCGCCATTGATTAATCTCAGTACTTTGGTTAAGTCTCCAGCAATTGCATTTACAGATGGGCGTCTTGGTCTGCCGGGATATCACGAGTGGATTGGTCGTTTTGGTGAGTTCCTCAGAATCGAGGCGAGTCAGGTCATTGATAAGCGACGCATGAGTTCGGGTCGGGGCGCGATTCAGCCTGTAGTCTTTGCTGATGGGCCGCAAGAGGCAAGTGCTTTTTTCCGCCAAACTCGACCTGGTTCGCAGCCCAAACAAATTCCAGTCAGCGAAACTAGAGATGCTGGGCAGTCTTGGTCGATTGCAAAAGACCTCGAAATTCCGAATCCCAATTCTGCGGTTGCAGCGCTGACTCTAGCCAACGGCACTAGATTGATGGTGCTCAATAATATTGAGGCAGGGCGCTATCGCCTAGTGATGGTGATGCGTGAACCAAGCTCTATCCAATGGCAAGTGGTACAAGTTATTGAAGATGATGAGACTCTAGTAAATGATCTGCATCGAGAATTCTCTTACCCTTATTTAATTTCCGCCAATGGTGAAGATGCTCATCTTGTCTATACCTGGGATCGAAAAAAGATTAAGCATGTTTATTTTCCTGCGAATTGGCTCAGGCATGCTGTGAGCAATCTCAAAGAAATGGAGGCGCAATGATGGCCCCCTATTTGCAAATCATTGCTTTGCTTGAAATGTCGCTTACCTGTGCGGTAGTGCTCACGATTCTCATGCAAAAAATATCCTCAACAGAAATCCCGTTCGCAATTCGCCTAGTTGTCGTTTTGTTATTAGGAAATCTATTTTTCTGGCCCCTGGGAATGTCACTGGAATTGCCTTTATCTGCCTATGTGCGCGGCGCTACTGGCGAGCTCAGTATTGTCACGATGCTCTTATTGTGGAGTTCTGTATTGCCTGATGCTAAAAAGACACCGCTTGGATTTAAGCTGCCATTAGCGCTGATTGCGATTGTGTTTTATCCCTTGGCACTTGGTTTCGGAATGGTGGATCCTTATGCGTGGGGCTATGGCTCTATTACACTCTTGATTGCCGTTATTCTCTTTGCTATTGGCTGCGGCCTTGCTGGCTGGATCAAAGGTGTTTGGATTATTGCTTTTGCGATCATTGCCTGGGCGGCCAATTGGCACGAATCTGCAAACCTTTGGGACTATCTGCTGGATCCCTTCTTGGCGATCTGGGCTCTCATAGCTATACCCAAAGCGATCTATCTCAAGCGTCGTGAAAAGACTCAGTCAGGCTATCTCTTTAGGGCTGGTTAATGATTGTCAAACTAGTTAGTTAGTCAATTTACAGGTAACAAAAAAGCCAGCAGATCGCTGGCTTTTTTGTTGACTACTATTCCGAGAATTAATCTGGAATATTGGCTTTACGAATGACTGGACCCCAGACGTTGATTTCTTTATCAAGGTGATCCTTGAGTCCTTTGGCGGATACTTTCTCCATTGGCACGATATCAATGTTGGAATCTTCTAAACGCTTCTTCACATCAGGTGTATTCAATGCTTTCTTCAGAGCAGCATTGATTTTGTCCAAGATTGGCTGTGGAACGCCTTTTGGAGTGTATACACCGTGCCAAACTTTAACTTCAAAGCCTTTGAGGCCTTGTTCATTCAAAGTTGGGACGTTAGGAATTGCAGGCAAACGCTTCATGGTTGTTGTACCAAATGCTTTCACGCGACCATCCTTAATATATGGAATGGTTTGTGTAGTTTGGTCACACAAGAGGTCAACCTGACCGCCCAAGAGGTCTGTCAAAGCTGGACCAGTTCCTTTGTAAGGAATATTGGTGAGTCGAACGCCCATGCGGCTTTGGAATAACAGGCCGCATAACTGTGACACTGCACCTGGACCAGCGTTAGCCATAGTTACTTTTGAGCCGTTAGCCTTGATGTAGGCCTCGAGTTCTTTGAAGTTGTTTGCTGGCAAATCTTTTTTACCGAGCAAGACCATTGGCACGTCGGCAACTTGGCCGATGTACTCAAAGTTTGTCATTGGATCGTAAGGGAGCTTGTCATACAAGGCTTGTGCTGTGGCCATGCCCATGTGATGAATGTAGATTGTGTAGCCATCCGGAGCCGCACGTGCGACCTTGGTGGAGGCAATCGTGCCGCCAGCGCCAGGAACGTTCTCAACAACCACTGTTTGACCAAGTGCTTGACCCATTGGCACTGCGATTAAGCGTGCGATTGAGTCAGTTGGTCCACCGGCTGCAAAAGGAACAACCATAGTGATAGATTTTGTTGGCCAATCTTTTTGAGCTGATGCAATATTGCTGCCCAATAAAGTGCTGGCGCCAACAACTGCAGCAATTCCAGCGAAAAGGGTTTTCTTTAATTTCATTTAAGTCTCCGTTAATGTGTGCTACCTAGAGATTTTGCCATCTTTAAATGCCAATATGTTCAGTTTTTTCCTGAGGCACTTATTGACCATTGGGACGGTAGGGCGGGAGGGCAATAAATCATGCCGCCATTTAGGGTTTACCAGCAATAGCTATCGTTCTTTGGGCTAGCAAGACAACTGGACGGTCGATCATGCGGCCATCCAATTTGACTGCGCCCCCTTTGGACGCTTTGTCAGCCTCAATGACGCGATGCGCCCAAGAGACCTCCGAGGCCGTAGGCATAAAGGAATCCTTGACCAGGGAAACCTGTTTTGGATGAATACATAGCTTGCCGCCAAACCCCATTCTTTTGGCGCGCTCCGCATCATCTGTGATGCGTTCAATATTGTCAGTAGAAGGGGTAACCCCATCAATTGGAGGGGCAATTTGGGCTAAACGGGATGCCAACACGATCTGAAAGCGCGCTGTTTGAAGCTCAGTTTCTTGTGCATCACAGACCATTCCTAAGTCCGCCTGTAAATCAATATTGCCTAAGGCCAGACGTAAGACCTGCTCCGAGTTTGCAATTTCATTTAGGCGATCAAGACCAATGGCTGTCTCAATCATGGGAATGATGGCTGTATTGGGTAGGATTTGTGCTGCACCATTAATTTGGTCAAGGGATTCACTCTTTGGAATAAGTAAACATGCTGCATCTAAGTCTTGAACCAAGATTAGGTCTGCAGCATAAAAATGACTGCCAGGAGAATTCGAGCGAATGATCAGACGCTGTCTTTGCTCTGCAGTAAATGTAGGCCAAGCAGCTCGGATCGCTTTGCGTGCGGATTCTTTATCTTCCTCTGCTACCGCATCCTCTAAATCGATGATGACGCTGTCTGCACCACTATCAAGTGCTTTAGTAAAACGTTCAGGGCGAGTGCCAGGAACAAATAAGAAAGTGCTGCTAAAGCCGATGGGTGTATCAAGTGGGTTCATGTGTGAGGCTTTATTAATTAGGAGATCAATAGACTTATCTTGGACTGCTTGCGGATATTCCACAAGCGTTCTATTGCTGAGCTCATTTCACTTGGCGTTGCGCCGCCACTGAATACGGCAAGACGCATCGCTTTGTCCGTGATCTCTTCGCGACTTAAGGTATTGCCAGGATCACCCTTAGGTTCATCAACGCGACCCTCTAAAACCTCGCCGTTTTGTAAGTGCACCTTGACTTTGCCAATCCAGCGTTGAGGATAGGCGCTATCGACCTCTGGATCCAAGATCATGGTGACGCGATCACGGAATGCGCAAATTTCTTCATCGTGGAAATGTTGATCAAATTCCTGTAGGCCGGCAAATTGATAGTGCGCAACCAAGGCCAGTACGGTTCCCATCGAGAACTTGGACTGGTGCACGGTAGCTGGATCCGTTACTGGACCCAATACATCGATCGCACCTTGATGAACCAAGGTTTCCACCTTGGCAATATTACTTGGCTTGAGATGGTGCTTCAGCATGACTTGCAATAAAGCATCTGCAGCAGGATGAGTGTGGCGACATGAAGCGTGGTACTTAAAGCTGGTCTCAGCAATAGTCCAGCGACTACCCAATCGATCAGTTAGCTTACTAGGGTCTGCATCGCTGGACATGCCAGCAGCTAAACCTTGCTTGCCTTCTAGGATATGTTCGGCACCAGTAAAGCCTGATTGTGCCAAGTAGGCTGACATCAAACCAGTTGCAGCGGCATGCGCAGTATGGAGTTGCTTGGAGTCCGCGGCATCGCGCAGGAACTCCCAAAGGCCCGCGGATTGTGTTCCAGCAGAACCAAAGGCATGCAGCATTTGGCTTGGTGTGAGCTTCAGTAGATGACCTACGGCAGCAGCTGCTGCTAGGGTGCCAGCAGTACCGGTGGTGTGAAATGTTTTGTAGTGCGAGCGGCCTAAAAATTCACCAACGCGTATGCCTACTTCATAGCCCACAACAGCGGCCACTAGAAGATCTTCGCCTGAGGCGCCAATAGTCTGTGCCGTTGCCAGTGCAGCAGGAAACACCACAGTGGCTGGATGAAACACCGATCCATTGTGAACATCGTCTTGTTCGGCTACATGTGAAGCTGCTGCATTTGCTAAGGCAGCCAAGAAAGGGCTCGAGCTCTGACGACTAATGAGGATTTCAGCGGAGCCGGGATTGGCAGTATTAAAGCCACCCATATTTTGCGCAAACTGCGTAATCGTTTCTACCGGACGCGAACCTTTGCCAGCAATTGCTGAGCCAAACCAATCCACGAATAAATCCTCGGTGCGGGCAATCACCTCTTCAGGAATGTCGCTCATTTTTAATTCAGCAGCAAAAGTTGCTAGGGCTTTGGATAAGTGCGGAGTAGTCATTGGGTAAAATTTCCTAAGCTAAAACTGCGCTAGCTTGCATGGTGAGCCAGCCTTCATGATCTTCAGCCCAAATAGAGATTGTTTTTCCTGATGGATCTTTCTCGAGATCGGGTTTGGCGTTGACCTTAAAAATATTGATATCAAAAGTAGGGCGAATGGCGCGGAATTCAAAGCTCTTTAATTTGCAGCCTGGAATGCTTTGACGCACAAGATCAACTAAGAGCGTTGCAATTAATGGTCCATGAACAATTAAGCCAGGGTAGCCCTCTACTTCGGTAACGTATTGACGATCGTAATGAATGCGATGACCATTAAATGTCAGTGCTGAGTAACGAAACAACAAGACATCATCAGGGGTAATTGTTTTAGACCAAATGGCTCCAGTAGGTGCTGGCGTTGGTGCAACCGGCTTGTCATCAGGCCCTGGTGCATCGCGATACACAATGTCATGCTCCTCAATGAGAGCTAAGCCACTCTGATTGGAGATTTCATGTTTTACCAACACAAAAATGAGATCGCCAGTGCGACCTGCTTTGTGTGTAACGGATTCGATTCGAGAGACGCGTTCGATTTCATCTCCTACTGCAAGCGGAGCCAACCATTGAACGCGACTACCCGCCCACATCCGGCGAGGCAACGGTACTGGAGGTAAAAAACCGCCACGCTTTGGGTGGCCGTCAGGGCCGATTTCGGATTGAAGGGCGCAGGGCAAAAAGTAAAGCCAATGCCATAGCTCTGGCAGAAAGCTTCCATCGTTAGGGGCAGGGTCGGGTCGATCTAGCGTAGCTGATAACGCTTTGACCGGTGCTGCAGTAACGATATCTTGAAGGGTCTCGGTTTTACCGATCCATTCTTGGAGATGGGTGATGGTTTGGGGTTCGATTCGCATAAGTTCCATTATGCCAATTTCAATCCCAAAAGCAGTGGTGCTAGATCAATAAAGTGCTCAGTAAATAACTCAGTAAGCCGGCTAGAGCTGAACCGGCCAGGACACTGATGACCCCCTTTTGAAAGCGAAAGAGCGCCAAACCAGCAAGTAGGGTGATGGCAATCGAAATCCAAGAAATGGAGCCACCAATACCATGTGGAAAAAAGACGTGATAGGCAAAGAACAGACCTAGGTTGGCGATGACGCCAACTACAGCAGCAGAGATTGCAGTAAGAGGCGCAGTAAAGCTAAGCTTGCCATGGGTGGACTCAATGAGTGGACCACCTACTAGTACTAAGAAAAAAGAGGGCAGAAAAGTAAACCAGGTGGCAACACAGGCCCCAAGCACACCAAACCAAAATGGATTGCTATGACCGATCAAGTGTTGAATGTGGCCAGCCAGATAGCCAACAAAAGCCACCACCATAATGAGTGGGCCAGGAGTGGTTTCTCCCAGCGCTAAGCCGTCCATCATTTGGCCGGCGCTGAGCCAATGGAATTGATCCACGGCACCCTGATAGACATAGGGGAGCACTGCATATGCACCACCAAAGGTGAGGAAGGCAGCTTTAGTAAAGAACCAGGCAATTTGTGGGTAAAGCGTTTTCCAGCCAAAAAGTAAAACTAAAACAAGAAATGGAATAAGCCATAGGGCAGTAACCACTGCAGTATGTAATGCCAATCTCTTTTTAGAAAACTGGGCATGGTCTGGTGTTGGAGTGTGATCGTCAATGATTGCTGCGACATGATTCCCACTCGTTTGATTGTGGGTACCAGTTTGTTGAAAATATTCTGGATAGCGTTTACCACCCCAGATGCCAATTAAAGCGGCACACACCACAATCATTGGAAAAGCCAGGTTGAAAACAAAGATTGCCAAGAAGGATCCGATTGCAACCCAGCGCAGTGCCTGATTGTGAATCGTGCGCTTACCAATGCGAACCGCGGCGTGAAGGATGATTGCGGTAACAGCAGGCTTGATGCCAAAAAAGATGGCGGCAATCCAAGGTACTTGGCCAAAAGTGAGATAGACCCAAGATAGGCCGATCAAAATAAAAAGAGAGGGCAGTACAAATAGGGTTCCAGCTAAGATGCCACCCCAAGTCCGATGCATGAGCCAGCCGATATAAGTAACTAACTGCTGCGCCTCGGGTCCTGGCAATAGCATGCAGTAGTTCAGGGCATGTAAAAAGCGCCGCTCAGAAATCCAGCGACGCTTCTCAACAAGCTCTTGGTGAAGGACTGCAATTTGTCCTGCAGGTCCACCAAAGCTAATAAAGCCAAGCTTGGCCCAAAATTTCAGGGCCTCGCGAAATGGAACACTCAAACTTGTTCCATTCCGCCAACGACTTGGCTAAAGCCGTTATCGACATAAATGATTTCAGCGGTGATACCGTTTGCCAAGTCAGATAACAAGAAAGCTGCGGTGTTACCAACATCGTCAATCGTGACATTGCGACGCATTGGAGCGGTTTGTTCAACGGCATCCAAGATCTTGCCAAATCCTTTAATGCCAGCAGCAGCTAAAGTTTTAATCGGGCCAGCAGAGATGCCGTTAGCACGAATGCCCTTAGGTCCTACTGAGCCAGCGATATAGCGTACCGAGGCTTCTAGTGAGGCCTTAGCAAGACCCATGGTGTTGTAGTTAGGAACGTTACGTAAGCTACCGAGGTAGGTCAGCGTCAATAAGGAGGACTTATCGCGCAACATCGGCAAAGCTTCTTTTGCCATCGCTGGGAAGCTGTAAGCAGAGATGTCATGGGCAATCTTGAAGCCTTCACGAGACAAGCCTTCTAAAAAGTCACCGGCGATGGCTTCGCGCGGTGCAAAGCCGATTGCGTGAACAAAGCCATCAAACTGAGGCCAAGTCTTTGCCAAATCATTGAAGAGGGCAGAAATCTGCTCATCGCTACCAACGTCGCAGTCAAAAATCAGCTCGGTATTGAATTCTTTTGCAAAATCGACAATGCGGTCTTTAAAGCGCTCACCAACGTAGGTAAAGGCCAGTTCAGCCCCTTCGCGGTGACATGCCTTGGCAATGCCATAGGCGATAGAGCGGTTAGAAAGAAGGCCGGTAATCAGAATTTTTTTGCCTGCGAGAAAGCCCATGTTGTGTCCTTTGCTTCAAATGTGGTTTGCTATCTACAATTGTTGCATATATGCCCATGCTCCCTGCCATCCGCCAAATCCCCACTTTGCTGCTCTTAGCCTTTCTAGCTGGGGTAGCGGCCAATTCAGCTCAGGGCGCGCAGGGCATAGCTCAGTATGGCAAACCCAAATATGCCGATGGATTTAGCCATTTTGACTACGTTAATCCCAATGCACCGAGAGGCGGCACCTTAACTTTGCCCAATCCAGATCGTCGGACGAGCTTTGATAAGTTCAACCCATTTACCTTGCGCGGGGTGGCCGCTCCTGGGATTGCTCAGCTCATGTTCGAGTCTTTGGCAGTGGGGAGCGCAGATGAGGTATCGAGTGCTTATGGCCTGATTGCAGAAGATATCCAAGTGGCAGCGGACAAAATGTCAGTGGCGTTTCGGATTCGTCCTGAGGCGAAGTTTTCAGATGGCAGTGCGATCTTAGCTAGTGACGTAAAACACAGCTTTGATACTTTGATGAGTTCGCTTGCTAATCCGCAATTCAAAACGGTGTATGCCGATGTGAAGCAGGCGGTTGTAGTCTCTGATCGCGTTATCCGTTTTGATTTTAAGAATCGCAATCCTGAATTACCGGTGATGGTCGGCACCTTACCCGTGTTCTCCCGTAACTGGGGTAAGAAACCCGATGGCACGATCACACCTTTTGACAAGTTGACTTTTGAGATGCCGATTGCAAGCGGTCCTTATGTGATTGAGTCTTACAAAGCTGGCAAGACAATGATCTTCAAGCGCAATCCGAATTACTGGGCTGATCAAGGCGGTAAGACACTCAATGTTCGCGTTGGTTTTTATAACTTTGATCGCGTGAACTACAAACTCTATAGCGATGACGCCGTACGTCTTGAAGCCTTCAAAGCAGGGGAGTTCGATGCACTAGTGGAATACCGTGCGAAGAATTGGGCGAAGAGTTATGTGGGTCCCCGATTTAATGATGGCACTCTAGAAAAGAAAGCTTTTCTCAATCACAACGGTGCAGGCATGCAAGGTTTTGCCATGAATGTGCGCCGACCCATTTTTCAGGATCCACGCGTACGACAAGCCTTGGGTTATGCGCTGGACTTTGAGTGGCTAAACCGCCAACTATTCTTTGAGCAGTACAGCCGCATCAATAGTTACTTTACGAATAGCGACCTGAGCGCTAACTTTGATGGTCCTCGCAAACCCACTGAAGCGGAATTGAAATTACTCAAACCTCTGAAGGCGCAATATCCTAAGCGGGTGCCGGATGCAGTTTTTGATCCGATGCCCGCTGCACCTTCCACTGCTTCCCCAGATAGCTTGCGTCAGAACTTGCGCAAGGCGCGTGACTTATTGGCTCAAGCTGGATGGCAATATCGTGACGGTGCTTTACGCAATATGCAGGGTGAGCCTTTCCGTTTTGAGATGGTGGAAGATGGCCCATTCTTCTTAAGAGTGATTTCATCCTATGTGCGTAATCTGGAGAAGCTGGGGATTCAGGTGGATATTCGGACGAGTGACTTTGCTTTGCATCAAAAGCGTATGGATGAATACGACTTTGATATGACAACGATTCGTTTCCCTGACTCACAAAGCCCGGGTAATGAATTGTGGGATCGATTTGGTAGTCAGGCTGCAAAAGAAAAGGGATCTGACAATGTGATCGGGGTGCAGTCTCCAGTGGTCGATGCCTTGGTAGATGCAGTTGTGAAGGCTCAGACCCGCGAGGAGTTGCGTGCAGCGACCAGAGCTTTAGACCGTGTTTTGTGGAATAGCTACTACGTGATTCCTCAGTGGTACAACCCAACCCACCGAATCGCGTATCGTAAAGAGATGCGCTATCCAGAACCTCCTTTGTATTACACCGCTGAGTCTTGGATTCTGCTCAATTGGTGGAAAGAGGGGGCGCGCTAATGCAAGGGCAAATGTGGTCTTACATCTTGAAGCGTGTGCTCTTGATGATCCCTACTTTGTTAGGCGTCTTAACTCTCACGTTTGCAGTGGTGCAATTTGTACCAGGTGGTCCTGTCGAACAATTAATGCTGGAGCTCAAAGGCAAGGGCGATGCTGCAGTGAGTGGAGCAGAGTCTTCTGGTGGTGGCAGTAACTATCGTGGCCGCCAAGGCGTAGATGCTGAGCGCTTGGCCGAGGTCAAGGCTTTGTATGGTTTTGATAAGCCACCAGTAGAGCGTTATTTCATGATGCTCAAGCGTTTTGCGCAATTTGATTTAGGCCAGAGCTACTACCAACACCAAAGTGTTTGGCAATTGGTTGTTTCCAAGTTGCCAGTGTCTATCAGCATAGGCTTATGGACCTTCTTTCTAACCTACTTGGTGTCGATACCCTTGGGGATTGCTAAGGCGGTTAGAGATGGCTCGCGCTTTGATGCGGTGACGAGCACCATGATTTTGGTGGGCTATGCCATCCCAGGATTTGTATTAGGCGTTCTCTTACTGGTGATCTTTGGTGGCGGTAGTTTCTTGCAAATCTTCCCCTTGCGTGGATTAACTTCAGATAACTGGAGTGAGCTGAGCATGATGGGTAAGGTGATGGATTATTTGTGGCACTTGGTTCTACCCATTACCGCTTCAGTTTTAGGTAGTTTTGCAGTGATCACGATGTTGACGAAGAATTCTTTCTTAGAGGAAATTCGGAAGCAGTATGTACTGACTGCCAGAGCCAAAGGCCTGACTGAAAAACAAGTACTTTGGAAGCACGTGTTCCGCAATGCGCTTTTGCCTTTGGTGACTGGATTTCCAGCGGCATTTATTGGCGCCTTTTTTACCGGATCGCTATTGATCGAGACCCTGTTCTCCTTGGATGGACTGGGTTTGCTGTCTTACGAATCGGTGATGCGCCGTGACTACCCAGTCGTTTTTGGAACGTTGTATCTCTTTACGCTGATCGGCTTATTTACAAAGTTGATTTCAGATCTTTGCTATGTCTATATTGACCCACGCATCCAGTTTGGTGCGGGAGGTGGCTCATGAGTCGCTGGCATCGATTTAAAAACAGCCGTTTGGGTTATGCCAGTCTGTGGATCTTCATGGTCTTGTTTGGCCTCTCCATGTGTGCTGAACTGATTGCGAATGACAAGCCTTTGGTGGTTCGCTATGAAGGTAAGTTTTATTTCCCAATTCTGAAAACACAGCCTGAGAGAGTGTTTGGTGGAGACTTTGCAACGCCAACTGATTTTTTAGATCCCGATATTCGCCACAACATTACAAGCAATGGCAATTGGGCAGTTTATCCACCAATCCCCTATAGCTATGAAACGCTGAACTACTTCTCAAAAGTCCCGAATCCTGCTCCACCATCTTTGGATAACTGGTTGGGGACTGATGACCGGGGGCGCGATGTCTTATCGCGTTTGATTTATGGCTTCCAACTATCGATTCTATTTGGCTTAGCCTTAACGATTGTGGGGGTGAGTGTTGGCATCATCACCGGATCTTTAATGGGATTCTTTGGCGGCAAGTTTGATCTGGTTTCTCAGCGCTTGATTGAGATTTGGTCAGCGATGCCAGAGTTGTATTTGCTCATCATCTTTGCATCTATCTTTAATCCGAGCATTTGGCTTTTGATTATTTTGTTAGCAGCATTTGGTTGGATGGGTTTGTCTGACTATGTTCGTGCCGAATTTTTCCGCAATCGCGCTTTGGAATATGTTCGTGCAGCCCGAGCATTGGGATTAACGAATTTGCAAATCATGCGCCGCCATATTTTGCCGAACAGTTTGACCCCAGTCATCACCTTCCTTCCTTTCAGAATGAGTGCGGCGATTTTGTCGCTCACGAGTTTAGATTTTTTAGGTCTGGGCGTACCTCCTGGCACACCAAGTCTTGGAGAGCTTCTCTCCCAAGGTAAAAGTAATTTGGATGCCTGGTGGATTTCACTATCGACCTTTGTAGTTTTAGTGGCTACCTTGCTGCTGCTCACTTTTATGGGTGAGGCCTTACGTGATGCTTTTGATTCTCGTAAGTCAGGCGCTATGAGTGGAGGACGCTCATGAGTTCATCCAATGTCCCAAATAAATCGGCGCCCCCTTTGCTGCGCTATGAAGATTTTTCCATTTCCTTTGGCTCCGGTCGGCGTGAGAAATTTGCTGTTAGCCACTTGGATCTCGAGATTGGGGTAGGCGAGCGTGTTGCATTAGTCGGGGAGTCAGGTTCAGGTAAGACGCTGACTGCTTTAGCGCCACTTCGTCTTGAGCCGGAGGGTGCAAAAACCTCAGGCCGAATTCTGTGGAGTGGTAAGAGTACAAATGCTGGTAATCAAGAAGTTGATTTACTGAGTTTGCCAATACAAGATATTCGTGATATTCGTGGTCGTGAGATTGCAATGGTGTTTCAGGAGCCAATGACTGCGCTCAATCCATTGTTTACTATCGGCAATCAAATTGTTGAGGCGGTGCAGATATATCAGCCCTTGATCTCCAAAGCGGATTGCATGTCTGCCGCAATCGATTTGCTGAAGAAGACTGGTATCCCGGAGCCAGATAAACGCTTCCACTCTTATCCGCATCAGTTATCTGGTGGGCAGCGTCAACGTGCCATGATTGCAATGGCCTTGGCCTGTAAGCCAAGATTATTAATTGCTGATGAACCCACAACCGCCTTGGATGTAAGTCTACGTTTGCAGATTTTGGATTTACTGAAAGAGTTGCAAGAAGAGTCTAAAGATCATGGCGGGATGGCGATTCTGTTGATCACTCACGATCTCAATTTAGTAAAACACTTTGCGCAACGAGTTGCCGTATTGAACCAAGGCAATCTCATGGAAGTGGGGCCCACAAAGCAGGTGTTTGAGCACCCGGATAATGCCTATACAAAAGCTTTAGTGAATAGCGCACCTGTCCGTGATTTGGCGCCAGTCATGCCCCTAGCGCCAGTTTTATTGAAGGCAGAGAATCTATCGGTTTCTTACCCAGGCACAGAGTCTGTTGCTTGGTTTAAAAAATCACCACGTCATCAGGTCCTGCGTAAGGTTGGCTTTGAGTTGAAGCAAGGGCAGACTATTGGCGTGATTGGCGAGTCTGGTTCGGGCAAGACCACTTTAGGTATGGCGGTCTTAGGCTTATTGGGCGACTCAGCTGCACAAATTACAGGCGATGTTGATGTGCTTGGTAGTGATTGGCAAAAGTTAAAACCAGCAGAGCGCCGCGCCATGCGCTCGAGCTTACAAGTCATTTTTCAAGATCCCTTTGGCTCACTCTCTCCTCGCATGAATGTGATGCAAATTGTTTCAGAAGGTTTGGATGTGCACTTTCCGAATTTATCTGCCTCGGAACGTGAGTCGCGTGTCTTAGATATTTTGCGAGAAGTCGGAATTGATCGATCCGCTCTTACACGTTATCCCCATGAATTTTCTGGTGGGCAAAGACAACGTATTGCGATTGCGCGTGCTTTGATTCTGAAACCGCAGATCTTAGTATTAGATGAGCCTACTTCCGCATTGGATGTGTCGATTCAAAAACAGGTCCTCGCTTTACTGACTGAGCTCCAGAAAAAATACAACTTGGCCTACCTCATGATTAGCCATGATTTAGCCGTCATTCGGGCGATGTCGCATGAGGTGATGGTCCTCAAGGCGGGCAGGGTAGTAGAGTTTGGGGATACCGAGACTCTGATTCAGCATCCTCGCCAGACCTATACCAAAGAGCTATTTGCAGCAGCGGAGTTAACTTAAGCCCTATACAGGTGAAGCCCTCAAGGCGCTAGATTGGTGCATATATGCACCGCAATAGAAAATATCCCATTGAAAACAATGAGTTAGCCATTGGGCTAGGGCTTGGTGAAATAGTCCTTCTTTGTTAGAATTGAACGATGTCACTTCAAAAAGACCTCATGCCTGCGCTGCTCAAGCAAATGCCGTTTGCTTTGCTGCTCGTATTTGCACTGACTGCAAATCCAGCGTTCGCGGCAGATCCCACTACAGATTCTGCAAAAGAATCCCCTGCCGAGGCCTCTGTGGAGATCCCTAAGCAAAGTATGTTTCAAGCGGGTAAATCTTATTTTTTTCGCGCGTCAGATCGCTTGGTTGATTCCGTTACCGGTAAATCAGATGAGTTGATTAATCGTGCTATGGAAGTCATTGGTGTGCGTTATCGCTGGGATACAGAACTGCCACAATCTGGTTTAGATGGCAGTAGTTTTGTAGGCTACGTTTTCAAAGACAAGTTAGGTTTCTTGCTGCCACGTAAATCTACTCAGATGAGTCGAGTTGGCAAGCCCATTACTCGCGAAGAATTGCAGCCTGGTGATTTGGTGTTCTTCAACACGATGCGTTTAACTTTCTCTCATGTCGGCATTTATGTTGGTGACAATAAATTTATTCACTCCCCATCGAAAGGTACTAGCGTACGCGTAGATGATCTAGGTAGTCTCTACTGGGATAAGCGCTTTGATGGTGCCCGCCGTTTAGATGGCAGTGACAACTTGGGTGATGCTGAGCGTCAAGAGTTGTTAAATGAAGTAAACAAGCTGAAGCGTAAATCTCGTAGTCTTTGATTTGTAGCTTACTAAGCGAGCGTATGTTCCCTTAGCCATTCTTGAAGTGCTAAATCAATTCTAGTCTGCCACCCTGACCCCGATGCCTTGAATGCCTCAATTACATCGCTGGATAAGCGAATAGTTGTTGAGACTTTGGTTGGCAGGACTTGAGCCCCCCTGTGTTTGCGAGAGGCGAGTTTAGTTTGCAACGACTCTGGCAAGTCCTTAAAGGTTTTTGATCTTTTAAGCTCTTCAGCTGACCACTCGAAGTTGTCGTTATCAATCTTGGATTTGTTTTTCATATTCAGTGAGCTCCCGCTTGTTCGCCTTTCTAAAGCTAATTACTCGTATTCCTTTTTCAGTTTCAGTAAACACCAACGTATGTAATCGACATCGTAAAAAACCTATTGCCCGAATCCTTGTTTCCCCATAATCTTTCCGTTCGTCTACAGACAGTCTTGCGCCCTCAAAATCAAAGTCGACAACCTCCTCAAAGGAGAGATTACGTTCAATTAAATTTCTTTTGTTTTTTGAGTAATCATAGGTAATTTCCATGTATCTGATTGTAGTTACAATCAGATACATGGAAATATACCATGCTTATGAAATGGGGATGTAGGGAGCTATTAAATGCCCGAAAAGGCTTAGATATAAGCCCTACATTTTTCAACTTATTCTTGCTTTAGAAGCTAGCGGCTAGGCCAATAGATGTGCCTCGGACGTTCTGTCCAAATTGATATCGAAACACTACTCTCACTCGGCTGAAGATTGGGTCGGATGCACTTCTGTCAATTTCAAATCCCGTGCCGACAGAAGAGAGTGAATCAAACCCAAGGGCACCACGCAGTTGACCCAGAAACTCGGTGTGGGCTAATTCAAATACAGTTCGTAAAGGTCTATCCAGTACCGTGAGTCTAGTGGGGTATCTAGCTCGAGCCCACAAGCCCAGACTTTGAGAGTCAGCGGATCCTTGAACGGCAGTTGAGCTATCAAAGGTATTGATGGCGATATTGGTGTAACGCAATTCGGCATCGTATTCGCGGTCAGGTTTGTAATCCTCATAGTCCAGCATTAATGAGCCGCCGGTGCCATACGCATTCATTCGACCACCATTTAAAAACTGCAGATCTACTCCCGTTTTATTTTCAATGATGCGACCTGCAACAGAGAGGTCGCTCTCCACATGGCCAAGCATGATGTTGGCGATTGGACGAATGCGTAAATTATCTGTTAGCGGGAAATCCCAGCCGATACCGCCTGTGCCGGTAATGCCGGTCCATTTCACGGGAACCGTGACACTCGAGTTACCTATGCCGTCGGTAAACGTTGGGTTGTAGCGATTAAAGGCAATCGTACCCTCAAGATAAAGTGGAAAGTTTGCGCTAATGCGGTCGCCACCCCCAAGAGAAAGCATCTGTAAGCTTTGATTCTCTCCGCCTTTGTCGGTGATCGATAGTGACCCGGTAGTGACATCTGGAGTGAGTGAGTAACCCGTGATGGTCATGAATGCATCGGTGCGTTGTTTGAGGTAATTGTTCACTCCAGCCGTAAATTGGCCTCCCACCTGAGCTTGGGCAAGATGCACTTGAACTGCGATTAATAGTGCAATCCAAAATTTAAGGAAGGTGGCGATAGGTCTCATAAACAATTGCACCGAATCCTAAATCAATGATCAACTCTTGGGAAGTTAGCCCTAGGGCTAGCCTCGAAGTTTTTCTTTCAGGGTGGCCATTTGATCTTGGGCTGCCACCTCACCGGCAAGGATGGCTGCATTTCTGGATTTGAAGTCACCGCTACTCATTTGCTTGAGGTGAGGGGTGATCACGATATCTGCACTCTTGAGTTCATACTGATTAATGCTTCGCTGCATGATAGATATGGTCTGTTGCATCACGCCAAAGGTGCCACTGGCATCTTGATGAACGGGTTCTGATGAAATGTTGACAGCAATGACTAATGTGGCGCCCATTTGCCGGGCATAGCTGACAGGTACGGGAGCGACTAAGCCACCATCAACATACTCTTTGCCGCTGATGACTGCAGGCTGGAATACGCCTGGAACGCTGCACGACGCACGCACCGCTAGACCTGTATTGCCGGAGCGAAACAAAATGCCTTTGCCTGACTGCAACTCGGTCGCCACAATGCCTAGAGGGATGCGCATTTGCTCAATCGATTTATTCTGCACCTCACGATTGACCATATTCTGCAGGGCATCCCCTTTAATCAGGCCGCCAAATCTTCCGGCAAAAGGAAGCCCCCAATCGGCGATTGTTGCTTCATCCAGATTGAGTGCGAGTCGATTCAGGTCATTGCCGCTTGCCCCAGAGGCAAGTAGTGCTGCAATAACGCTTCCGGCACTGCTACCGACCACGATATCCGGCCGAATGCCCTGAGCCTCTAAGGCCTTGATAACGCCCACATGGGCAAAGCCTCTGGCCGCTCCTGCACCGAGTGCTAAGCCAACTACAGGCTTGCGATTACCCGTGAGACTGCATCCAGCTAGGGTTGAACCCCCAATCAGAGCCCCTAAACCAAGGCCAAGACCCAGAAAACGGCGTCTAGCATCCATCTCGGTTGATGGGAATGGGGATGGAGCTGTATTTACTTGCATGTGGCTATTGTATTGAGCCTCCCTTATAATGGTTAAACGGTGAGCGAAAAAGACTTCGTTTCAGCGCGGGTAGCTCTCCCTGAAGGATTTTTGGAGATGAAGTGCCCGTAGTAGCTAAATAGCGCCACCAGAACACCACCAACCCATTATTGAAATAGATTTTTATAGCCTCATCAGGTCATAGCCTGATAGCCCGAATTTTATGGATGATCACAATAAACGCGTAATTGAAACAGCCCTCTTGTGCGCGCAAGAACCATTGACAGTTGCTGATCTCACGCGCTTGTTTGCTGAAGATGTGGCTCCTGCCGAAATTGACGATACGCTCGGAGAACTTCAAAAAGCCTGGGAAGATAAAGGCATGGAGTTGGTTCACATTGCGACTGGCTGGCGTTTTCAGAGTCGTTTAGCAATGCGTGAATACCTCGATCGTTTAACCCCAGAAAAACCGCCAAAGTATTCCCGTGCAGTCATGGAAACCTTGGCGATTATTGCCTACCGTCAACCTGTTACTCGTGGTGAGATCGAAGAGATTCGGGGTGTTGCGGTGAGTAGTAATGTCATGAAGCAGTTAGAGGATCGCGGTTGGGTTGAGGTGATCGGCCATAAAGAGACTGTGGGTCGCCCAGGTTTATATGCCACCACCAAACAATTCTTAGATGATTTAAGTCTTACCAATTTGCAAAGCTTGCCGATGTTAGAGGACGCTGCGCCGATGGCTGCAGCTGAGCACCTAGGACAGGCTGTCATGGAGTTTGATCCGAGTGCTACGGTTGAAACCGTGATTGAGTTGGATGAAAACGGTCAGCCAATCATTCAGTCTGCAAGCGAAGAATCCATTGCCCAAGAAAATAATGCAGAGACAAGTGAAGCAGTAGAAGAAGTTACTCCAGAGTCTGAAGACAAACCAGACGAAACAAAATAATTATTAATGACAAGTCATAACGAAAACGATTCATCTCCGATTAAACCGATATCGGATAACTCCCCTGAATCTGCATCTAATTCTGCAGAAGGTGCGAAGGGCGAAGGGCGCGAGGGCAGTCAACGTCGTCCACGCCGCCAAGGTGCCGGGGCTAGCAAGCATCCATTCAACAAGAAGCGCCCATTTAATAAAGACCGGCCTCGTCGCGAGGGCGGAGAGTCCGGTGGCCAGCGCGAGGGCGGCAATAATGTATCCGCCAAGCTTGCACCGAATCCAGCAGAGAGCGAGGCTTTGTTTGCCTCAGTCGTTTCTGGAGAATTCGACGCGGCATTGGATGCGCCTGAAGTAGTAGAAGTTAAAAATCCTGATGGCCTTAATGAGAATGAGATTTCTCATCAGACTGGTGCTGAGCGTCGCGCACAACGCGTGCGTCATGATGATGATGCCGATACGCCTAGCGATGATGAGATGAGTAGTTTGCAGTTTGCAAACATCGATGATTTGCCGCTGAGTTTGCGTGATGAAGTTTGGTCAGACTTGGATGGTTTGGATGACGAAGCTGACGACGAAGACACGGTCAAGTTGCACAAGGTGTTGGCCGATGTCGGCATGGGATCGCGTCGCGATATGGAAGACTTGATTATTCAAGGGCGCGTATCTGTAAACGGACTACCAGCCCATATTGGTCAGCGTATCGGTCCGACTGATCAAGTGCGCATTAACGGTAAGCCAGTGCATCGCAAGATTCAAACCAAGCCACCACGCGTGATCATGTATCACAAGCCTTCTGGTGAAATCGTGAGTCAGTCCGATCCAGAGGGTCGTCCAACAGTATTTGATCGTTTGCCAAAGCCACGTCAAGGACGCTGGATTGCAGTAGGGCGTCTCGACTTTAATACTGAAGGTCTGTTGTTATTCACGACTTCAGGTGAGTTAGCTAATCGCTTGATGCATCCTCGTTACGGTGTTGAGCGCGAATACGCAGTCCGTATTTTGGGCGATCTGAGCCAAGAAAATATGGCTCAATTAAAGAGCGGTATTACCCTGGACGATGGTCAAGCCAAATTCTTGCGTCTTTCTATGGGTGGCGGGGAAGGTGCAAACCGTTGGTACCACGTTGCTTTAACGGAAGGTCGTAACCGCGAAGTGCGCCGTATGTTTGAGGCAGTAGGTCATACGGTTTCGCGTTTAATTCGAACTCGCTACGGCATCTTCTTATTGCCCCCACGCTTGAGACGGGGCAAATGGGAGGAGATTGAGGCTGGCGGTATCTATAACCTGATGAAGTTTGCAGGTTTAAAAATGCCTCAGCCGCAAGACAAGGGTCGCAATCCGAATGCCCAAGGTCGCGATCGCCGTTCGCCTGCGAGTGAAGACTTCCAGCCTGATCCAATGCAAACCTCAGTTTCTTATTGGGGTTCACGAGATGCCTTAACCCAGGCAAGTGGCCATGGCGCCCTAACCCATCAAAGTAGGGGTGGTAAACCTGGCGGCGGTGGTTCCAGTGAAGGTCGCGGTCCTTTCCGTGGTCGTACCCAAGGTGGTCGCCCTGGAGCAGGTGGTCAGGGTGGTCAAGGCGGTGGACAGGGCCAAAATCGTAATAAAGGTAAGAAAGTCCACCACGGACAGTCTGCTTTTGTGACGGCAAGCCCGCAAAGTCCCGGAAATGGCCCTAAACGAGGGGCACCAAAAGGGCGCAAACCTTTCAATAAAGGCCCTAGAAAACCAAGAAATCCAAGCGAAAGCTTCTGATTTCTATCGGTTTTCCTCTAAATCGGCTATAATTTTGGTCTTACAGCAGTTCGCTGCTGTTTTGAGTTGTTACCGACTGATGTTGCGATCAACGTAAGTCGGCCTGTTCTGAATTTCGAGAATATGGGCTTTGAAGCCCATTTTTTTTTGCCGTTTTGGATTGAAGGGTGTTCGTGAAAGATCAGCGGATTATTTCTGCAGAAGTAGAAAACCTAGGGTACACGCTAGTCGATATCGAGCGTGAAGCCGGAGGTTTGCTGCGTGTCACGATTGAAAACCCGGATTACGAGCGCTTGATTAATGTCCAGGATTGCGAAAAGGTAAGTCACCAACTGAGCTACACCCTGCCAGTGGAAAACATTCCTTTTGAGCGTCTAGAGATTTCTTCTCCTGGCCTAGATCGTCCCGTGAAGTCAGCGGCGGATTACGAGCGCTTCTCCGGAATGGAAGTGGATTTGAAGTTGCGTGTTGCCGTTGGTGACCGCAAGAAGTTTCGTGGTGTGTTGCAAGGTTTGCTGAGTGGTGAGTTGGATTCGCCGGATGCGAAATTTGGTTTGTTGTTTGAAGGTGCTGATGGCACTGAATCTCAATTGGAGTTTTCTTTAGCCGAGGTCGATAAGACTCGGTTGGTCCCTGTTATTGATTTCAAAGGAAGAAAGTCATGAGCCGAGAAGTTCTCATGTTGGCAGACGCCTTAGCGCGTGAAAAGAACGTAGATCAAGCGATTGTGTTTGAGGCGCTAGAAATGGCGTTGGCATCAGCCACTAAGAAGCGTTATCCGACAGAAGATGTGGATATTCGTGTATCGATTGATCGCGAGTCTGGTGAATACGAAACCTTCCGTCGCTGGTTGGTTGTTCCTGATGAAGCGGGTCTCCAAGAGCCAGATAAAGAAATTCTGCATTTTGAAGCCCTCGAGCAATTCCCCGACATGGAAGTTGGCGAATACATCGAAGAGCAAATCGAATCTTTAGCCTTTGGCCGTATCGGTGCACAAGCCGCTAAGCAAGTGATATTGCAGCGTATTCGTGATGCTGAGCGTGAGCAGATTTTGAACGACTACCTTGAGCGTGGCGAAAAAGTCATGACCGGTACCGTGAAGCGTGCTGATAAGAATGGTTTGATTATTGAATCAGGCCGTGTCGAAGCTTTGTTGCGTCGCGATCAAATGATTCCAAAAGAGAATCTGCGTTCTGGTGACCGCGTACGTGCTTATATCCTCAAGGTGGATCGTGAAGCCCGTGGCCCACAGATCGAACTCTCACGTACTTGCCCTGATTTCTTGATCAAGTTGTTTGAGAACGAAGTTCCAGAGATGGAGCAGGGTTTATTGGAGATTAAGGGCGCAGCTCGTGACCCTGGTATCCGCGCAAAAATTGCGGTGATTACTTACGATAAGCGTATCGATCCAATCGGTACTTGCGTTGGCGTTCGTGGCACACGCGTTACTGCAGTTCGTAACGAAGTAGCTGGCGAAGCAGTGGACATCGTATTGTGGTCTGAAGATCCAGCGCAGTTTGTGATTGGCGCCTTGGCTCCAGCTCAAGTGTCTTCTATCGTGGTTGACGAAGAGCGTCATGCCATGGATGTGGTGGTTGATGAAGAGAATTTGGCAATTGCGATTGGCCGTAGCGGACAGAACGTTCGCCTAGCTAGTGAATTGACTGGTTGGCAGATCAACATCATGACTCCTGAAGAGTCTGCTGAGAAAACTGAAAAAGAAGCTGCTTCTGTACGTCAATTGTTTATGGATAAATTGGACGTTGACCAAGAAGTTGCCGACATCTTGATTGAAGAAGGTTTTAATACCTTGGAAGAGGTTGCTTATGTACCTCTCTCTGAAATGTTGGAAATTGATTCTTTCGACGAAGACACTGTAAATGAATTGCGTACTCGTGCACGCGACTCCCTCTTGACCATGGAATTGGCTAAAGAAGAGCGCGTTGGCGAAGTCTCACAAGATTTACGTTCCCTTGAGGGAATGACCACTGAACTGATTGCTAAGCTTGCTGACAATCAAGTTCATACCCGTGACGACTTAGCTGAACTGGCTGTTGATGAGCTAGTTGAGGCGACACAAATTGACGAAGAAACCGCGAAAACGCTCATCATGAAAGCGCGCGAACATTGGTTTACTTCATGAGAGGAAGTAGTGCATGGCAACAACAGTAAAAGTACTCGCTAAAGAATTAAAACGTACCGCGCCAGACCTTCTGGAGCAATTGAAGGCGGCCGGTATCGAAAAAGGTTCTGAGGACGACAGCATTACCGAGAAGGACAAGACTGTCCTGCTTGAGCATTTGCAAAAAGAGCATGGCAGTGCAGATACGGGTAGTCGTAAAAAAATTACTTTAATCAAGCGCGAAAACTCGGAGATTCGTCAAGCAGACTCTGCTGGACGCACTCGTACCGTACAGGTTGAGGTTCGTAAAAAGCGTGTACTAGTTAAAGCGGGAGATAAAGCTCCTGAAGAGACGGCAGCTCCAGCAGCTAAAGAAGTTGCTCCTGCAGCACCTGCTAAACCTATCCTCTCTGCTGAAGAGTTGGAAAAGCGCGCAGCTGAAGCAACTCGTCAAGCTGAGTTATTGGCTCGTCAAGAAGCGGAAATGAAAGCGGCAGAGGATGCTCGCCAAAAAGAAGCTGACGCTGCAGCTGCTGCAAGTGCAGCTGAGCCTGTTGCTGAGAAAGCAGTCAAGTCAGATGATGATGGTTCTGCAGCCGCTGCAAAAGCTGCTGACAAGAAAGCTCAAGCTGATAAAGCTGCCAAAGACGTCGCTGATGCCAATAAAGCTCAGTTAGCTGACATTACAAAACGTCGTGCCGCGGCTGAAGCAGAAGCTTTAGCGATTCGCGACATGATGAGCACGCCTGCACGTGTCTTGAAGGCTCCAAGTGAAATTGCTGCTGAAGAAGCGAAAAAAGGCACTCTTCATAAGCCTGCCAAGGCTGAAGGTGCTGATGATAAGAAAAAGGCAGTTGCTAAGGTTGGTGGCAAGACGATTAAGTCTGCAGAGACCTCATCCACTTGGCAAGAAGAGGGCGCCAAGAAACCAGGCGGTCTCAAGACTCGTGGCGACAGCTCTGGTGGCGTAGGTGGTTGGCGTTCAGGCGGCGGCAGAAGAAAGCAACGTCAAATTGCAGAAGCCAACGTCGATACCAACTTCCAAGTTCCAACAGAACCAGTTGTACGTGATGTTCATGTTCCTGAAACTATTACCGTTGCAGAGTTAGCTCATGCAATGGCCGTGAAGAGTGCCGAAGTGATTAAGCTCTTGATGGGTATGGGTCAGATGGTAACGATCAACCAGATCTTGGATCAAGATACTGCCATGATCATCGTAGAAGAGATGGGCCATACGGCGCATGCTGCTAAGTTAGATGATCCAGATTTAGATCTTGGTATTACAGGCCACGACGCAGAGCTATTGCCACGCCCACCAGTTGTTACTGTCATGGGTCACGTTGACCACGGTAAAACATCTTTACTCGATAAGATTCGTGCAGCCAAAGTTGCTACTGGCGAAGCTGGCGGCATTACTCAGCACATTGGTGCTTATCACGTTGAAACTCCACGCGGCATGATTACCTTCCTCGACACTCCGGGTCACGAAGCCTTTACGGCAATGCGTGCTCGTGGTGCTAAAGCAACGGATATTGTGATCTTGGTTGTTGCAGCTGATGACGGTGTCATGCCACAAACAAAAGAAGCGATTGCTCACGCAGTAGCTGGTGGCGTTCCGATTGTTGTCGCAATTAATAAGATTGATAAACCAGAGGCGAACTTAGAGCGCGTTAAAACTGAGTTGGTTGCTGAGCAAGTGGTTCCAGAAGAGTACGGTGGTGATGTGCCATTTATTGGCGTCTCTGCTAAAACGGGTGACGGTATTGATGCCTTGCTTGAGAACGTACTTTTGCAAGCAGAAATTTTGGAGCTCAAGGCAGCGAAAGATGCTCCTGCGCAAGGTCTCGTGATTGAGGCGCGTTTGGATAAGGGTCGCGGTCCTGTGGCGACTATTTTGGTTCAGTCTGGCACGCTCAAGCGTGGTGACATGCTGTTGGCTGGCTCAACCTACGGTCGTGTTCGTGCGATGTTGGATGAAAACGGCAAGCCATGTAACGAAGCTGGCCCATCTATCCCTGTAGAGATCCAAGGTTTATCTGAAGTTCCTGCAGCAGGTGAAGCAGTGCAAGTCGTTCCTGACGAGCGTAAAGCGCGTGAGATCGCACTCTTCCGTCAAGGTAAGTTCCGTGATGTGAAGTTGGCTAAACAGCAAGCATTCAAACTCGAAACCATGATGGAAAACATGGAAGAGGGTGCGATTGAAGCGAAGTTGTTGCCTTTGATCATCAAGGCAGACGTACAGGGCTCTCAAGAAGCCTTGTCACAGTCATTGCAAAAGCTCTCTACTGCAGAGGTGAAGGTTCAAATCGTTCACGCAGCGGTGGGTGGTATTACTGAGACTGACGTTAACTTAGCGGTTGCCTCTAAGGCGGTCATTATTGGCTTTAACTCCCGTGCAGATGGTGCAGCGCGTAAGTTAGCCGAGAACAATGGTGTGGATATTCGTTATCACAACATTATTTATGACGCAGTGGATGAAGTGAAGGCAGCCTTAAGCGGCATGTTGACACCAGACAAGAAAGAAGAAATCACCGGTATGGTGGAGATTCGTCAAGTCTTCCTGGTATCTAAAGTTGGCGCAATTGCAGGTTGCTTGGTGCTCGACGGTGTTGTTAAGCGTACCTCTAGTGTCCGCCTCTTGCGTGACAACGTAGTGATCTGGACTGGTGAGTTGGATTCTCTCAAGCGCTTTAAAGATGATGCAAAAGAAGTTCGCGCCGGTGTTGAGTGTGGTCTGTCATTAAAAGGCTATAACGACATCAAAGAAGGTGATCAACTCGAAGCGTTTGAAGTGACTGAAGTCGCTAGAACACTGTAAGAGCTATTGAGTTAATGCATAAAACTAGCCCTCATCGTAACCAGCGTCTCGCCGATCAAATTCAGCGAGACCTGGCCGAGCTCATTCCTCGCGAATTGCGTAGCCCAAGCTTGGGTTTGATTACTTTACAAAGTATTGAACTCACGCCGGATTTGGCGCACGCAAAAGTCTTCTTTACCGTCTTAGGTGCTGAGCCTGAAGTGGCATTAAAGGCTTTGCAGGATAAGGCGGGCTATCTTCATTCTTTATTATTTAAGCGTTTGCACATTCATACTGTGCCAACTCTGCATTTCCACTACGACAGTTCTGTTGAGCATGGCATTGAGATGTCGCGCTTAATTGATCAAGCGGTGGATAGTGATCGCAAAGACGAGAACGCATAAATTCCATGTCTGTACGTATCGATGGCGTAGTTTTACTTGATAAACCTGCTGGCATGAGCTCGCAAGGTGCAGTCACTGCTGTCAAGCGTGCATTCAATGCAGAAAAAGCTGGGCACACTGGTACATTAGATCCAATGGCTACTGGTTTGCTTCCGATTTGTCTAGGTGAGGCTACTAAGTATTCTCAGGATTTATTAGAGGCCGATAAAACCTATATCGCTCAAGTGAAATTTGGTCAGCGCACTGATACTGGTGATGCTGAAGGTCTAGTCATTGAAGAGTTGCCGCTCCCAGTATTTGCGGATGAAGTTGCTCTGAAGCTAGCACTAGACTCATTGCTACCCGCATTTAGTGGCCCCATTAGTCAGGTTCCGCCAATGTATTCCGCGCTCAAGCGTGATGGCAAACCTTTATATGAATACGCGCGTGCCGGTGTTGAGTTAGAGCGCGCTCCACGAGATATTACGATTCATGCAATTCGTTGGACTAATGTCAATTGGCCTGAAGCTACATTAGAAGTCAGCTGCAGCAAAGGTACTTATATTCGCGTATTGGCGGAAGATATTGGCAAAGCATTGGGTTGCGGTGCTCATTTGGTTGGCCTACGTCGTACAGAAGTAGGGCACCTCAATTTAGAGCAGTCATTCACAATCGAATCAATTCAGAAGGGCTTGCAAGATAGTTCTAGTTATATCTTGCCAGTAGATGCACTTTTACAAACGCTGCCGCACTTAACTGTAGACGAGCAGCAAGCAAAACGATTAGAGATGGGTCAACGAGTCCCGCTCAATGTACCTTCGATAGAAGCGCTAGTGCGCATCTATCGTGCAACTGCTGCTCCGCATAACTTTATTGGCACTGGAGATTGGCGTTCTGGGGTTTTACATCCTAAGCGTTTGATTTCTTCTGCCCATTAATTTTTTACTGATCGATTTCTTAACCTTAACTAACCCGAATTTCATATTCTTAACTTTAGAAGCTTCACATGACTAAACGCGCACTTCGTAATATCGCTATCATCGCCCACGTTGACCACGGTAAAACTACTTTGGTTGACCAACTCTTACGCCAATCTGGCACATTCCGTTCTAATGAAAAAATGACCGAACGCGTCATGGACTCAAACGACTTGGAAAAAGAGCGTGGCATTACTATTTTGTCTAAGAACTGTGCGGTTGAGTATGACGGCACACACATCAACATCGTAGACACACCGGGACACGCCGACTTCGGTGGTGAAGTAGAGCGTGTGCTCTCCATGGTTGACGGTGTTTTGCTCTTGGTTGATGCGGTTGAAGGCCCAATGCCACAAACTCGCTTCGTAACCAAGAAAGCCTTGGCCCTTGGTTTGAAGCCAATTGTGGTGATTAATAAGGTTGACCGTCCAGGTGCTCGCACAGACTACGTGATCAATGCCACTTTTGAATTGTTTGACAAGCTGGGCGCTACAGAAGAGCAGTTGGATTTCCCAGTGGTATACGCATCTGGCCTGAACGGCTATGCTGGTTTGACGGATGATGTCCGCGAAGGCGACATGCGTCCATTGTTTGACACTGTGCTCAAGCATGTTCCAGTGCGCGATGACAATCCAGAAGGTCCTTTGCAGTTACAAATTACCTCTATTGAGTACAGCACTTACGTAGGTAAGATCGGCGTTGGCCGTGTAAACCGCGGAACTGTGAAGCCTTTGATGGATGTGGTGTTTATGGATGGCCCAGATGGCGTTCAACGTAAGGGCCGTATTAATCAAGTATTGAAATTCCGTGGCTTAGAACGTGAATTGGTAGATGAAGCTCAAGCGGGTGACATCGTACTGGTAAACGGTATTGAAGATTTAGCGATTGGAACAACGATCTGTGCTCCAGATGTTCCAGAAGCATTGCCAATGCTCAAGATTGACGAGCCTACTTTGACGATGAACTTCATGGTGAACACTAGCCCATTGGCTGGTCGTGAAGGCAAGTTCGTTACTAGCCGTCAGATTCGTGAGCGTTTAGATCGCGAATTGAAATCCAATATGGCTTTGCGTGTCAAAGAGACTGATGATGACACCGTATTTGAAGTGTCAGGCCGCGGCGAATTGCACCTCACCATCTTGGTAGAAACAATGCGTCGTGAAGGTTACGAGTTGGCAGTTTCCCGTCCACGCGTGGTATTCCACGAGGTAGATGGTGTGAAGATGGAGCCGTACGAGAACTTAACAGTTGACGTAGAAGACACCACTCAAGGCGCCGTGATGGAAGACTTGGGCAAGCGTAAAGGCGAATTGCTGGACATGGTGAGCGACGGTAAAGGTCGTACACGTCTTGAGTATCGTATTCCTGCGCGTGGTTTGATAGGCTTCCAAGGCGATTTCATGACCATGACTCGCGGTAACGGTTTAATGAGCCACACATTTGATTCTTATGCGCCTGCAAAAGACGGTATCTTGGGTGAGCGTCATAACGGCGTATTGATCAGTCAAGATGATGGCGAAGCAGTTGCTTACGCTTTGTGGAAGTTACAAGACCGCGGCCGTATGTTTGTAAGCCCTGGCGATCCTTTGTATGAAGGTATGGTGATCGGTATTCATAGCCGTGACAATGACTTGGTTGTGAACCCAATTAAAGGTAAGCAATTAACCAACGTTCGCGCTTCTGGTACTGACGAAGCAGTTCGTTTAGTAACACCAATCGCTATGAACCTCGAATACGCTGTTGAATTTATCGATGATGATGAATTGGTAGAAGTAACACCGAAGAGTATTCGTATTCGTAAGCGTTATCTCAAGGAGCATGAGCGTAAGAAAGCTTCACGCGATTAAGCTTCTTCTAGCTGCACAACAAAAGTCACCTCCGGGTGGCTTTTGTTCTTCATTGAAATCCATATTCCAAAAATAATAGTAAAAAAATAGATCCTCATGCTGCCATCCATTGAACAACGCCTTGCCCAAGAGTTATCCGCTAAACCTGCCCAAGTAGCTGCTGCTATTGCCTTAATGGATGAGGGCGCAACAGTCCCCTTTATTGCGCGTTACCGTAAGGAAGTCACTGGTGGTTTAGACGACACTCAATTGCGTTTGCTAGAGGATCGCCTGGGTTATTTGCGCGAGCTAGAGGAGCGCCGTAAAGCGATTGTTGCTTCAATTGAAGAGCAGGGCAAGATGACGCCAGAGTTGCTCAAGTCCATTATGTTAGCTGAGGATAAAACGCGTTTAGAAGACCTTTATCTTCCATATAAGGTTAAGCGACGCACTAAAGCGCAAATTGCCCTAGAGGCCGGTTTAGAACCTCTAGCAAATGATTTATTGGCCAATCCTATGCTGGATCCCGAAGTGGAGGCCGCTAAATATCTCAAAGAAGCATTTACATCCGATCAAGGTGAGAACCCTGGCGTAGTTGATACCAAAGCTGCTCTGGAAGGTGCCCGTCAGATTTTGATGGAGCGCTTTGCTGAAGATGCCGGTCTGGTGCAGTCGCTTCGAACTTACTTGCAAGAACATGGCGTTGTGGAATCCAAGGTCATTGCTGGTAAAGAGCAAGAGGGTGAGAAGTTCGCGGATTACTTTGATTACTCCGAACCTATCGCGGCAATTCCGTCACATCGCGCCTTAGCTTTATTTAGAGGTCGTCGCGAACAAATGCTGATGGTTAATCTACGTCTGGATACCGAAGAAGAAAAGCCCAGATGGGATGCGCCACATAATCCTTGTGAATCCCGCATAGCCAATCAATTCAAGATTAAAAATGAAGGCCGTCCTGCTGATCAGTGGTTAGCGGAGACTGTGCGCTGGACTTGGCGTATTAAGTGCTCCATGCATTTGGAGTCTGAATTGATGAGTGCGTTGCGTGAACGCTCTGAGGCTGAAGCGATCAATGTCTTTGCTCGTAACCTCAAAGATCTACTTCTAGCTGCTCCTGCAGGGCCAAAGGTCACTATTGGCCTAGATCCGGGCATGAGAACAGGTGTAAAGGTTGCTGTAGTCGACGCCACTGGTAAGGTAGTTGATACCGATGTCATTTACCCACACCAGCCTAAGAATGATTGGGATGGCTCATTGCACACGCTTGCTAAGTTGGCAGAAAAGCATCAAGCAACCTTAATCTCCATCGGCAATGGCACTGCATCGCGCGAGACCGATAAATTGGCGCAAGATTTAATCAAAGCCAAGCCAGAACTCAAGCTCACGAAGATTGTGGTCTCTGAAGCAGGGGCATCGGTCTATTCAGCCTCTGAATACGCCTCAAAAGAATTACCTGGTATGGATGTATCTTTGCGTGGTGCAGTATCGATTGCCAGAAGATTGCAAGATCCTTTAGCGGAGTTGGTAAAGATTGATCCTAAGTCGATTGGTGTGGGCCAGTATCAGCATGATGTGATGCAGACCCAGCTAGCCAAGTCATTGGTAGCAGTCGTAGAGGATTGTGTGAATGCGGTCGGCGTTGATGTGAATACAGCATCAGCACCTCTGTTAGCAAGGGTTTCGGGTCTCAGTAGTACGGTTGCCGAAGGGATCGTCACTTACCGAGATAGCCATGGGGCCTTTCAGACGCGTGCAGATTTGCGTAGCGTGCCACGCTTGGGTGAGAAGACTTTTGAGCAGGCTGCAGGTTTCTTGCGCATCATGAATGGTAAAGATCCATTAGATGCGTCAGCAGTCCATCCAGAATCCTATCCATTAGTGGAGAAGATTCTGAAAGACATTCAGAAGGGCGTCAAAGAGGTAATTGGTGATGCAACTATTCTGAAGGGACTTAGCCCAGAAAAGTATGCCGATGAGAAATTTGGTCTTCCTACCGTCACCGACATCATCAAGGAATTAGAAAAGCCAGGTCGTGATCCGCGTCCAGAGTTCACCACAGCAACATTTAAAGATGGCGTAGAAAAAATCAGTGATCTCAAGGCGGATATGATCTTGGAAGGTGTCGTGACTAACGTTGCAGCCTTTGGCGCATTCGTGGATATTGGCGTTCATCAAGACGGCCTTGTGCATATCTCTGCATTAGCCAATACCTTTGTGAAAGATCCGCACACCGTCGTTAAAGCGGGGCAAGTTGTTAAGGTCAAAGTGCTGGAGGTGGATGAGAAGCGTAAGCGGATTGCATTGACAATGCGACTGTCTGATGAGGCTCCAAAAGCATCCGCAGGCGCAAAACCCGAGCAAAGAGGCAATCGCCCAGGCACCCCACGAAGCTCAGAACCGAGAAGGCCGCAGGAAGATAGAAGATCTGCGCCCCCAATGAATAATGCAATGGCGGATGCCTTGCGAAAACTCAAAGGCTAAAACTCAAAAACTAAAACTCGCTACACTAAGCAATGATGAGTAATAGAGAATTGAAACGACCATGATTAAAAGTATTTTTTTAAGCTTGCTGGCTCTTTATGGCGCCATCTCCATCGCTCAAACTGCGCCAACGGTAGCTGCGGCCTCAGATCTGAAGTTTGCTCTAGAGGAGATTGCCGCCAGCTATAAGGCCGATAAAGGCCAAGATGTGAAGCTGGTATTTGGTTCTTCAGGTGTCCTGTGGCAGCAAATCAAAAATGGTGCACCTTTTAGCTTATTCATGTCTGCTGATGAGGCTTATGTAGATGACTTAAATAAGAATGGCCTAACGGTAGACAAGGGAAGTTTATATGCTATCGGCAGAATTGTTCTACTGGAGAAAAAAAGCGGCTCCATTAAGCTCAGCTCAGATAAAGAGGGGTTGATAAGAGCGATTAGGGAGGCCAGGAAAATTGCCATAGCCAATCCAGATCATGCGCCATATGGCAGGGCCGCAAAAGAATATCTCATTAGCATGGGGGTCTGGGATCAAGCTCAAGCTAAGCTAGTGTTTGGGGAAAACATTTCTCAAGCAACGACGTTTGCCTTAACTGGTTCGGCAGATTTTGCAATTTCAGCCTTATCTCTAGCCATATCACCCCAGGTGCAATCTCAATCTAACTCTGTATTGATACCAGATCATCTGCATAAGCCCTTAAGGCAAAAGATGGCCCTGATCAAAAATACCGCCCCAAGCGCTAAAGATTTTTACCTTTACCTGCAAGAGCCTAAGTCTAAGCAAGTAATGGTGCGTTATGGTTTTGTGGCGCCGTAGTCATCAATTTGTAATATAGTTCGATTATTATGGAAATATGAAAAACACCGAAGCTATCCAAGCGCTGATTGCCTTAGGACAAGAATCCCGTTTAAACGTATATCGTCTGATTGTTCAAAAAGGGGATCAGGGCTTGTTGCCATCGCAAATCCATGAAATGCTGGGCATACCCAATGCGACACTCAGCTTTCATCTAAAAGAGCTTTACCAAGCCAATCTCATTACGGTTGAGCGCCAAAGTCGCAACCTCATCTATCGTCCAAATCCAGGAATGATCGAAGAACTGAGTCAATTTCTCTTGGCGAACTGCTGCGGTGGTAAGCCATGTAAAACCACTAAAACCGTTAAGAAGGTCAAAGCCTAATGAAACAGTACAACATTCTTTTCTTATGCACCCATAACTCTGCTCGCTCGGTACTAGGTGAGGCATTAGCATCCACCCATCCCAGCGGTAAGTTTGTAGGTTATTCAGCAGGCTCAACACCAGGCACAAGCGTTAATCCGATTGCAGCAGATATTGCAGAGGAGCTGGGTATGGATCGCACTCTGTTGAGGTCAAAGAGTTGGGATGAGTTTGGTCTAGAAGATGCACCCAAGATGGATTTTATTGTGACAGTTTGCGATAACGCAGCTGGCGAGGTTTGCCCATTCTGGCCCGGTAAGCCTGCTACTGCGCATTGGGGCTTTCCTGACCCATCACAAGTACAGGGTACTGATTTAGAGAAGAGGGCAGCATTTCATGAGGTGAAGAATGGACTTAAAAGACGCTTAGATATTTTGGCTGCAATGCCACTAGAAAAACTCGACTCCATGAGCCTTAAAGAAATTCATAGCAAAGCATGAGCTCCATTACTAAAAAACTCTCGTTCCTGGATCGCTATTTAACGGTCTGGATTTTTGTGGCAATGGCAGTCGGTATTGCCTTAGGCCATTTCATTCCTGGTGTTGAGGGGTTTATTAACTCTTTTCAGGTCGGCACTACAAATCTTCCAATTGCTATTGGTTTGATATTGATGATGTACCCACCCTTTGCTAAGGTTCGTTACGAAGACTTGCCTGACGTATTTAAAGATAAGCGTATCTTTGCCATCTCTATTTTGATGAATTGGATTATTGCGCCTACCTTAATGTTCTTTTTGGCGATTACTTTTGTACCTGACCAACCTGAATATATGGCCGGCCTCATTTTGATTGGTATTGCACCTTGTGTTGCGATGGTGATTATTTGGAATGATCTGGCCAAAGGATCTGCTGAATATGCTGCCGGCTTGGTGGCATTTAATGCGATCTTCCAGGTACTGTTTTTTAGTGTCTATGCCTATTTCTTCCTCACTGTGCTGCCACCATACTTTGGCCTGGCTGGCTCGAATATCAGTGTAGGTATGGGGCAGATTGCTGAGAGTGTCTTTATCTACTTGGGCATCCCCTGTATTGCTGGAATATTGACAAGGGTGGTGATGCTCAAGTTCATGACTAAAGCGCATTATCACGAGCAGTTTGTACCGCGTATTGGCAAGATCACTTTAATTGCGTTGCTCTTTACCATTGTCGTGATGTTTAGCCTTAAAGGCGGGGTGATCTTAACGCTTCCAATGGATGTCGTCACTATCGCTGTTCCATTGCTCGTGTTCTTCCTCATCATGTTCTTGCTGACTTTCTTTGTGACTAGCAAGATGGGGATTGATTACAAACGCTGCTGCACGCTGTCGTTTACCGCTTCAAGTAATAATTTTGAGTTGGCTATTGCGGTAGCAATTGCAGTATTCGGTATCAATTCTGGAGCTGCCTTTGCTGCGGTCATAGGCCCCTTGGTTGAGGTGCCCATCATGATTGGTCTAGTGACGGTGGCTTTGTGGTTTAAAGAAAGTTTTTTCAAAAAGGAAAAAGCTTAAATGTTTGAATCCCCGCTCCAATTCCCATCTCTAGTGGAGGATCTTTTTCAGATTCCTGAAATTGAAAAACTTAGCACAAGCTCTATTGATCATGCGCCTAAA
Organism: Polynucleobacter asymbioticus; assembly: GCF_018687575.1. NCBI lineage: Bacteria > Pseudomonadati > Pseudomonadota > Betaproteobacteria > Burkholderiales > Burkholderiaceae > Polynucleobacter > Polynucleobacter asymbioticus. The sequence goes on from NZ_CP061297.1 coordinate 550,741, forward strand.
TTTTTATTGCTCTACGGATCACTGCGTGAGAGATCCTTTAGTAGACTTCTGACTTTTGAAGCGGCCAGATTATTAACCGCGATGGGTGGGGAGGTCAAAATATTTGACCCTACTGGACTACCTTTGGTTGATAGCGCACCTGATAGCCATCCAAAGGTACAGGAGTTACGTCAACTGGCTTTATGGGCAGAGGGTATGGTTTGGACTTCACCAGAGCGACATGGCGCGATGACTGGACTCTTAAAAACGCAGATTGATTGGATTCCACTAGCGGATGGTGCTGTGAGACCAACTCAGGGTAAGACTTTGGCTGTAATGCAGGTTTGTGGAGGATCGCAATCCTTTAATGCTGTCAATCAAATGCGTATCTTGGGCCGATGGATGAGGATGATTACCATCCCCAATCAATCATCAGTTGCCAAGGCTTTTGCGGAGTTTGAAGAGGACGGGCGCATGAAACCATCCTCCTTCTATGATCGCGTGGTGGATGTCATGGAAGAGCTCTATAAGTTCACATTATTGACTCGTGGAATTAGTGAATACTTGACAGATCGCTACAGCGAACGAAAAGAGTCTGCCGAGGAATTATCTAAGCGGGTAAATCAAAGGGCCATTTAGCCTCTTAAGATTCGTGAGGTCTACATACCCTCGCTATTGGATGGCCCTTGCGCAACATGGTTGTTTGATGATAACATATTTGTTAGCATCATTGAATGACCTACACCATTAGCTATTACAGCCCCGATGTATTGGAGCAAATTTTTGATTTACCTATTTCTTTGCAGGCACGCTACATTGCTTTGACACAGCGGATGATTGAATATGGGCCGCATTTAGGTTTGCCACATACCGATTCGTTTGGAAGTGGTTTATTTGAGCTTAGGCTAAAGGGTATTGAGGGGATTGCAAGAGTTTTCTTTTGTACCGTGGTGGAGCGGGAGATTGTGATGTTGCATAGCTTTATTAAGAAATCGCAGAAAACTCCCAATAAAGAATTAAGGCTGGCTAAGTTGAGAATGAGGGAAGTGAAATTATGAAGACAAAGACATTGACCCATAAACAAGCAGTTAGCAAGATGTTAAAAAATCCAGCAGTCAAGGCTGAAGTCGAGCGTTTAAATAAAGAGGAGTTTGCTATTCTTGATGAAATACTGCAGGCTCGTAAAGCCGCAGGTTTATCTCAGGCTGAAGTGGCTCGCAGAATGGGTACACAAGCTCCTGCTATAGCAAGGCTCGAAAGCTCTTTGGCAACTGGAAAGCACTCCCCAAGTTTAAGTACGCTCCGAAAGTATGCTGCTGCCTTAGGTAAGAGAGTCGAATTACACCTAGTCTGAGTATCAGCTATTTTCGAATGATTATTGGCTATGCTCTAAATGACCTAACAAGATTCTCTAAAGCAAAAGCATCATTGGCGTGTCTAAGCTCATCAATCGATATCCGGAGCTTCTTGAGCTCCTTGCAGGATAACTTCTGCAATTTTTTACGATCCATACCGTAGGTATCTACGAGATAGCGAGCTCTAGAAAGGCATATCTGCAGGCGGATCAGCCAGTAGATGGCAAAAATTCCTGGAGCGAGCAAGAGAAGCAAAATACTCATTTAGTAACCCATCAAAAAGGCCGTCACAGGGACGGCCTATTGAAGTTAATCTATTGATTAACCTCAATACTTATTTAACTAATAAAACAGCTTGTTTGGCTGTGTTGCTGACTCTCTGAGCAACAGAGCCCATCATGGCGTCAACAATACCACTGCGACCTTTTGAGCCCATGACGATAAGATCAAACTTTTCTTTATTGGCCAAGGCAATAATTTCCTTGGCAATGTTGCCACGCTTAATCACCATATTATGTTTAACCCCAGCAGTATCAAGCGCCTTTTGGGCTGCCTTGAGATCTTTCTCGCTCACTTCACGGAGGTAGTCATCGATGACGCTATTAGCCACAAACTGCTTGACATGACCCAGGCCAATATCGTCATGGACGCTAATCAAGGTTACGGTGCATTTGCTGCGCAAATCTTTAGCTAGCTTCCCAACATACTTGGCTGCATTGAGTGAAGATTTTGAGCCGTCGACTGGTAAAAGTATTTTCATTTGTCCCTCTATTTATAGTTAATAAACTGCACCTGCATATGACTAATTTACTATGAAAATTGCCATAAATCTACGAATAACCTAGTAATCTATTGATATATAGATTCTGTGCTTATTTCAGAAAGGCATCGTAGAAGGTCTTGACGATGAGAATGCTTACTAGAATAAAGAAGCCCTTACGAATAAAGGAATTGCCATGCTTCAGTGCAATCTTAGTGCCAATTTGACCCCCTATCAGGTTGGCGCCGGCCATTAGTAGGCCCAGTTGCCAGTCAAAATAGCCAAGATAGAAAAACACACATAGCGCACCTAAATTGGAGGCAATGTTCAGGCACTTTGCCGGTGCTGCAGACCGCAAAAAATCAAATCCTAGTACACGGGTGTAGAAGAGCTTATAAAAAGCACCTGCTCCAGGCCCCAGAAAGCCGTCATAAAAACCAATAATGCCGGCACCAGTAGACGCGATCGCTTTTTGTTTGCGATGCTCATGCTTAGGCGCATGCACTAGGCCTGCATTCGATTTAATGTTAAAGATCAGTAGTGCCAGCAATAAAAATGGCAGGGCACCCCTAAGCCATTCAGTTGGCAATTGAGTCACAAGGTAAGCCCCTGCAACCGAAGCAAAAAAAGCGCAGGAAGAGGAGATGATTACCAAGCCCCAAGGACTCTTATTGGCTCGACTGTACTGAATGGCCGAACCAATTGTTCCTACGATAGAGCCAAACTTATTCACTGATAGCAAGGTGGCTGGTGGAAAGCCTGGAAGGGCTGCAAAAAGGGCCGGCACTTGAATCATTCCACCGCCGCCAATAATGGAATCGACCAAGCCTGCAAATAGGGCGCAGGCCAGCAAGAGGCCGAGATCGAAAGCGGAGAGTTCAAGCATTGTCTATGAATTTTTTAGTTCTTTTGTACATCCCAGCTCATTTTAGAGGGGTTTCATTCTGGATGCTTTTGGATTCTATTATTTGCCCAGGCGGAGGTGGATAATCTAGTGCAAATGAAAGTCAATGCTGAAGGCGTCTCCTCATCTATGGTGTTTTTGCCTGCTGGGCAAGATCATGCCTGTCTGTTGGATTTCTTTATCACCACCTTCCCGCATGTTGATCAGGGTGAGTGGGAAGCGCGTTTTGCAGAAGGTCTGATATTTAATCAAGAGGGTGAGGCACTTGCTGCGGATGCTGCCTATATTCCTAATATCCACTTGCTGTATTTCAGGCGCTTGGCTAGAGAACCGGAAATACCTTTTGATGAAACAGTTCTATTTCAGGATGAATATATTCTGGTGGCAGATAAACCCCATTTTTTACCGGTAACACCTAGTGGTCTTTATTTGCATCAAACGCTATTAAATCGCCTAAAGAAAAAAACGGGTATTCAAAATCTGAGTCCGATGCATCGGATTGATCGCGATACGGCAGGCCTAGTGATCTTCTCTGTGAATCCAAATCAAAGAGCTCAATATCAAAACTTGTTTAGGGATCGCGCAGTCAAAAAAGTCTATGAGGCGATTGCGCCATACTCTGAAGACCTCATCAATCAATTGCCGATGACTTATCAAAGCAGGCTGGAGGAATCTGAGCATTTCCTGCAGATGGAGGAAGTAGAGGGCGAGCCCAATGCTGATACCTTGATTGAATTACTTGAAGTAAGCAAGCCCTGGGCGAAGTACCGCCTAACTCCGGGTAGCGGCAAGAAGCACCAATTGCGTTGTCATCTTAATAGCCTGGGTATTCCTATTCGGCATGATCAAATCTACCCAATCCTGACCCCCTATCAAGAGTATGATTTGGACTTTTCCAAACCCTTGCAACTCTTAGCAAAAGAGATTCATTTCAAAGACCCGATAACAGGGCAAGAAAGATCCTTTGCTAGCCCAAGAGTGCTTGCTTGAAACGCGTATGACTGTAAAGCCTGCTAAACGACTAGCCGTTGCCCCAATGATGGAGTGGACCGACCGTCATTGTCGTTCTTTTCATCGTTCTCTGACTAAAGATGCTGTGCTCTATACCGAGATGGTTACTACTGGTGCACTCATTCATGGGGATGTGCCGCGTCATTTGGATTATTCGCAAGAGCAGCATCCGGTTGTTCTTCAGTTGGGTGGATCGGAGCCATCAGATTTGGCTAAAGCTGCAGAGTTGGCTCGGCAGTGGGGCTATGACGAGATTGATCTCAACTGCGGTTGTCCTTCTGAGCGCGTTCAGCGCGGCGCCTTTGGTGCTTGCTTAATGGCTGAGCCACAACTCGTTGCCGATTGCGTCAAAGCAATGAAGGCGGCTGTAGATACTCCGATCACTGTAAAGCATCGTCTTGGTTTAGATTCTATGGACGCCGCGAATTCTGAAGCAGATTATCAATTTGCTCTGAACTTTATTCTTGCCGTAGCGGATGCTGGTGCGAGCCAGGTAACTATCCACGCTCGCAATGCTGTGCTCAAAGGTTTATCCCCAAAAGAAAATCGTAGTAAACCACCATTACGTTATGAGGTTGCTGCAAAGCTTCGCCTGGATGCGCAAAAGCAATTTCCGAGCCTGAAGGTATTGCTCAATGGCGGACTAGAAAGCAATGAACAAATTGCTGGTCACTGGGATGACTTTGATGGCTTTATGGTGGGCAGAGCGGCCTATCATTTCCCTGCAATGTTGCTGGGTTGGGATGACATGATCAAGACTCATGGTGACGCTGCTGGCTATCTTTTTAGTGAGACGGAATGGCACCGTATTCAGATTGCGTTAGTGAAACAAGTCCAAGCCTGGTTTGATGAATGTCGCGCTAAAGAGAAGCCTTTTTATATCGGTGCCTTTACCCGTCATATTTTGGGCTTAGCTCATGGCAGGGCGGGTTCGCGTTACTGGCGCCAGCGCCTTTCTGACCACCATGCCTTGGCTAAAGTCCAAAGTAAGGCCGCTATTGTGGACTTCTTTATCGATGCCAGTCTGACCCTGGGGGATTGGGCTGCTTTTGAGTTTGAAGGAGCCTAAATCGCCCATCTAAGCCATTTTTGACAGGGTTTTAGCTCAAAAGCTATAATCTAAGTCTTCAGTGGCGGACGTAGCTCAGTTGGTAGAGTCCCAGATTGTGATTCTGGTTGTCGCGGGTTCGAGCCCCGTCGTTCGCCCCACCGAATATTGCAGTATCCTAAGGCTCCCTTTGTGGAGCTTTTTTATTTTTCTCGATTTTAGCCATGAAAAAATTCGACATTCTTCCAATTCTGTTTGGTGTGCTGCTCTCTGTCATCGCGCTGTATTTCATGTTGCGACCATCTACTGCAACTAGTGCACCTGTCTCAACTATTCCCACTATAAAAGTAGGCAATGTTTCTTGGGATCAAACTGAGATGACGATTGCTGATGTCAAAACCTTTGCTGATGCGACTGGGTTCGTCAGTCAGGCCGAGAAAAATGGTGGTGGGCTTTCTTATGAATCTGGCTTTGTCAAAAAACCAGGTTGGACTTGGAAAACCCCCTATGGCGTTGCTGCCAAAGCGAGTGAGCCTGCAGTCCATCTCAATCAATCTGAAGCTGCCTCTGTTTGCCGTTTTCATGGCAAGCGTTTACCCACTGAAGCGGAGTGGACCACCGCAGCTTTTCTTGAGCAAAGACAGACTCCTCCAGCGGGCTATACCAAGGGTCAGCGATATCCCTTTCCTGGTGGCGCCACTCCAGAAGTTTCTCATTGCCTAAGTGGCTGTGGTGAATACAAAGGTGTAGCACCAGTAGGCGCATTAAACCGGGGTACTGGTCATGTGCCTGCAGGCACGACCAAGCCAGGCGTCAATGGTTTATTGGACATGGGTGGCAATGTTTGGGAGTGGACCGCAACTGAGCGCAATGGCGGATTCATTACTCGTGGGGCTTCCTGGTGGTATGGACCAGAGCGGCAAAAGGAGTCAGATGTGGAGTCTAAGCCTGCTGATATTGGCGTGGTTTATATCGGCTTTCGCTGCGTTAGTTAATCCCATGAAACAATAAGGGATGACCAATCCTGTAGTTGACCCATCCGCTATTGAAATTACCCCTGAATACCAGGATGTAATCGATGCCATCGAGCGTCACGACCCGTATATTTTTGTTAGCGGTAAAGCGGGTACGGGCAAGACAACCTTAATTGGCTATCTGCGTGAGCATATTCATGGCAACGTAGTGGTGGTTGCACCAACTGGCGTTGCTGCATTGCAGGTGAAGGGTGTCACGATTCACTCATTCTTTCGGCTGCCGCCTCGCTTGATCTTTCCGGAAGAGGATATCAAGCCTTTAAAAGATAAGCGCCTCTATAAAGATATTCGCCTACTCATCATTGATGAGATCTCCATGGTGCGAGCAGATGTAGTGGATGCGATAGATTTATTTCTGCGCGCTAACGGCCCACATAAGAGCCAACCCTTTGGCGGCATTCAGGTGATGTTTGTAGGGGACTTATTTCAGTTGCCGCCAGTTGTATCTCAAGCGGATATGCAAGTACTATCTGAGCGCGGTTATGAAGGGCCTTACTTCTTTTGCGCTAATGCGCTGCATCGTAAAGATGTGACGATGGTGGAGTTATCCAAGATCTTCCGTCAGAAGGATGCGCACTTTGCAGGACTGCTCAATCAAATTCGCATTAATCAAGATATTGATGAAGCGCTTGATACCCTCAATGCAGTTTGTTATGAAACTAAAAAAGAGATCGATGAACAAACAATTACTTTGACTACGACCAATGCACGCGCCGATCAAATCAATGGCGCAGGTCTGCGAGCATTAACAACCGATGCCAAGGTCTATACCGGTAATAGTACGGGTAAGTTCAATGTAGATGATCGCAATCTGCCATCGCCTAATCAGCTCACTCTCAAGGTGGGTGCAAAGGTCATGTTTACGGCAACCGATAGTAACTTTCCTAAGCGCTGGGTCAATGGCACGATCGGGGTGGTTCGTGAGTTGTTACCCAACACCGTGAAGGTCATGGTACAAAACGGGCCTTACTCTAATACAGTAGAAGTCAAAGGGCATCAGTGGGAGTCGTATCGCTATGATCACGACATGATGTCTGGAAAGATTTCACCAAACATCATTGGTACCTTTGTGCAGATCCCGCTAATGCTAGCTTGGGCTGTCACTATTCATAAGAGTCAAGGCAAGACCCTCGATAAGATCAAGGTCGACTTATCTTCTGGTGCATTTGCATCGGGACAGGTATATGTCGCACTAAGCCGTTGCACCTCGATTGAGGGCATTACCCTAGAGCAACCCATACAGCCCAAAGATGTAAGCTGTGATCAAGAGGTGAAACGCTTTTATCTTAATTGCTTACCAGCTTAATTTGCCTTAGAAGCCGGCAGCTAAGCCATCGCGGCGATGATCACTACCAGCAATATAGGCTTCATTCGTTGTTTCACTCAATAGGGCAATCGCTTGAGCACTTCCAAAGTCCAAACTATTGGCTGGCATCACAGTCAGCTCATGCCCCATTGCCTTTAGTCCCTCGACTACTGCAGTTGGCATAGAGGCTTCAACAGTCAGTTTGCCCACATCATCAATTCTCCAGCGCGGTGCATCTGAGCAGGCTTGGGGGTTGAGATATTCATCAACAAAGCGCATCACAAACTGAAGATGTCCTTGTGGCTGCATATTGCCACCCATCACGCCAAATGCCATTGCTGGCTGACTACCTTTGATCAGGAATGCTGGAATGATCGTATGGAAAGGGCGCTTGCCCGGCGCTACTTGATTGGGATGGCCATCGACCAAACTAAAACTCATACCGCGGTTATGGAAAGCAATGCCGCCAGGAGCAACCACTCCAGAACCAAAGCCTTTGAAGTTCGACTGAATATAAGAAATCATCATGCCGGATTCATCAGCGGCGCACAGGTAAACGGTGCCACCAGCATGAGGATCTCCGGCGCCATAAGTACCTGCTTGATTGTGATTAATGAGTGCAGCACGGCTGGCCAAATAGTCTCTATCTAGTAGGGCGCTGGTTGGTACCTTCATCGTACTGGCGTCAGACACGTGTGCGTAAGCATCAGCAAAAGCAATCCGCATCGCTTCTACTTGTAGATGAATACGCTGTGCAGAGTTTGCTGGATATTGCTTCACATTTGCCGCTTGCAAAATACCAAGCGCCATCTGCGCAACGATGCCTGAACCATTTGGTGGAATCTCATGCAGGGTGTAGTCGCCATAGTCAAAAGCCAATGGCTCTACCCAATCGGTTTTATTGGCGGCGAAGTCTGCCATCGTAAAACAGCCGCCAGTGCTTTGGGCAAAGTCGACCATGCTTTGAGCTAGCTTGCCAGTGTAAAAAGATTCACCTTCAGTTTCAGCAATCTCGCGAAGTGTTTTCGCTTGAGCAGGGTAACGCCAGATTTGACCAGCCGCAGGAGACTTGCCTTCAATTAAGAATGACTCACTAAAGCCAGGTTGATTTTTGAGAATCGGAATCGCTTCACGCCATTGGCGCGCAATCACTGGCGAAACAGGAAAGCCATTCTCGGCATAGTCAATTGCACGCTGAAAGAGTTGCGCAAAAGGCAATTTGCCAAATTTGCGAGATAACTCAATCCATCCCGAAACCATGCCTGGGACTGTTACGGTATTCCAGCCAATCAAATCCATGGCCGCTTTGCCAGAAAAGTAGTCTGGCGTCCAGGCTGCTGGAGCGCGACCGGAGGCATTCATGCCATGCAGCTTTTTACCATCCCAAATTAATGCAAAGCCATCACCACCTAAACCATTCATGGTGGGCTCAACCACAGTCAGTGTGATTGCTGTAGCGAGAGCTGCATCGACAGCATTACCCCCGTTTTGTAAAGCCTCGATACCGGCTTGTGTTGCTAATGGCTGAGAGCTTGCAACAGCATTCTTAGCTAAGACTGGGGCGCGGCCGCCACCAAAAGGGGGTGATATCAACATGGATCTAATCTATTCAATAAATGGGTGTGTGCAAAACGAATGGGCAATTAATCGATTTTAATGTTTGCTGCTTTAACTACTTTGGCCCACTTTTCCTGCTCACTTTGGGTGATCACAGCCAATTGCTCTGAGTTCGCAAATTGTGGGTGAATACCTTGGGTAGCAAGACGCGCCTTGAAGTCAGGGTTCGTGAGAATCTTACGGATTTCTCTTTCCATTTTTGCAATGATGGCTGGTGAAGTACCTTTGGGAACATAGATCGCGTAAAAGTTTTCAACATCAAATTGCTTCATGCCGTCTTGGCCCAATGTAGGTACATTAGGCATGAGTGGTGAGCGTTCTGCAGCGGCAATAGCAATAGGGCGTAACTTACCACTCTGAATATGCGGCAAGGATGCTGTCACGCTATCAAACATCATAAGTGTATTGCCAGCAATTAAATCTGGTAACGCAAAAGAGCTACCCTTGTATGGGATGTGTGTGCCGGTAGCGCCAATACGTTGCATAAACATGGTGGACTCAAGGTGAGAGAGACTACCGTTACCTTGGGAGGCGTAATTAAAGTCACCCTTTTTAGATTTAATAAAGGCAATGAGCTCTGTTAAGTTCTTAGCGGGGACTGTGGGGTTAATCACAATCAGGTGTGGAATGGTGCCGATCAGGGCAACAGGCGCAAAATCCTTTGTCAGGTCTGCTGGAGGATTTTTAAAGAGTGCCTGTGAAATAGACTGATTAGTCATCGCACTAATATGGATCGTATAGCCATCTGGAGCAGCTTTTGCAGCAGCGCCCAAACCAATCATGCCGCCAGCACCGGGTTTATTTTCAATCACGATAGACTGCCCAAGCGCCTCACCAAGTGGGGCTGCTACTGCACGTGCAAACACGTCAGTCGAGCCGCCTGCAGGGAATGACAGGATGGCAACAATCGGTTTTTTAGGCCAATCCGTATCTGGTGCTGACATGACTTGTCCAGATAAGCCGCTGAGTAGCAAGAGTCCGAGGAGTGTTTTGGAGAGGCAACGTAAAGTATTCATTTCAGTATCCAGTTAGTTAATGAGTAATATAGTATTGGAAAACGCACCCTCAGGTGTGAGACAAATTAAAAATAACATCGAGACAAATATGACAGTAGCTGCAAACACTCCTAGCGCGATTGATATGTCCGCCTATTGGCTGCCATACACACCGAATCGCTACTTTCATCAAAATCCAAAAGTGATGCAGTCGGCTAAAGGAGCTTACTACTTTGATGACCATGGTCGAAAATTATTTGACGGTCTTTCAGGTCTGTGGTGCTCTCCATTGGGGCATGCCGATCCACGTATTGGTGCAGCGATTCAAAAGCAGTACGAAACCATGGATTACTGCCCTGCATTTCAGATGGCAAGTGAGGCTACCTTTACCCTAGCCAGTCGCATTGTTGACATGGCACCAGCCGGTTTAGATAAAGTCTTCTTTACTAACTCAGGATCTGAAGCAGTAGATACCGCACTCAAAATGGCTGTTGCCTATCATCGTTGTATGGGTAATGCTTCACGCTTTCGCATGATTGGTCGTGAGCGTGCCTATCACGGTGTGGGTATTGGCGGTATTTCTGTTGGCGGCATTGTTGCTAATCGCAAAGCATTCGCGAACATGATGATGAATGGCGTTGATCATCTTCCGCATACATTCAATCTTTCTCAAATGGCGTTCTCTAAAGGGCAGCCTACTTGGGGTGCGCACCTGGCTGACGAGCTAGAAAACATTGTCACCTTGCATGATGCCAATACGATTGCTGCAGTGATTTTGGAGCCAGTACAGGGCTCAACAGGAGTGCTTGTCCCGCCACAAGGGTACTTACAAAAGATTCGAGATATTTGTACAAAGCACGGCATCTTACTGATCTTTGATGAAGTGATTACAGGTTTTGGTCGCCTAGGTGCAAACTTTGGCGCAGATCGATTTGGTGTCACTCCAGACATGATCACCTTTGCTAAAGCGATTACCAATGGTGTGATTCCAATGGGGGGTGTGTTGGTGCGTGGAGATATTTACGATGCCATCATGTCGCAAGGTGGACAAGAGCAGGCTATTGAATTCTTCCACGGCTACACTTACTCTGGTCATCCAATTCCAACGGCTGCTGCCCATGCAGTCTTGGATATTTTTGAGTCTGATGATCTAGTGAATCGCGCTAAAGCCCTAGAGCCCGTCTTGGAAAATTCCTTACATGCCCTCAAAGGAAAAACAGGCTTACTGGATATTCGCAACTTTGGTCTTTCGGGCGCGGTGGACTTGGTTCCCATTGCCGGAAAACCAGGCTTGAGAGCAATGAAGACCTTGGAAGCCTGTATTCAAAGAGGTGCATTAGTCCGCATTACAAACGACACGATTGCTGTTGGCCCTCCATTTATTTCAACGCCTGCAGAGGTTGAATTTTTGGTGAGCGTATTAAGTGATGCGATTGATGATGCGATGAAGATCGCTTAATGTCATCAAGCAGTCGGTGGGACCTTAGTTGCTTAGTTGAATAGGTGATACAGAATGGGGATGGCTACTGCGCTAATCACCCCATTCATTCCCATCGCTAGACTGGCATAAGTCCCAGCTTCTGGGTGAATGCTAAATGCACGTGAGGTTCCAATGCCATGTGCGCCGATACCAATTGCAAAACCACGCTGCCACCAAGCCTTCATTCCGAGTGCATTCAGAATAAATGGCGCCAAAATCGCCCCTAGTATTCCGGTGGTAACAGCAAAGATGGCTGTCAAAGTTGGGGATACGCCAATACGCTCAGCAATACCCATGGCGATTGGTGCCGTTACAGATTTGGGGTACATGGCCCCGGTAATGCTGGAGTCAGCCCCCAATAATTTAGCGATGTTGACGGCGCCCACAATCGACACCAAGCCGCCTGCAATCAAAGATGCTAGCAAGGGAAGTGATCGACCCTTCAAGCTACTTAAGCCTCTGTAGATGGGTATGGCCAGCGAGACGGTTGCCGAGCCCAATAAGAAGTGAATAAACTGCGCACCTTCAAAGTAGGTGGAATACGGCATCTCAACAAATTGAATAATGCTGGCCACCAAGATAATCGCAATTGCTACAGGATTGGCCAAAGGATTCTGTTTTGTAGCTTTATAAATAGTTAGGCCAATTTGATAGGCGGCCAAGGTAATAAAAAGTGCAAATAAAGGGCTGCCCGATAAGTAAACCCAGATCTCGACGATGGAGTGCTTTTCGCTCACTGATTTACCTCTTTAGGTTTTGAGCTTAAAAAGCGAACAACGATTGCACTGGTGGCAATGGTCAAAATGACGCTACCTACCAATGCACTCACAATTGCTAGTGCATTGGCTTTGAGTTGGGGTAGAAATAGCACTACACCAACCGCTGCAGGAACAAATAAGAGACCAAGATACTGGCTAAAGCCATCCGCTACCATGGCGAGCTCATGATTGATGCCCTTGCGCAGTACCAACCAAACAATCAGAAGTACAAGCCCAATAACGGGGCCAGGGAGGGTGGGTAAGACAAACTTGGAAACAAGTTCACCTAAGCTTTGAAATAGAAGAATTTGGACAAGGCCAGAGATCATGCTCCGATCTTACTGCTCCGCAATATATGTTGCATAGCAATAAATTATTTCTTGGTTAATATAAACACAACAAAAGCAGGGTCTTTATCTGATGGGTAAGACTTCAATACAAAAACACTTAGGAGAGCACTCATGGCTGACTTAAACGTCAACGGTAAAAAGTACAAGGTGGATGTTGATCCAGAAACCCCTTTGTTGTGGGTGATACGAGATCATGTCGGTTTGACGGGTACTAAATATGGTTGTGGCGTGGGTCAGTGCGGTGCTTGCACCGTACTCTTTGATGGTCAAGCAATTCGTAGCTGCATGATTCCGGTGAGTGCAGCTGCCGGTAAAAAGATTGAGACGATTGAGAGTCTAGAAAAAAATGGTCAGCTCTCCAAAGTGCAAAAAGCATGGGTTGATAACCAGGTGCCGCAATGTGGCTACTGCCAGTCCGGCATGGTGATGGCAACTACCGCCTTATTGCGCAACACCCCAAAACCTACAGATGCCCAGATTGATGCCGCAGTAACCAACATCTGCCGTTGCGGAACTTTCCAACAAGTGCGTGATGCTATTCATGCTGTGAGCAAGGCATAAGGAGCGATCATGACTAAAAATACAACTTCTACCAATATTTCACGTCGCCACTTTATTGTTGGCTCTAGTGCTATTGCAACTGGACTGGCAATTGGCTTTGACTTCTCTTTCATCTCTTCTGCAAATGCTGCAATGGGAACGGGTGCTACTTCTATGGCGCCCTTGGCCACACCAGAGATTGGTGTGTGGGTAGTGGTCAAGCCAAACGATGACATCGTTGTCCGTATCGTGCGCTCTGAAATGGGTCAAGGCACCATTACTGGCTTGGCTCAGATGGTTGCCGAAGAATTACAGTGCGACTGGAAAAAAGTCTCTTATGAGTACCCATCGCCTACCGAGAACCTCAAGCGTAATAAAGTGTGGGGTAGTTACTCCACTGGCGGCAGTCGCGGTATTCGTACGTCTGAGCAGTATGTGCGTAAGGGCGGCGCAGCTGCTCGCATCATGCTCGTTCAAGCTGCTGCAAACCAATGGAATGTTCCTGCATCCGAGTGCGTTGCTAAAGACAGTGTGATTACACATACTCCATCTGGCCGCAAAACTACCTTTGGAAAAGTATCAGTTGCTGCATCTCAGTTAGATGTGCCAAAAGAAATCCCTCTTAAAGATCCTAAAGAGTGGACTGTGATTGGCAAGTCAATGAACCGTATTGATGGAACGGCTGACAAAGTTACCGGCAAGCAAGTCTACGCAATTGACCTCAAGTTGCCCGGTATGTTGGTTGCCACCATTAAAGAGTCTCCTGTATTTGGGGGCAAGGTAAAAAGCTATGACGCTTCTAAAGCCTCCAGCATGAAGGGAGTGAAGAAAGTCGTTCAAGTAGGTGATACCGCTATTGCCGTGATTGCAGAAACTTTCTGGCAAGCTAAAACTGGCTTGGATGCAGTCAACATCACTTGGGACAACGGCGCAAACGGCGATCTTTCTAGTGCTTCTATTAAGAAGATGTTGGAGGAGGGCCTTACTGCAAACGATACATTTGTAGGTAACTCTAATGGCGATGCAAAAGAAGCGATTAGCAAGGCTGCCAAAACCATTGAGGCAACTTACTTTTATCCATTCTTGAATCATGCAACCCTGGAGCCACAAACTGCAACTGCAAAGTGGACGCCAGATTCTTGTGAGGCCTGGGTTCCTACTCAGGACGGTGAAGCTTCTCTAGCAGCTGTGATCGCAGCATCTGGTTTGCCAGCAGAAAAGTGCAATGCCTATAAGGTAAACCTCGGTGGAGGATTTGGTCGCCGCGGAGCCTTCCAAGATTACACAACCCAAGCTGTCAATATCGCCAAGCAAATGCCAGGTACGCCAATTAAGTTAATTTGGACGCGCGAAGAAGATATGACGCAAGGCCGCTATCACCCAGTCATGATGTGCAAAATGACTGCAGCGCTAGATGATAAGAAAAATATCGCTGGTCTGAATATGCGTTTGTCTGGCCAATCTATTTTGGCGGCTGTACGCCCAGCAGTGGTTGCTGCGAATAAGGGTAAGGATCCCGTGGTATTCCAGGGGCTAGACGCTGCTGGTGAGCATGGTATTACTTACAGCTTCCCGAATTTGATGGTTGATCACGCAATGCGTAACACTACTGTGCCACCAGGTTTCTGGCGCGGGGTGAACGTCAATCAAAATGCCATCTTCCTGGAAACGTTCATGGATGAGATGGCTGAGGCAGCTGGCGTTGATGCAGTCGAGTTCCGCCGTAAGCATATGGAAAAGTTCCCGCGTGCAGTAGCGGTATTGAATGCCGTAGCTGATGGTATTGGTTGGACCAAGCCAGCTAAACCAGGCGTCTTCCGTGGTCTAGCGCAGATGCGTTCATTCGGTAGTTACGTTGCTGCTGCTTGTGAGCTTTCCGTGACCAATGGCAATGAGGTGAAAATTCACCGCATTGTGGCTGCAACGGATCCAGGTTACGTAGTGAATCCTGCGCAAGTTGAGCGTCAAGTTTCTGGTTCGTTTGTTTACGGTTTATCTGCTCTCTTCGAAGAAGAAATTACGATTGAGAAAGGTGCGGTTGTGCAGAAGAACTTTGATACGTTTAACTCCATTCGCCTATCCCAAATGCCTAAGGTGGAAACCATCATCATCCAAGGTGGTGGTAAAGACTGGGGTGGCGTTGGTGAACCAACCATTGCAGTTGCAGCGCCAGCTGTTCTGAATGCAATCTACCGCGCCACTGGTAAGCGCTTGCGTACCGTACCATTGAAAAACAGTGGCATTAAGTTGGTTTAATTGCAGTAATGAATAGGATGGAGTAGATGGTCATGGGCAAGCAGGAATGAGGCGAACGCTAGCGGCTTTATTGCTAGGGACATCGACTCTTCTCCTACCTTGCTTAGCGCACTCTCAAACCTGGGTAGGGGATTCGATTGTGAATCCCCTTACTTCTTCTCCGGGTGATGTTGCTAGAGGGCGAGCGATTGTGGCAAACCGCCAAGTCGGCTTATGCTTGCTGTGCCATAGCGGACCTTTTCCAGAAGAGCGCTTTCAGGGTAACTTAGCTCCTGAGCTGACTGCTAGTGTGGGTCGATCTACTCCAGCTCAATTGCGGGCACGATTGGTTGATCCGAGCCGCTTTAATCCAAGCAGCATCATGCCAGCCTATTACCGTAGCACTGACCTGAACCGTGTAGCCCCTAAGTTTGCCAATCAAACTATCCTCACTGGCCAGGAGATAGAGGATGTTGTTGCATTTTTAGTAAGTCTTCGATAACTAAGCAAAATAACGGAATCAATATGACTGAATTAAAGCTGAGCCGGCGCAGGTATTTATCCGCACTCGGTCTTTTGGGTATATCAAGCTGGATAGCTCCGAGTGTAGCTATCGCAAAGAAGCCGGAAGCCATGGAGACGATCGCAAAAATTGTCGGCGCAAATACTGTCCGTGATGGCCGGGTGAAGTTGGTGATCCCGCCCCTGGTAGAGAGTGGCAACTTGGTAGTTCTCAAGTTGTCCATCGAGAGCCCTATGACGGCAAATGATTACGTTAAGGCGGTGCATGTAGTTTCAGAGGCAAATCCATCCCCCAATATGTTTACTGCTTATTTCACGCCACGATCTGGTCGCGCTGAGTTAACTACTCGGGTTAGGCTGGCTGACTCGCAACGGGTGTGGGCCATTGCACAAATGAGTGATGGCAGCTTTTGGCGGGGATCTGCTGATACCTTGGTAACGCTTTCTGCTTGCACGGAGATGATATGAGTAAGACCTCTCGTACAGGCATTACGATGCCATCCCAGGCAAAAAAAGATTCCATCATTGAGATTCGGGCAATTGCTCAGCATGATATGGAGACGGGTTATCGGTATTCAGAGGATGGTAAACGGATACCTCGTGATCTCATTCGTTTGTTTACCTGCCAATACAACGGCGAAGAGGTCTTCAGGGCAGATTTTTATCCAGGCATCGGCGCTAATCCCCTCGTCATCTTTACAACCGTGGCAGTTGCCTCTGGCACGCTCGTGTTTAAGTGGGTAGGGGATAACGGTTATGAGGCCACCAATCAAGCGCAAATTACCGTCTCGTGAATCTTTTTGCTTTCTGTTGTCGTGCAATACCTGTGTTGGCAATTCTGCTTGGGGTCGATGCCAGCCTAGCGCTGGAGGCTTCACAAGATGCTCGGCAATCTAGTTATGAGTTAATGACTGCAGAGAACCGGGCAATGCAAGATGACCCCAATTTAAATCCGGCCCTGTTTTGGGTGATGGATGGTCATAGCCTCTGGAAAGAAAAGGCTGGAAAGAAGGATGTGTCTTGTGCAACTTGCCACGGCGATTCTGGAAAAAAGATGACCGGTGTTGCGACACAGTTTCCTAAGATGATGAAGGGTAAGTTGCAGACCCTAGAGGGGCAAATCAATCAGTGCCGTGTTTCACAGCAAGCAGCCCCAGCTCTTGCCTATGAAAGCAAAGAGTTATTGGCGTTGACAACATTTGTGGCGACACAATCTAAGGGCTTGCCAATCGCCATTCAAGAAACGCCTCAGAATAAAAAAGACCTGCAACAAGGTCGTCAATTCTTCAATGAAAGAATGGGGCAACTCAATTTGTCTTGCGCCCAATGCCATCAAGATCGTGCTGGTCTAAAGCTGGGTGGAAGCCTTATTCCCCAGGGACATCCGACTGCATACCCCATTTATCGGATTGAATGGCAGACCATGGGATCCTTGCAAAGACGCCTACGCAACTGTATGAGTGGGGTGCGCGCTCAGCAGTTTGAGTATGGCTCGAAAGAGATGGCTCAGTTAGAGCTATTTTTGATGTGGCGAGCGAGGGGAATGCCCCTGGAAACTCCAGGGGTTCGCCCATAAAGTGCAACTTAGTCTGAGAAGACTACCGAAGTTGCACCATTAATCAAGACGCGGTCATGCAGGTAGTAACGTAGGGCGCGAGATAGTACTGTACGCTCTAAGTCACGACCTTTGCGAACCAAGTCTTCAGGCGTGTCACCATGGGTAACACGAGTCACATCTTGCTCAATAATTGGGCCTTCATCCAAATCACTGGTAACAAAGTGCGCTGTAGCGCCAATCAACTTGATGCCGCGGGCATGAGCCTGATGGTAAGGTTTTGCGCCTTTAAAGCTTGGTAAGAAAGAGTGATGAACGTTGATGCAGCGTCCAGATAGCTTGGTAGATAAGTCATCAGACAGAATTTGCATATAACGAGCCAAGATCACCATATCGACTTTTGAATCCGCAACGATTTCTAATAGTTTGGCTTCTTGTGCTGGCTTAGTCTCCGGTGTTACGGGGAGGTGATAAAACGGAATATCGGAAAAATCAATGCTGGAGTACACCTCGCGTGGATGGTTAGAGACAATTCCACAAATGATCATTGGCAATTCACCGATACGCCAGCGGTAGAGAAGATCCACCAAGCAATGATCCAGCTTAGATGCCATGATCAATACGCGCTTTAAATCCTTCACTGCACGTAAGTCCCAAGTCAGGTCAAAACGTTTAGCGATCTCTACAAAACCAGTCCTCAAAGTATTGCTATCAGCGCTGCAGCTAAAGCTCACGCGCATAAAGAAGCGTTTGGATGCTTTGTCATCAAATTGCTGAGCCTCTTCAATGTCACCACCTAATTCAAAGATGTAAGTTGAAACTGCGGCAACAATTCCTGGCCGATTAGGACAGGTAAGTGTGAGGTAGTAATTTTCTGTGGTCATGGCTTTGATAGAAAGAAAGATTGCTAATAAGACGTAATTTTAGACTGCTTATTTGGATGGGGCTAGGCTATCTGCTAGGCCTGGATAAGGTTCGCTCATATCCTTGATGGTCGGAACGGGAATATCGCTGCAAATAGGCTTAGGCCCTAGGGCATTGAGGAAATTACAGTCTTGCTTTGTTGCTGCAGAGGCTGCATGCTCCAAAGGGGACTTTCCTGTAGCAGCGGTAGAAATAGCGCTGGCTGCAGTCGAGGGATTTGCTACTGCTACAGATGCAGCTGCAGTTCCAGCGGAACTGGCTACGCTAGTTGCCGAGCTTCCCAGGGCAAGCAATGGCGCCGCGCAACCACTTAAATTAAGGCAGAGAAAAATGCCCCCAAAAGTAAGGCCCCAATAAATGCAAAAAGCAGACCAACCCGATGGGCTTGATCTGCTTAAGTGGGTATTCAATCTGATGTATTTATTTACGCTGGCAGACAACGTTAAATACTCCTGCTGTCCAAGACTCATTGATGACAGGCTCAAATTCACTATTAGGGGTCTTGTTATCTGAGACTACTTTGCCAGTTCCTTTATTGCCAGCGAACTCCTTGTATTCGATTGGACGGTAGCTAACGGCTGGACAGTTGTATTCATTGAGTCCGATAATTGAGCTTACTGGCTGCTTCGTTTTTGGATTCATGCCTGGTTTTTTAAGGTCCAGCATTGACATGATTTGTGCTTTTTCGCCGGAAGTGCTCACGGTATCTACATCTACATAAACCACCATGACTTCATTGGAGCCCAATTCTTTCCACTCAGCGAAGCTGCTAGAAAAAGGCAATAAGGAGAGGGCGGTAAAAATAGTGAGTGCGTGTAATTTTTTCATAATCAATAGTGTTATAGATCAATCGGTTAATCCCTAAACGGGCCTGTGTATCTATTCTAAACGCCCCAGCCTATTTCTACTTAATATTCAGATCCAGTTGTCGAGTGATCTTTGCAGGTTTCATTTGCAGGGGAAGATATTCATTGCGAGCCCAAGGCCCACTCATATTGCGGTAGAGCTTATTCTGTACCCAGCCAGACTGCCCAGACTGATAAATAAAGAGAGACTGCTCTAGGTCGGAGAGGTCAAAGAGGGTTCTAAGACTGGGGGCCT
The DNA here is from genome assembly GCF_018687575.1 of Polynucleobacter asymbioticus. Taxonomy (NCBI): domain Bacteria; kingdom Pseudomonadati; phylum Pseudomonadota; class Betaproteobacteria; order Burkholderiales; family Burkholderiaceae; genus Polynucleobacter; species Polynucleobacter asymbioticus. The sequence continues at coordinate 570,215 of NZ_CP061297.1, forward strand.
GCTTGGTTTCAAAAGGATTTTCAGCTCTTAGAAGTTCAAGACGCCCTACGTTAATGCTGAAGCTATCTCCAGGAAAGGGTTGGGTCAAATTAAAGAGGCTACCAAGAAAGGGAACCTTACTGAGTGGACGGTGCTCAGAAACTGCCATGTGCGCATTACCCCACTTCCAATTTTTAGGATTATTGCCAAATTGCGCGCTCAGTTGCTCAAGTGCTTTATCAAAGGCGGCATTTGACGCATCAGCACAACTTTCGATCTGTTCAGTTTGCGGATCATTGCACCAAGGACTATTGGGATTTTGTAATTGCAGAATCAAGGGATGTCTAAAGTTACGTGCCCCATAATTTTCAGTGAATAAATAACCCAGACGTGAAAAGAGTTTGCGTGAGAGTTGATCGGCCCAGGCGTTGAATATGAGTGCACCAGTGCTATCGATTTTCATATCGCCATCAAAGTTACTGCTGAGTTCAATGGCCTGTTGTGCCAGGGGATGTTTTGATTGGGCGGATTTAAATAATTCCAATAATGGTGTGGCGCCTAAGGAAAGCGTATCAGCCTGCATGGACTTCATTGAAGTCAGGTCGTGCACCGACTTGCCTTTAATTAATTCCACAATTCGGTCGTAACGGGTTGGCAAATCCCAGTCACCAGTAAGTGGGTTCGGATCGTTATTAGCCAATATTTTTTGATTGGCTGTGGCGATCCAGCTTGCGTCTGGGTTATTGCTGCTTGGGAGTTGGTCAAATGGGACGTACCCGACCCAGTCATATTGCTTCTCCCAGCCTAAGGCTGGCGCTACGCCATACAAGCCTTGGTGCAAGGTGCGCTTAGGTGCGATACCAGCTGTTTGAAGTGAAATATTGCCATCGACATCTGCCATCACAACGTTTTGCATTGGGGCATAGTTTTTACGTAGTGCTTGCTTAAATGTATCCAAATCTTTGGCGTGATTCATATCCAGCAAGCCAGCAACAGACTGATTTTCAACATCCAAGGCAGTCCAGCGCAATGCCAAGGCAAAGCGATCGGTATCAATGGCTCGTTTTGCGCGCGCATAAGATTCAGAGATCACTGGACCATGTCGAGTCTCTTTCACTAAAAAGCGTACAGGGGGCTCGCCTTTGATGTCGATGATTTCTTGGCGCACTTTAAAAGATAGTGGGCCCTCTGGGCCTCGATATGTACCAGGATTTTTTGGATCTAACTGCTCAATGTATAAATCCTGAACATCCGGACCTGTATTGGTAAAGCTCCAAGCAAATTTATCAGTGCGACCCAGTACTACCGCTGGAATACCGGGGAGGGTGGCACCAATGACATTGAGCCCTGGAGCCTCCAAGTGCGCCATATACCAAATTGCCGGGGCTGATAAGCCCAAGTGCGGGTCGTTCGCTAGTAAGGGCTTGCCAGAGGTGGTGAGCTTGCCGCTCAGCGCCCAATTGTTCGAGCCAATACCATCTTTGCCACCGGGCACTTCATTAATAGCAAGTTCTGTTGCAGGCAGTTTCTTAGACTTTTGATCTCGTGTGAGTGGATTGGGATTAAAGACATTGATATCCCGATACATCTTGGCAAAGTCAACATTGCTTACAGGTTCACCTGGCGTATATGCTGGCATCACTTCCCATACTTGTTTAGTCGTTAAGAATTGCGAGAGCTCAAGGCGTTGTAATTCTTTATGCCAGTTACCGCCAAGATCGAGCGCCATCATCAACATCCATGCCACGCTATCAGTAGGTGACCAATGCCCTGGCTTAGAGCCAGTTAAAAAGTATTCAACTGGTAGCGCCCAGCCCAAGTGAGTATTACCAGCATTGACGCCATCTGCATAGGATTGCAGTAATCGCTTAGTAGCAATAGGGTAGCGATCGAATTGTTTTTCAGCAGCATGTTTAATGCCTAGCGTGCGAATAAAACGATCAATTGCGACAGTTTCTTTGCCGAGGATTTCTGAGAGTCGCCCACTAGAGAGTCGACGGTTAATTTCCATTTGCCAGGAACGTTCACTTGCATGCAAATAGCCCAAAGCAAAGAGGGCATCAGTAGAGCTTTTTGCCTGAATATGGGGAATATCACTCTCATCAAAAGTGATCGCTACTGAATCCCCTAGAGATTTGATGATCCGCTTGCCTGAGGGGTTGGTTTGAGCTGAAACTAAGTAGAAGACTCCAGCTGCGATGATCAGCAGCAATGTCCCAGAACTAAGCCAAAAGATGGCTTTAAATAGGGTTTTGAGACCTGGGCTTAGCGTGGGTATTTTCATGGGAATAGTTTAGTGGGTTTGCCTTTGCTTCGAGCTCAGGCTTGATGAATGCAGGCTTCCCGCCTTCAATGACTCTCACATGCTAAAATTTTGCTTGTCTTGATTTATTTAGTACGGCTTTATTGCTCGTGCGAGCCCGAGTGGTGAAATCGGTAGACACAGCAGATTTAAAATCTGCCGACTCAAAAAAGTCGTGCCGGTTCGATTCCGGCCTCGGGCACCATAGTAAAACCCTGTAAGCCAACAGGGAGTAGCGTAGCGGGTTTTCACCCTACCTTGATTTAGATAGAAATTAGATAGATCTAAATGAGTGGTAACCAAGCCTCCGTAAGAAATAACCAGGAGACGCATGTGAAATTCAAATCACTGCTTCTAGTGGTTTGTTTTATTGCTTAAGAGGGACCAGCTTTTGAGCTGCTATTAGCTACATTTGCTAGAAAGCGCGATCCAACTACATGCCTCACTACACCACATTCGATGTCAATCCGGCAGTGCAGTCCACACAAGTCATGACCGTGCCACAGGCATCCGAGCCTAAGCCACCAACAGTATCTTATTCTCAAATAGATCAAGCACAAGCTCGAATAGATACCACATCTTCCCAAATTGAAGGCGCCAAAATTCAAGCTGGAACACAAGGCGTTAATCAAGCCCAGCAATTGGCTGAGCAATTAAGGCAATCTGCGAGTTCAGTAGCGCAGGATATGAGCTCGATGATTAGTTCTACTAGAGCTGCCGCAGAAATGCCAAATGCTAATGATTCAGCAGCTACCGCGCAAAGCTACAACATGGATCAGTCTCCAAAAACTGGTATTGACGCAACACCACCGCTGCCAACAGCAAAGTAGAGGGTAGTGGGGGCTCAACTTAGTTGCACCCCCTCCGTGTGGCAAGTTATCGGCTAAACCCGCTTGATAACGACTTCATTGCACGCCTGGCTATATGCCGGGCTCTAGCTTGTCGGTCATGCGTGATAATGGGCTTATTCCCAATTCGTTTAAATATGCTGATTTATGCGCACACCATTAATTCGTTTATCCGCCGCACTTGGCGCATCGCTAATTTCCAGTGTTTCACTGGCTCAATCGTCGGCTTCTGGATTGAATGAGTACACTCCTATTCCCTTGGCGCAATATCTGCAAGTTGTTAAAGAAAACAATGCAATTATTGGCAATAAGAGACTTGGCAAAGAAACAGCAGCTGCCATTAAAGAATCACTGGCCCTTTATCAATTTAGACCAAGTGTTAGTTATACAAAGGGCACTTTCTATCAACAGGTTCCTTACACTCCATATTCAACCCCTACATCCAATACCTATGGCGTCAACTTCAATTTAGAAGGCTGGGGGAAAAGGTCTGCTAGGTCTGAGTATGGTGATGCTGAAATTGGTAGAAGTGAAACTGATTACCAGGCTACCGAAGCCGACGTTCAAACTGTTGCAACTCTGGGCTATGTAGATGCCTTAAGAAATCGTTTACTGTTTAACTCCTACGCTAAGGCAGCAAAAAGAATATCTACACTGCCAGCTAATGCACAAACAAAAGATTCAGCTCAATTCTTACAGTATTACGAAAACGCAAGCGCTAAGGATCTGCAATTTACCTCCCTGAGCCTTTTGAACTACTCCGGTGGCGCCTTAAAGAATCTGCCGCTACCTATTGGTAACCTCAATGTTGCCCCACAGGCGTTTGATCCAGATAAGTTAATCAACCAAGCGCTGAATAGTCGCTCTGACATATTGGCCTTGCAGGCAGCTATGAACTCAGCCGAGAAAAACATCAGCATGACCAAGGCTAATCGCAATTGGGATGTGATGCCCTATGTTTCATACACCACAACACCTCAATATGATTCAAGTGGATATACCTACGCCCCGCAAAATGGTTTTTCTGCTGGCATACAAATACCGCTCCCAGTAAGTAACTTTTTACAAAATGCCGATATTGTTCAGGCGGCCAATCAAAAGCTAGGCATTGAAATGCAGTTGCGTGATCTCAAGGAGCAGGTTCGTGTGCAGGTCATGCAGGCCTTGTTGCAGTACGAGTCTGCAAAGCAAATATTGGCGCAGGCGAATGATGGTTTGAATGGCGTTTCAAAAACTGCTAATCAATCAAGTGCAAAAGGCGTAATGGATGTGCGCGACAAAGAGGGCGCTTTAATTGATGCCCAGACAAATCATGTCAAGGCCCTGGTTAATATTTGGCGTCAATCTGGAAACTACAGCATGCCTCCACTATGAGAAAACTTATAGTTCAATTTCTCATAGTGGCCTTGTTCTCGTTAAATAGTTATGCGGGCCCATTGGTCGATAGAAATCGCCCAGACATCAGGCCAGGGCAGAGAGGATCGATTGCACAGAATGCGCTGGGATCGAACCATGATCAGTACTCCATCCTAAATCCCGGCTCCAATCAGTCTGTCTTTGTGCGCAACAACATTCTCTTGCAGCAGCAGTATGGAAATAATGCCAATACAAACGGTTACCTGACTTTCAATCCACAAAGCTCTTTGCTTGGCAGTGGAGCTACCGCCTCCCTTGATGCAATGGCAAAACATTTATTGGAAACAAATGGTGGCAATGCGCAGGCCAATAGAGTTACTCCTTCCCCATTTGCATCAAAGGTTGCAAAAAGCCAAACACAAGGGATTATTTTTTTGACTCAGGACTCTCAATCCTATGTAAGAGCATCGAAGGAGTCGTTACCTTTCCCAGAGATCCAAAATCTTCCTGGGCTGACTATGATCCCATATATTTTTGCTTCGATTGCGCTTATTGACACGGGATTGTTCGCGCCAATTGGTGCGTCTATGTTGGTTGCTAGTGCTATAAGTATTTTGGAGTCGGGCAATATTCAAAGAGCAAAAATTATCCAGAAAAAACTAAGCTCTCCTGAGCAGGATAAGGCTCAATTGGAGGCGGTGAATCTGGTTGCAAAGGATATGGCTGACAAGGGGATTCCTTCTTCAGAGGCAAAAAAAATTGCACCTGCATTAATTGCAATTGCATTAGTTTTAAATTTAGAGCAAGCTAAATTGGGTCAAGGTGATAAAGAGGGTATTTATACGAGTTTGCAAACGTCATGCCCTGATTGCTCAATTGAGGAGGTAAAAAGTACCTTCTTAATTGCCCAAAACTTAGTCAGCAAGAATCCTGCGATGTGGCTTAGGAGTGACCAGTTAGAGGCTGCCGTCTCCCAGGTATTCAGTTCAGATTATGGTGTCGTTGCCCCAGTAGTTTCAGATGAGTCTGGAAAAAGAAACTTGTCTAATGTTGTATTGGCGAGACCATCATCAAAAAATATACAGAACGAAATCCCATCAGAGAAGCCGCCCAATATTAAGTCAAGCATGCAGAGTGGGTATAAGGCTCGGCATTCTGATGTCGGAGATCAAGGCATAAGTACTGCATTTGTTTATGCAGTTAATGCCATTGAAATTGCGGTTGGTAAGGCTACTGACGATCCAGTATTAGTTGGAGCTGGCGTCGTAGGCATCCTAACGACAGCTGGTTCAAGCCCTAATCAGGAGAGAGTTGCCGTAAGCGGTGGCGCCAATACTTCTATAGACCCAGTCGCCACCACAAATTCACTGACTACACCCATTCCACCGCAACAGAACTCTAACGAATCCACGCCTAGGGTAAGTAAATGAAAACAAACCTCTTAATCACCTCATTGGGCTTAATAGCAACATCTGTTTATGCTCAGCCATCAGTACCCTCTGTTGGTGTGCCACCTCCAACTGTCAGAGCAGAGATGCCCGGCCAAGGTATGCCATCTATGCCCCAGCCACAAATGACACCAACAATTCCAAATCATGGGGGACGTCCTCCACTTCCTTCTCAAGCCCTCCCTCAACCAATGCCACAAATGAATCAAAGTGGTCCACAGCCTGCTGTCGGAGCTACTGGCGGCACTGGTGGTAATGGTGGAAATGGCGGCTTAATAATTGGCACTGGTGGTACTGGTGGTGCTGGTGCAACACCAAAGTCTGCGAATGATGTAAAGGCTCCAGCTAGTGTTGGCGTTAGCTTAAACGAAACGCAGGCTAGGGCTGAGGCTCAGAAGGCTAAGAGTGAGGCTCAGGATGTGGCTCAGAAGGCTCTGGCTAGGGCTGGTGCAAGTGCTGGCACTGGTGTTCATGCTGGTAATGTTGGTGCTACTGGTGTTACAACACCAATGCCTCCATTGCCCGGCAATGATGCAAAAGGTCCAACTAGTGTTGGTGATACTGGTCTTGCAACACTACTGGCCAGAGGAGTAGGGCCGACGCCTTTGAAAAATGACGATGTTGGAACTGGTTTTATTGTCACGAACCCTCCCCTGATCACGACTGTTGTCGTGAGTTTTACGGTTTCTAGGATAACTTCAAAGATAGCTGAGGCTGCGGCTAAGGCTCAGAAGCTTGAAAAAGCAGCGGAAGGTCCAACTCCTGTTGGCGCTACTGGTGTTTCAACACCAATGCCTCCAATTCCTGGCAATGATGCAAAAGGCCCAACTAGTGTTGGTGTTGACATTGACTATAACGATATAGTTATGAGATTGGTTCCGCAAATATGATGCAAAAACTCCTACTAGTGCTGGGGCTGGTCGCCTCGTTGGGCATGTTGGCAACATCTGCATATGCTCAGCCATCAATGTCTGCTGGTGCATCACCATCAGTTAATAGGCCTGAAGTCTCTCGTCAGCTGGCCCCATCAATGCCAAGCCCATCAGGGTCAATGGGTAGTCCACAGCCTGCTGCTGGCGCTACTAGTGGTGAGGGTGTTGCTAAACCCTCCATCGTTGCCCCGAGTCTCGGTGAAATTAATGGCAGGATTCCACCTTTGCCTCCGCTTCCACCGACATCAACACCAGCAGTTAAGCTTGTAAATCCTCGCACTGGTGAAGTAGCCAGTGAAATCAAGGCATCCGGAGAAGGAAAGGGTGCAATTAAGGCGGCAGCTGCAGGGGCGTCTGGTTCACAAGCTAATGCAAGGCCACCTTTGTCCGATAGCCAGGCTGGCAATAGTGGGGTGTCGCTAAGTGATAAGAAAGATATTCAGAGTGTTGGTTCAACTCAATCTAAATCACAAGGCATGCTTTCTCGTCCCGCATATATTATTCCTATGACACCCGGCAAAGTTGTTTTTTCAATAGCTGGTGCTGATGGCTTATTTCACGGCCCCGGCGTATTGCATTCCAATAATGAAGTTGGTGCTAGCGCCCCGAGCCAAGAGAAGATTCAACAGCGACAAGAGAAGGTTGTGCAGCTACAGCAGGAGAGAGGGGTAGTTCAAGAGGAGAGAGCGCTGATTGAGCAGAAGAGAGCGCCTATTGAGCAGAAGAGAGCGCCGCGTGAGCAACATAGAGAGGAAAAAAAAGAAGAGATTGAGTGGAATATGCAGATGTACGGTCGTCCATTTGACATTGACATATTTACAACTTGGGCTGTATGTATTCATCCTCCGGGGCCTATTGATTGGGATACTTTGTACCACGATCAATGAGTCAAAATAGTTTTGCAAGAGCATCTTTTTTAACGCAGGAGTTGCAGACCCCTCATCAATAGCATTGCTAGCTGCAGTAATTTAATAAGTCTTACTAGAAAATCAAATGAAATCAAAACTCCTAATCACCTCATTGAGCCTAATAGCAACATCTGCTTATGCTCAGCCATCAATACCTGCTGGTGTTTCACCACCAGTCAATAGACCTGAAGTGTCTCGTGGGGTAGAGCCATCAATGACTCAATCAGCTATGCCAAGACCAATGCAGTCCAATCAAGTTTCAAGCAGCGTAGGCGCAGTGCCGGTCACCCCTCAGACGATGAATAAGCTTGAAGGTGCTACCCAAAAAGCGCAAAGCGCACAGCAGGTGTACGCCAAAAAAGTTAATGAGGTAAAGAGAGGTATAGAAAGCAAAGGGTATGAAGTTACTACGGTTGTGCAGCGTGGTGGAGGTCCTAAATCCCATGCAGGTAGTTATTACATAGTAGGGCCAGATGGAGGCTACGTTGAAGTTAGCACCAGTACCAAAGATGATGTGATTGGGAATACTGTGACAAAAACCATTGAGGTTTATAAGCCAGGCCAAAGTAATGGCGAAGGTGTAGTCATTGAGTTAGCCCATCCTGATGCAAAGGTTGCAATACTCGCTGAGTCAGATGTGACTCCAAGCGCTGAATCGGTAAAGGCTGGTTTAAAGGTTATATCTAGAGAGCAAGAAAACATTGTAAGAGTGGTTACTCCACCCATAACGCAATAATACTTTGAGCGAATCCTTAAGGAATAGGGCAAAAAAATGAAAACAAAAATCTTAATCAGCTCTTTGAGCCTAATAGCAGCATCTGTTAATGCTCAGCCATCAATACCTGCTGGTGCATCACCAGTTAATAAGCCTGAAGTGTCTCGTCCAGCAACACCATCTATACCTCAACCAGCAATGCAAAGACCAGCGCCACAGCCTGCTGTTGGAGCTACTGGTGGAAATGGTGGGAACAGCGGCTTGATGATTGGTAACGGTGGTAATGGTGGTAATAGTGCGAGACCAGCCCCACCATCTACTATCTCCAGCGGTCCATTACCTGCGAATAATGCAAAAGCTCCAACTAGTGTTGGCGACGATGTCGTACCCCCACCTCCACTATATCCACCACCTCCACCACCACCTTATTAGGGGAAAAGCATTTTTGGTTTAGGTGCCGTCCAAACCTTATTTTCAAGGTCAATTTGCTTCCAAGTTGCTGAGCTTACTGAGTCAGAGTGAACGGCAGTAAGGATTAAGAATTCCATTGCTTTGAAAGCCTCTCGGTTGAAAGCAAATATTTCACTGGGAATAGCTTGATAAGATAAGGTAATTACAGGAAAAAAATGAAAACAAAAATCTTAATCAGCTCTTTGAGTCTAATTGCAGCATCTGCATATGCTCAGCCATCAATACCTGCTGGTGTATCACCACCAGTTAATAGACCTGAAGTTTCTCGTCCAGCAATGCAATCTATGCCTCAAGTGGGATCAGCGGCTAAACCGCTCTCAGGGCCCGCTCTTAATGCCGCGGTTCCTGTAATGGAAAGTAGGATTGTTCCTTTTACAGGTAATGACGCAACTAACTCCGTGAGCGCAGGAGCCTCCGGTTTAGTTGGTGGCGTTAGTGGTAGTGGTGGGGATGGTAGTCGCGGCGGAAATGTTACAACACCAAAACCTCCGTCAACTATGTACAGCGGAGTTGGCCCATTGCCTGCGAATGATGCAAAAGCTCCAACTAGTGTTGGTGCTACTGAAAGAGAATACGCGCTTTTCATGGGGGCTGAGATAGTATTGGAGCAAAAAATAATAAATGTTGTTGATTAAGCTGTTGATACGCAGCTTACTTACACAGGCGATCACTTTACAGGGGATTAAGAGACCTGCTTCGGCAGGTTTTAATACAAATCTAATTGTCAAAACTTAAGGAATAGGAGAAAAAATGAAATCAAAACTTTTAATCGCTTCATTGGGCCTAGTGGCAGCATCAGCTTATGCTCAGCCATCAATACCAGCTGGTGGCGCGTCACCATCAGTCAATAGACCTGAAGTATCGCCAACATCTATGCCTCAACCAGCAATGCAAAGACCAGCGCCACAGCCTGCTGTTGGAGCGACTGGCGGTAATGGTGGTAACGGTGGTAATGGGGGCTTGATGATTGGTAACGGTGGTAATGGCGGTAATAGTGCGAGACCAGCCCCACCATCTACTATCTCCAGCGGTCCATTACCTGCGAATAATGCAAAAGCTCCAACTAGTGTTGGGTCTATGAGTGAGGCTCAGGCTGAGTCTTTGAAGGAAATTCAGACCCAGCAGCAATTGGCACTCCAATCATTGAGTTTGGCAAATGAAACTGAGCAAGGAAAATGATGCAGTATCAACGGTGTTAATAGTTGCTCAAGTGCCAAGAGAAATAATGAGAGACCTGCTTCGGCAGGTTTTTTTGTAGGTGAAGAGCCTCTATTTGCTTAGTAAATACCACCCGTTCAAAAGCTTAAATCTTTCCTATATTGTAGAGCGCAAGGCAGGATCACAATTACCTGCAAGAGGGTTTACAAAGTTGATGGGTTAGAAAAGCAAAATTGGGGGCTACTTATCAGTAGCAGTGATTACGTTGGAGCTAGAACTATTTGCAATCGATAACGACTGAATGGCAAGCTGTTGCTGGGTTTGCAGCGCTTTTAATTTAGTGGATTCTTCCTCCATATTGGCATCAATTAAAGATCCCACGCCAACATCCTTGACTTCACTTAGAGTCGTAGCTTTCGTAGAGGTGGTGTTTGGATTTTGCTGGGGCGTACTAGAGGCTGCGGAAGATGTTGTTGAATATGATGCTGGCTTGTAAGACTCCAATTGCTCTTTTTTTTGTGTGGGTGCGGGTGCATAAGTTCCGGCAGCATTATTTTGTTTATTGGGTAGAGAGGTTTGCCCAATATTATTTTGGCTTGCTGATCCAGGGGTTGAGCTAATGGCGCCCATGGAGCTACTTGGATGCAAAGGTTGGGCGTAACTCAAAGGTGAGAGGATGGCTATTGATAATGAGTGGATTAAAAATATTTTCTTCATGGCATCTCCCAGAGTTTTCGCTTAAGTTTAATCTGACTATAACCAATCAAAATACCACTGTCAATGCTTGGTCCCAAGGTAGCGGAGCCACCATCCCAGCTGCCAGTCAGTCTGAATATCTGGCACAGAAAGGAAATGCTATAGATGGCTTAGGGTATCTTGATTTTGTTGCATGGGCTAAATCGCTGTGTACAATGGGTCAATGTGTATATGGCTTTGAGGGCCGAATCAGTCTGGGGATATGCTGGCCTCGGGCACCAATCGATTGATTTCAGGCATTCTTGAAATACCTCCATCTCCTTTTCTTGCTTTTATTTGCCACCCCCAGTTTGGCTGTGGAACCCCTGGTGTTTATTTGCGAGCGTTCAGAAAAGAATTACACCGAAACCTATGAGTTCAAAGTCGTTCCCGCTTCAAAAAATCAGAAAGCTAAAGTCTTTTTTGATAATCGAGATTTAGATCGGTCGAATGAGTTGGGCAAACAAACCGTGAAGAATGTGTTGATCACCGAACCTACAGTCCTTGTGTCAATAGAGGCGCATTTCCCACCAGAGATTTTTGATGGCGTGCAATATGGAGCTGGTTTGGTTACCACGGCGATTGTGATTAATCGCTCAACTGGTCAGCTTAGAAAAGCGGAGACCGTAAAAGGTGGAATTCTCTCTGCAACCCTTGGTGAGGGTACGAAGACTTATCAAGAGCAATGCGCTGCTACTAACAAGCCTTAATTAGGCTCAGTGACAAACCCCAGTTTTGTTAAGCCAGCGCGACGTGATGCGGCTAATACCTGAGCAACATATTCATACTTCACAGATTTATCAGCGCGTAAATTGATTTCTGGTTGCGGCTCCTTTTGAGCTGCTTTTTCTGCATAGCCATCAAAAGTCTTTAAATCAATCGGTGTGCTATTCCAAAATATTTGACCCTGAGCATCAATCGAGAGTTGAACTGACTCTGGCTTGACCTCATTGCGCACGCTATTAGCCTTAGGCAATTCAACCTTTACCGCTTGTTGAATCACTGGCAAGGTAATGATGAAAATAATTAAGAGCACCAACATGACATCCACCATCGGAGTCATATTGATTTCAGCCATGATGCCGCTTTCTTCTTGATCGTTCTGAAGATTAAAAGACATATTTATTCTCCAGATTTCACACGGGCACCAGTTGCAAAGTAAGCGAGGAGATCATTGCCAAAGCGATTGAGGTCAGCGATCAATAATTTATTGGCGCGATTAATGGCATTAAATCCCAGTACGGCTGGAATCGCTACCGCCAAACCTAAGGCAGTCATGATGAGCGCTTCACCAATTGGACCGGCGACTTGATCAATCTGGGCGCTACCTGAGCTACTAATGGCAATCAAAGCGTGATAGATACCCCATACCGTTCCAAACAGACCGACAAAGGGTGATATTGCGCCAGTAGAGCCCAAGAAGGTAAGTCCTTTTTGGAATTGCGCTGCTACACCATCAATGCTGTTCTTGAGACTTCTTGCCATCCACTCGGAGTAATTCAGCGTTTGCAGAAGCTCGCGATGGTTGGTGGATTGACTTTGATGGTGGATGGAGGCGCTACTTGCTGCCTTAGCAACGTGATAGTAGGGATTACTTGCATGATTCGTGAATGCGTTCAGACCTTGATCATATGAGGTGGCACGCCAAAATTGATCTATTTCTACCTTCAATTTATTCAGAGTGCGCAAATCCCAAAAGCGTGACAGGATGATGACCCAGGTTACAACAGAGCAAGTGAGCAGGATGATTGCTACAAAGCGGGTAACCGCATCGCCTTCAAGCCATAAATTGGCTAATCCAAATGGTGTATTCATAATAGTTAATTCTTTAAATTGAATTTAATTAAAAGGTTGGTAGAAATTCTTTGAGGCGAACCATTTACGAGAAATGGCTTAAAGCGATAGCGACGACCAATCTCTGTTGCTGCACGATCTAATCTTGGAAAGGAGCTGGAGCGTAATAAAGCTACATCTTCAACATTCCCTGACTCATCAATAATCAATCTCACCACTACTTCACCTTGCTCCCCAGATCTTTTTGAGAAAGAAGGGTAGTAAGCATCGGCATCAGGCTGATATACGACAACCAGTTTACCAATGTCAGTCTGAATCGGTGTGCCGCTAGACCCGGAGGTCGTGGCAGGCGCAACAGTGGCATTGGGTGCTTGGGATTCGCTTTTGGACTGCGGTGTTGGTGGAGTTGCTGCCTGTTGCTGGGTTTGTGGTGGGCTTGGCGCTTGGGTGGATTTCTCATCCACAGTTTTCTTCTTTTGCTCTTGCTTGGGTTTTGGCGGGGGTGCGGCTGGAGTAGCTTGAGGCTGCTTAGCGGCCTCAGGACTTACAAGATTAGCCATGACTCGTGCATCGTCAAGATTATTTTCATGATCGGGTTTCATGCCACTCTGAAAACCAATTAAAAATAGTAGGTGTAATGCAATGACGATGCCGATGATGATCCGCTCGGTTTTATCGAAGGGTAGACGCGCATTCATTTGACTTAAGAAGGTGCTCATCTAAAGGCGCTCACTAACTGAGATTGGGTGCTGTGCTCCTTGAGATCTGTTTGCATGAGCTCATGCGCCATTTGATGCAAACGCCCGGCATCTTTACTGCTGATGAACTGAATGGAGCCATACTCACCTTCATCCAATTGCTTGCCTTGCGCCTCTAATTTTCTTTTGAGTTGGCGCACTACAGCATCACTGGTATCAATGAGATTAATTGAATCACCCAACAGCTTGCGGATAGCTTTACGTAAAAAAGGATAGTGCGTACATCCCAGAACCAGGGTGTCAGCACCTGCAAGCTGAATGGGTTCAAGATGCTCAGCAAGTAACTCTAAAGTTTCTTCGCTATTGGCTTGGCCTGCCTCAATAAGTGCCACTAAACCAGCTCCGGCTTGTTTTACAAACTGGCAGTTCGGAAGGGTAGCCAGTAAGGCGCTAAATTTATCGCTCTTAAGTGTGGCCTCGGTTGCAAGTACGCCAACAATCCCATTGGCCGACTGCATTGCTGCAGGTTTGATACCAGGCTCTACGCCGATGATGGGGATATTGCACAGTTCATCACGAATATTGGCAATCGCTTCGGCGGTAGCGGTATTGCACGCAACCATAATTGCATCGCATCCCTGTGCTGCTAAAAATTGGCATAACTCCATACTGCGTGAAGCAATCCACTCACTGGATTTTTCTCCATAGGGAGCATTGATCGAGTCTGCCAAATACATATAGTCATGCTCGGGAAGCTGGCGCAGAGCCTCATCCAAAATGGATAAGCCTCCCACGCCAGAATCAAAAACCCCGATGAGTGCCAAGTAAGTTCGCTTAACTAAGAGGTGCTTGATTGAATGAGTAAATGACGCACTAATTCACTTAAGCGATCTTGACTGGAATGCCAGCAATCTTGGCTTGCCATTCCTTGGGACCCGTATCATGCATTGAAATGCCGGCCGAACTGACGGCTACCGTCACTGGCATGTCTTTGACATCGAATTCATAAATCGCCTCCATACCCAGGTCAGCAAAGCCAACCACCTTGGCCGTCTGAATCGCTTTAGAGACTAAGTAAGCAGCACCACCAACAGCCATGAGGTAGGCTGACTTATGTTTCTTGATTGCTTCAATTGCAGTAGGACCACGTTCTGCTTTACCAATCATGGAGATCAAACCAGTTTGAGCCAGCATCATCTCCGTGAACTTATCCATACGAGTTGAGGTGGTTGGGCCTGCTGGACCAACTGCTTCGCCCGCTACCGGATCGACCGGGCCAACGTAATAGATCACGCGGTTCTTAAAGCTCACTGGTAATTCTTCGCCTTTGGCGAGCATGTCCTGAATACGCTTATGAGCAGCATCACGACCAGTCAAAATTTTGCCGTTCAGGAGCAGTGTTTCGCCTTCTTTCCAGCCAGCTACTTCTTCTGCGGTCAAAGTATCCAAATTTACGCGCTTGGACTTCTTGGTATCTGGCGTCCAAGTCACATCTGGCCAATCCGATAAGGAAGGCTTTTCTAGTATCGCTGGACCATCGCCATGCAAGTGGAAATGTACGTGACGGGTTGCGGCACAGTTTGGAATCATCGCTACTGGCAATGAAGCTGCATGCGTTGGGTATTCCATGATCTTGATGTCAAGAACAGTAGCTAAACCACCGAGACCTTGTGCGCCAATGCCGAGCTGATTCACCTTCTCGTATAACTCTAAGCGTAGCTCTTCAGCACGCGTTTTTGCACCGCGTGCAATCAGCTCCTGAATATCCACAGGACCCATCAAAGACTCTTTAGCCATCAACATGGCTTTTTCTGGAGTTCCGCCAATACCGATGCCTAGGATGCCAGGAGGGCACCAACCAGCACCCATCGTTGGGACAGTCTTGAGTACCCAATCTACGATCGAGTCAGAAGGGTTGAGCATGACCATCTTGGCTTTATTTTCAGAGCCACCACCCTTGGCTGCGCAAATGACTTCAACATCATCGCCCGGGACAATTTCGTAATGAATGACGGCGGGGGTGTTATCACCTGTATTTTTGCGTTTACCTGCTGGATCAGCCAATACGGAAGCTCGTAATGGGTTCTCTGGATTCATATAGGCGCGACGAACGCCTTCATTCACCATTTCGGTGACGCTCATGGTGGCATCGCCCCATTGGACGTTCATACCAATTTTGAGAAAAACAACTGCAATACCGGTGTCCTGACACATTGGGCGGTGGCCTTCTGCGCACATGCGGCTATTGGTCAAAATCTGCGCAATCGCATCTTTGGCGGCGGCACCTTGCTCCAGCTCATAAGCCTTACCCATGGCTGAGATGAAGTCCTTGGGGTGGTAATAAGAGATGAACTGGAATGCGTCTGCAACGCTTTGAATGAGGTCGTTTTGTTTGATATTTGTCATGGTTTTGGGCTGAATTATGTAAGGTTTCTTCTATTTTAAGGGTTTGCCATAGAGCAAATCTAGCGTGTTTTCACTTATCTTATTAGCTCTTGGGGATGCGTTTCCCTAACTCTGCGCTATTTTTGCAGAAAAAGACGACTGATTATTGAATAGAAGGGCTGTGAAGCATGGAACCATTGATGCAAGAAAACCGCGTATTTAACCCACCTGCAGACTTTATTAAATCTGCAGCCATTCCTGGGATGGAAGCTTATAACAAGCTTTGTGCTGAAGCTAACCAGGATTATGACGGTTTCTGGGGTCGTCTTGCTAAGGAAAATCTCTTCTGGAAAAAGCCTTTCACTAAAGTTTTAGATGAATCTAAAGCACCTTTTTATAAATGGTTTGAAGATGGCACAACAAATGCCTCATATAACTGTTTAGATCGCCAAGTTGAAAATGGTCTGGGTAATAAGACTGCGATTATTTTTGAAGCGGATGACGGATCTGTTACCAATGTAACTTACCAAGAATTACTCGAGCGCGTTTGCAAAATGGCAAATGCACTTCGTAAGATGGGCATTAAGTCTGGCGATAGCGTCATCATTTACATGGCAATGACGATTGAAGGCGTTGTTGCAATGCAAGCTTGCGCACGCATCGGTGCAATTCACTCTGTAGTGTTTGGTGGTTTTTCTGCTCAAGCTTTGCGTGATCGAATTATTGACGTAGGTGCTGTTGCTGTGATTACAGCTGACGGCCAATTCCGTGGTGGCAAATCATTGCCATTAAAAGCGATTTGTGACGAAGCGCTGTCTACCGGTGAATGCCCGAAGGTAAAGCATGTCATTGTCAACAAACGTACTGGTTCTGAAGTCACGATGACTGCAGGTCGCGATGTCTGGATGCAAGAAATCGTTGCCAATGAATCCGCTACTTGTGAGCCAGAGTGGGTCAGCGCTGAGCATCCACTGTTCATTCTTTACACCTCTGGATCTACTGGTAAGCCAAAGGGTGTTCAGCACTCCACTGGTGGTTACCTCTTGTGGGCGATTCTCACAATGAAGTGGACTTTCGACATCAAGCCAAATGACGTCTTCTGGTGTACTGCTGACATCGGCTGGGTAACGGGCCACTCTTACATTACTTACGGGCCACTCGCAGTAGGCGCTACTGAGATCGTATTTGAGGGTGTTCCAACTTATCCCAATGCTGGTCGTTTCTGGGACATGATTCAGAAACACAAAGCAACGATCTTCTACACAGCCCCAACAGCCATTCGTTCATTGATCAAAGCATCTAGCAATGATCAAGCAGTGCATCCAAAGAGCTATGACTTATCCTCACTGCGCCTCTTAGGTTCAGTGGGTGAGCCGATCAATCCAGAGGCTTGGATGTGGTACTACGAGAATGTGGGTGGCTCACGTTGCCCAATCGCCGATACTTTCTGGCAAACAGAAACTGGTGGCCACATGATTTCACCATTGCCAGGTGCAACACCGATGATTCCAGGTTCATGCACATTGCCATTGCCAGGTATTCAGGCAGCGATTGTGGACGAAGCTGGTGCGGATGTTCCAAACGGTCAAGGTGGTATTTTGGTTGTGAAGCGACCATGGCCATCGATGATTCGCACGATTTGGGGTGATCCTGATCGCTTCGTGAAATCCTATTTCCCAGAAGAATTGGGCGGCACTTTGTATTTGGCAGGTGACGGTGCAATCCGTAATAAAGATACTGGCTACTTCACGATTACTGGCCGTATCGATGACGTATTGAACGTCTCTGGTCACCGCATGGGCACGATGGAAATTGAATCTTGCTTAGTTGCTAACCCATTGGTTGCTGAAGCTGCGGTAGTGGGTCGTCCAGACGATATGACTGGTGAAGCGATTTGCGTATTCGTGGTTCTGAAGGGCGGACGCCCAACAGGGGATGAAGCCAAGAAGATTGCAACTGAGTTGCGTAACTGGGTTGGTAAAGAGATCGGTCCGATCGCTAAACCAAAAGATGTTCGTTTCGGTGATAACTTGCCTAAGACCCGCTCTGGCAAGATCATGCGCCGCTTGTTACGTGTGATTGCAAAGGGCGAAGAAGTGACTCAAGATACTTCCACCCTTGAAAATCCAGCAATCTTGGACCAACTGAAAGAGTCTGTCTAAGTAGTCAAATAGGCTTTTAGAGGCAAACCCTTCTGGCAAACGTATAATCAACGTCAGTACGGAAGGGTGGATGAGCGGTTTAAGTCACACGCCTGGAAAGCGTGCGTAGGTTAATAGCCTACCGCGGGTTCGAATCCCGCCTCTTCCGCCAGTAGTTTGAAACCACCTTCGGGTGGTTTTTTCTTTGTTTTTACCTGATTTTTACCCTAAATTGACCCTCATCCAGAAATGATTTAAGCCCTCAACCCTCTGTTTTTAATCAAATAAAGGGATTTTTGATTTATTTGTTGCGTTGCCGCAAATAATTCTTGCAGTGCAACAAAAAACTTCTTACAATGGTGCATCGCAATAAAATTCATCAATTTAAAAGTTAGGAAAAATCATGTTCCAAAATCAATTAAACGACCAACTCACACAAGCTCAAGCTAAAGCAGTTGAAAACGCAAAGTACTTGGCTCAAGTAGCTGTTGAAAGTGCAAAAGAATTAGCTGAAATCAACCAAGCTGCTGCTAAAGATGCTTTAGTTGCTGCTCAAGATACAAGCGCACAATTGTTGGCAATTAAAGATGCACAACAATTGGCAAAATTGGCTCAGCCAGAAACTGCTCAAGAAGCTGCTAAGTACGCTGCTGCTTACCAAGCTAAAGTAAACAAAGTTGTACGTAACGGTAACAAAGAAGTTGCTCAAGTAGTTGACGCTTCTATTGATGACGCACGTGCTGACATGGTTAAGTTTGTCAAAGAAGCTACTAAGACAGCTCCTGCTGGTTCTGAGGCATTTGTATCTGCATTCAAAACTGCATTTGAAACTTCACTCCAACAGTTTGATCAAGTTCGCGCTTCAGCAACTGACGCATTCGCAAACTTTGAGAAAAGTGTTGACGCTGCAATGGCTAACATTCAAGGCCAATACGCTGTAGCTAAGCCTGCTGCAAAAAGCCGTAAAGCTGCTTAATTCGTTTTAATCGCTTTGCACGAGAAACCGCCTTCGGGTGGTTTTTCTTTTTCTGCTTGCCGTAAGATCTAGGTATTCAAGTCAAATGGGGGAAAGTATGATCTTCGCAATCCTTTTAATGGATCGTCCTGGTACAGCAGAATTACGCATTCAGGTGCGACCAGAGCATCGCGCCTATTTGGGTCAGCTTGCAGACAAGATGGCCTTTGCTGGCCCCCTGACATCTGAAGATGGCAAGACCACGGTGGGCAGTTTGCTAGTGATGGATTTTCCTAGCAAGGCAGATGTAGAGGCTTGGTTAGCAGATGAGCCATTCACTAAGGCGGGCGTCTATGAAAAGCCCATCATTCATGTGTTTAACAATAGCTGGCAGCAAAAGGTAGGATTTCCTCCGGCACTCTAAATCCTTCAATGATTTCCTTCAATTTTTCAATCATACGAACCTGGCTAATTCGAATTGCCGGGATCTTGCTTGCGCTCACTTTTGTATTCTGGGCCGCTTGCCATCTTTGGATTCCTGGCGCTATCAAGAATGCAACAGAGTCCTATGGAAAAAAGATTGGCTATGACATTAGCTATCAAAATCTCAGCATCTCTCCATTGCGATTACGTGTTGAGCTTGATGGCTTGGCATTAGTTGATCAGCAGAAACTAAAGTTGCTGGAGCTCAAGAGATCGGTAGTGATGCTGAAGTGGTCTCATCTCATCATTGGTGAAGTGGGATTCGATGAGATTCTGTTTGATGAGCCAAGTCTATTGCTTGAAAAGCAAGATGCTAAAGGTAAATCAGCTCTATGGAACTGGCAGGAACTCATTACGGCTATTACACGCAATTTGCCTCCAGTAGATTCAAGCACGCCCAAGAAGAGCATCAAAATATCAATTGACCAATTGAAGGTCACCAACGGCGCATTTGAGATATTAGATCCAAAGAGCAATTTGCACGAGCAATTTAAATCACTTTCTGTCGAGCTGCTGAATATTGCAAACTACGATAAGCAAGGTGATGTCAATGGTGTTCGGGGTCAGTACGGATTCAATTTGGGCGCGCTGAACTTTACTTTGCCAGGCCTGAATAAAAAAATTGCCTTTAAACGTTTTGCTGTTAAGGGCGCTTTAGATAATCCTGCGCCAGATACGCTGGGCGCTCAGATTGACCTAGAGATTGATGATGGGCGAATTAGCTCCCATTGGGATTTCAGATCCGATAAATCAATTACCGCTAGAGTTCAGCTGGAGAATGTATCAATTGCACCTTTGATTGCATTACTTCCAGCTAATAAAGAGTTATTGACCCAGGGTGGAGTGATTCAGTCTGCTGTAGATGTCAGTCTGAAAGGTGATGAGCTAGTCATGTCAGGTGATTTGCATTTGCAGGACTTGGATTTACTTGAGCAAGGACAAAAGCAATCGCTCATAAAATGGAGTTCGGGTGATGTCAATCGATTTGCTTATAAGCGCTCAAAAAGCTCTGGCGCAAGTCTTGGCATTGATGAATTATCGGTTTCTCAACCGGCACTCCGGTTTGAAATTGATGAAAAAGGTTTCTCTAATTTCAGGCGTTTATTTTCCAAGCAGGAGGGCGAGCTTGCGGCAGTGGAGAAGTTGCCTGAAGGTGTAAAAGAAAAACAATCCTTTTCCTTGGATATCAAGGCATTGAGATTGCGTGATGGCGAAGTGCAGTTTTCTGATTTGGCTATGAAGCCTAATTTCAAAGTGAACTTGAGAAAATTCAATGCTAGCTTTGCCAATATCAATAATCTCCCAGGACATTCAACGGCAATGGCTATGGATGGCGTTTTGGCTGAGTCTGGATCACTGCGCGGCAAGGGGCAGATTTCATTTGATGACCCACGTCGGAATAATGATGTGACACTCAACTTTAAGAATGTACCTCTCAATGCATTTAATCCGGCCGTCATGACCTTTGCTGGATACCAAATCGCAAGTGGTCGAGTCAATTTGAATTTGCACTACAGCGCAAAGGATGGTGAGCTTAAGGGCAATAATCAGATTGTCATTAAGAAGATCGAGCTTGGTGAAGAGGTGGCTGATTTTCAGGGGAAAAAACTGCCACTGGGTTTGGCAATTGCGCTACTCGAAGATTCTGACGATACGATTGATGTCACCATCAATATTGCCGGTAATGTGGACTCACCTGAATTTAGTGCAAGCGGCCTGGTGTGGCAGGCAATTAGCAACGTGCTAACGAATGTCGCCACTGCACCATTTAGAGCCTTGGGCGCTTTACTTGGCATGGGTGCTAACGATGGGGTCAATGCAGTTTTAGGGGAAGCCTTGTTCTTGCCGCCTGATCAAGATCGCCTGGAAAAGTTTGGCGATTTTCTGGCGAAGAAGCCTCATGCCACCCTAGAGCTCGCAGGTACTTATGACCCCAATTCGGACAAAGTTGCCCTAGCCCGTGCGATTGCAGATCGCGCTATTCTGAAGGCCGCTGGCATGAATATTTCCCCTCAGGACTTCATTCCGACGCTCGATTTTTCTGATGCGAAGCTCCAGTCTGGCTTGAAATCTGCATATGCTCAGTATGTCGGCAGAATCAAATTAGGCCAACGTTTAATTTCCCTCCCAGAGGGCGCCGCACGCAGCGAGCAGTTACATGCAGAGCTGATTGCTAGCATTCCTGTGACGGATGAAGATCTAATCACTTTGGCTAAAAATCGGGCTAAGCTCGCCTCGGACTTCATGGTGAAAGGTAATCCAGCCCTGCAGGATCGAATTAAATTGGGCGAGGTCAAAACGGTCAGTGCAGGCAAAGAGGGTATTCCCCTCGAAGTTGAGCTCAGAATCAAGTAGACTTGAGGCATGAATTTACCTACTTTGCGCCCCTTAGCCATCCTTGCCTCTATTGCCACCATTGCCTTATCTGGATGCGGCTCCATTGAGTCAGCAGCCCAAGATGATTGCACCTCCATCGGCTGGCAAATTGGTAGCAAGGGCTACAACGACTGCTTTAAAGCACGTGTTTATGAGCGTAAGTTGGACTACTCGCTCCCACCTGGCGACAAGCCATCCCCATCAGTTATTTAATCTAGGGTTTACCCTGAATAAATTCACTTGAGCTCCGTCAAGGACTTGAGTGTAGAAATAACCCAAAATCGATCGTGATTTTGGGAATTCCCTATTAATGTGAGTCAAAGCATTCCTCGCTGATTTGGGCATTCTCAAGCGGGATTTATGACACATCAAAACAGCATCATTATTGCGATTAGAAATTAGAGACTATTACTATGAATCACCCAAAACCCTCTGGAGAAATCAAGGCTGTTGCTGTGGCAACTGCAGATGATTTAAGGGAAACCATTCGTCGCAAAAGCAAACTCAAGGGACGTCAAGCGGATGATGTGTCCTTGGCTGAGGTGCGCCAGTTAATTGGTGCTGCAGCTGAACGTCGCGATTTACTCATTGAAAATTTACATAAGCTCAATGATGAATATCGTGCCTTGCATGATCGTCATTTGGTTGCCCTCGCAAAGGAAATGAATTTGCCGATGGCAGAGGTTTATGAAGTAGCTACTTTCTATCACCACTTTGAAGTGGTGCGTGGCAATGATCCGGTTGCCGATATCACCTTACGCGTATGCGATGGCATTGCTTGTGAGCTTGCTGGTGCGCAAAATCTATTGGCAAAGTTGCCAGCAATCCTGGGTAACCCCAAGATCAAGGTAGAGGCTGCTCCATGTGTGGGCCGTTGTGAGCAGGCTCCAGTAGCGGTTGTGCATCAGTACCCAGTATTGTTCGCAACCACCGATAAAGTAGCTGCGGCCGTCAAAAACAATTTGACTACGCATCCAATGGCCAAAGATAGTGCCAATTTTGATCCTGCAGCTCTGGCAGAAAAGGGCGTATCCCCACAAGGCGAAAACCAAGCGGTTTCACCAGACTATGTTGGTTACGAGTCATATCGCGCGCAGGGTGGCTATGCTTTAGCTAAAGAAATTATTGATGGCAAAAAAGATTCTGAAAGCATCATCAAAGCCATGGAGAACTCTGGCCTTCGTGGTCTCGGTGGTGCAGGTTTCCCAGCAGGCCGTAAGTGGCGGATTGTGAAGGATCAGCCTGCTCCGAAGCTGATGGCAGTAAACATTGACGAAGGTGAGCCGGGTACATTTAAAGACCGTACTTATTTAGAGCGCGATCCCCATCGCTTCTTAGAGGGCTTGCTGATTGCAGCCAATGTTGTCGGCATTGATGCTTGCTATATCTATTTGCGCGATGAGTATCACGGTTGCCGCGAATTACTCGAAGTAGAGTTAGCCAAACTCAAAGCCAATCCCCCATTTAAGTTGCCTTTAATTGAATTGCGTCGTGGCGCAGGTGCTTACATTTGCGGTGAAGAATCCGCCATGATTGAGAGTATCGAAGGTAAGCGCGGTGAACCCCGCATGCGTCCTCCGTATATTGCGCAGGTTGGATTGTTTGGTCGCCCGACACTAGAGCACAACTTTGAAACTCTTTACTGGGTGCGCGATATTGTTCAACGTGGCCCTGAGTGGTTTAGCTCTTTTGGTCGCCATGATCGCAAAGGCTTACGTAGCTATAGCGTGAGTGGGCGCGTTAAGAACCCAGGCGTGAAATTGGCCCCTGCTGGCATCACGATTCAAGAATTGATTGATGAGTATTGCGGCGGCATGCAAGATGGCCACAAGTTCTATGGCTATTTGCCTGGTGGCGCTTCGGGCGGTATCTTGCCAGCAACCATGAATGACATTCCACTGGACTTTGATACCTTGCAACCTTATGGATGCTTTATTGGCTCAGCTGCAGTGATGGTCTTTGGTGATAAAGATAAAGCGCGCGATATGGCGCTCAACGTCATGCACTTCTTTGAGCATGAGAGCTGCGGACAATGCACTCCATGTCGTGTTGGTACGAGCAAGGCTGCGAAGTTAATGCAGTCCAAATCTTGGGACCAAGACACTCTGGAAGATTTAGCAACCGTGATGGTCGATGCCTCCATTTGCGGTCTAGGTCAAGCTGCACCCAATCCAATTCGCTGTATTGCTAAATATTTCCCGCAAGAAGTTGCTTAAGCGACAAATTACCAAGGGAAAAACGAGACAAATATGAACGCACCAGTAAATCCTAAAGAACTTGAATTACAAACCGTTGAGTTCAAATTAGACGGGCAAACCATCGTTTCTTACGAAGGCGAGACTATTCTCAAAGCCGCCAAACGACACGGCATTGATATTCCACATCTGTGTTTTAAAGACGGCTACCGTCCTGATGGTAACTGCCGCGCTTGCGTTGTAGAGATTAACGGTGAACGTACGTTAGCACCAAGCTGCTGCCGCAGTGCCACTCCAGGAATGGATGTCAAAGCCAATAGCGAGCGTGCATTAAAGAGTCAAAAGTTGGTGCTCGAGATGTTGTTGTCCGATATGCCTGATGAAGGATTTAAGTGGGTTGGCGATAGCAAAGAAGAGGAGCAAAAAAATCAACATGGCGAGCTCAGCACCTGGGCTGCCCGCATGGATGTCACAGTACGTCCAGAGCTCAAGGCATTGCGCCGTGACAAAGTCAGCAATGACGTATCTCATCCAGCGATGGCTGTGAACTTAGATGCTTGTATTCAATGTAATCGTTGCGTGCGTGCTTGTCGTGAAGAGCAGGTGAATGATGTGATCGGCTACGCTATGCGTGGTGCGCATAGCGAGATCGTATTTGATCTGAATGACCCAATGGGTGACAGTACTTGCGTTGCTTGTGGTGAGTGTGTTCAGGCTTGCCCAACAGGTGCATTGATGCCTAAGGGATTGATCGGCTCACAAACTGTCGATCGCAAAGTAGATTCAGTATGTCCTTTCTGCGGCGTCGGTTGCCAAATTACTTACAACGTTAAGGATGAGAAGATTGTGAGTGTTGAGGGTCGTGATGGCCCAGCTAACCACCATCGTCTTTGCGTTAAAGGTCGCTTTGGTATGGACTACATCCATAACCCACAACGCTTAACCAAGCCGCTGATTCGTAAAGCAGGCGTTGCTAAAGATGAAGCCTTGCTAGAAGGCAAGCAGGATTGGTCTGACATCTTCCGTGAAGCAACATGGGAAGAGGCTCTAGAAGTTGCTGGTGGCGGCCTTAAAAAACTAAAAGATCAATACGGCAATAAAGTATTGGCTGGCTTTGGTTCCGCAAAAGGCAGCAACGAAGAAGCTTACTTATTCCAAAAACTGGTACGTACTGGTTTTGGTAGCAACAACGTAGACCATTGCACACGACTTTGCCACGCATCATCTGTGGCTGCATTGCTAGAGGGCGTTGGTTCGGGCGCTGTTAGTAACCAAGTAAACGATGTAGAGCACTCAAGTCTGATTTTCTTGATCGGCTCAAACCCAACAGCAAACCATCCTGTTGCTGCTACCTGGTTTAAGAATGCTGCTAAACGCGGTGCCAAAATTGTATTGTGCGACCCACGTGCGACCGATATCAGTAAGCACGCTTGGCGCACTATGCAGTTCAAGCCTGATACTGACGTTGCCATGCTCAATGCCCTGATTTATACAGTCATTGAAGAGGGTCTGGTTGATAAAGACTTCGTTCAGAACCGCTCCAATAATTTTGAAGCGCTCAAAGAAAATATCAAGGGCTACAGCCCTGAAGCCATGGCACCAATCTGCGGTATTCCAGCAGAGACATTGCGTGAAGTGGCAAGAGAATTTGCCACAACTAAATCTGCCATGATCTTGTGGGGTATGGGTGTCAGTCAGCACGTTCACGGTACTGACAATGCTCGCTGCTTAATTGCCTTGGTCAGTATTACTGGCCAAATTGGTAAGCCTGGATCTGGCTTGCATCCACTGCGTGGACAAAATAACGTCCAAGGTGCTAGTGATGCAGGATTAATTCCGATGATGTTCCCGAACTATCAACGCGTTGACAATCCAGAAGCGCATGCGTGGTTTGAGAAGTTCTGGGATACCCCATTAGATAAGAAGCCTGGCTATACCGTTGTAGAGATCATGCATAAGATCACTGCGCCGGATAGTGATCCAGACAAGATTCGCGGCATGTACGTCGAGGGTGAGAACCCTGCGATGAGTGACCCTGATTTGAACCATGCACGTCATGCTTTGGCAGCCTTAGATCTACTGGTCGTACAAGATATCTTCATGACTGAGACCGCACTCCTTGCAGACGTAGTATTGCCAGCAAGTGCATGGCCAGAGAAGGTCGGTACTGCAAGCAATACTGACCGTATGGTGCAGATGGGTAAGAAGGCGATTAATCCTCCGGGAGATGCGAAGCCTGATTTATGGATCATTCAGCAAATTGCGAAACGCATGGGCTTGAACTGGAACTATCAAGGTCCAGATGATGGTGTTGCTGAGGTGTATGACGAAATGCGTCAAGCAATGCATGCAGCCATTAACGGCATCACTTGGGATCGCCTAGAAAAAGAATCTAGCGTGACATACCCATGCTTGTCTGCTGAAGACCCAGGTCGTCCAATTGTGTTTAACGACAAGTTTGATACTAAAGATGGCAGAGTGAAGTTGGTACCAGCCGATATTATTCCTGCAAATGAGCGCCCAGATGCAGAGTATCCATTTGTGCTGATTACAGGTCGTCAGTTAGAGCATTGGCATACCGGCAGTATGACTCGCCGCGCAACTGTCTTGGATGCGATTGAGCCGATGGCTACCGTGTCCATGCATGGTGAAGACATGACCCAGTTGGGCGTTTCAGCTGGCGATGTCATTACCGTCCAATCTCGTCGCGGTGAAGTTGGTATCCATGTCCGTAGAGATGATGGCACTCCACGTGGTGTGATCTTTATTCCATTTGCTTACTATGAAGCTGCAGCCAACTTAATAACCAACTCTGCCTTAGATCCTTTTGGCAAGATTCCGGAGTTTAAGTATTGCGCTGTGAAACTGGCTAAAGGTGGTCAGGCTGCCGCAGTGATGGGTTATGGCACTAATGATCCTAGTCGGCAAAAAGTTACATCTGTTTCGTAAGAGATAGTGCCTCAATCAAACCCCACCTTTAAGGTGGGGTTTTTATTTTTTAGGTTTGACCATCTGTAAAAATGTATCTACAATGTAGATACATTTGAAACAACGAGGGCATCTATGCAAACTATTATTAAAAAGTGGGGCAATAGTCCTGCACTGCGTCTAAATACTGCTGTTATGAAGTCTGCCCACTTGAATATTGATCAGATTGTTTCGGTTAAGGTGCAGAGAGGTCGCATCGTTATTGAGCCTATTGTTCAGAAGGAATACCAGCTCGATGACTTGCTTGCTGGGATAACTGCGAAAAATATTCATCATGAAAATGATTTTGGTGAGCCCGTAGGTAAAGAATTGCTCTGATGGCTAAGACTTATATTCCAAATGCAGGGGATATTGTTTGGTTAGAGTTTGATCCTCAAGCTGGGCATGAGCAAGCGGGGCGACGTCCCGCCGTAGTTTTGACGCCAGAAGCGTATAACAAAAAAACAAATTTGATGATTTGTTGCCCTTTGACTACAAAAATTAAGGGCTATCCATTTGAAGTTCTGGTGGAAATTGATGGCATTCAATCCGCGATTCTTTCTGATCAGGTTAAATCTCTGGATTGGAAAACTCGAAAAGCAAAATATAAGGGTGCAGTCAGTACATTTGCTCTTGCTGAGGTGCGAAGTAAGGCTAAAGCGCTTCTGTCAATAACGTAAATATGTCGCAATTAATTCATTTAAATTTAAGTGGGCATATGCTGATATTGCTTCGAAAGGAGGGCAATCAGCATGCTATTGATCGGCACGTCAATTTTTGGGTAAGACTGGGTAAGGCATGTATAGAAAACCCAGAATTACCAACCAGCTTTGTGGCTGAGTGCTTAACATCGCTTAGCGAGGTTAAAGATAAGGGATTTATACCTTTTGTCCCTCGAACGGCTGATTAATCGGATCAAAAATACCAAGAATCCTATTGCCCTTTAGAATTAACCCTCCATGGCTAGTTCAAAACCCTCAACACCACAAACTGATACCAAAGCAGAGCTTCCAGTTCTGATTATTGGAGCAGGCTTAGCTGGGCTAACTGTTGCCCTGCACATGGCCGAATCCCAGCCAGTGATTCTCATGGCCAAGCGTGGTCTTGGTGAAGCGGCGACAGCTTGGGCGCAAGGCGGCATTGTGGGGGTCGTAGATAAAGAGCATGACAGTATTGATTCTCATGTGTCCGACACCTTAGATGCGGGCGCAGGCCTTGTAGTGGAGTCGACCGCACGTTACATTGCCGAAGAAAGTGCTGAAGCTATTCGTTGGTTGGTTGAACAGGGCGTACCGTTTACTACGGATGAGTCAGGGCCAATGGGATTGCATTTAACTCGTGAAGGTGGCCATAGTCACCGTCGCATTGCGCATGCTGCTGATGCTACTGGTAAAGCCATCCATGAAGTGCTTCTGGATAAAGCTAGGGAGCATAAAAACATTCAGATCTTGGAGCATTGGATTGCTTTAGACCTGATTACCAATCGCCATTTAGATGCGAAGACTCAACGTACCAAGCCTAATCGTTGCTACGGTGTGTATGCACTCGATATTAAAAACAATCGCGTCGAAACGATTGAAGCCAAGTCAGTCGTCTTGGCTACCGGTGGTGTGGGTAAAGTCTACCGATATACCAGCAACCCAGATACGGCTACTGGCGATGGTATTGCCATGGCCTGGCGGGCAGGTTGCCGCGTCGGTAATATGGAATTTATTCAGTTTCATCCGACGTGTTTGTATCACCCTAGTGATCGTACCTTCCTCATTACCGAAGCAATGCGGGGAGAGGGTGGCTTACTCAAGCTGCCAAACGGCACTCGCTTTATGCCTGAGCATGATGAGCGCAATGAGTTAGCGCCTCGCGATATTGTTGCCCGAGCAATCGACTTTGAGATGAAGAAGCATGGTTTGGATTATGTTCATCTGGATGCCACCCATTTGGGTGAGGCCTTCATTAAAGAGCATTTCCCGATGATTTATGCGCGTTGCATGACTCTGGGCTTAGATATCACTAAAGAGCCAATACCAGTCGTGCCAGCAGCACATTACACCTGTGGTGGTGTGGTGACCGATCTCAAAGGAAAAACAGACTTACCGGGTTTGTATGCTGTCGGTGAAGCGACTTACACAGGCCTTCATGGCGCCAATCGCTTGGCAAGCAATTCATTATTGGAGTGCATAGTGATTGGTAAGGCTGCTGCTGCAGATATCTCCACATTAAAAACACCAGCGATGCCAACATTGCCGTTGTGGGATGAGAGTCAGGTTGAAGATGCGGATGAGCAAGTGGTGATTGCCCATAACTGGGATGAGCTACGTTCATTAATGTGGAATTACGTTGGTATTGTGAGAACCAATCGAAGGCTGGAGCGTGCATTACACCGCATCAAACTCCTCAGATATGAAGTGCAAGAGTATTACGCGAACTTTAAAGTGACGCGCGACCTTATTGAGCTGCGTAACCTTTTGGAATGCGCAGAGCTGATTGTGAGATCAGCCCTGATGCGCAGAGAGAGTAGGGGATTGCACTACAGCCGCGATTACCCAGGGACTTGGGCGGTTTCTTATCCGACAATATTGACCCCACAAGCTGAAGGTAATTCAGAAACTCCCGAGACCTAAATTAAGATATTTATTTAGACCGCTATGGGGGTGAACTGATGATGGATGCAAAGAGCAAGCCTGAAGAAAAAACAGTTTTAGCTGAACTGCTAGAGATAGCCGAAGACCTTGATAAGCATGATTTGTTATCCCCAAATGATAGGGAAATGATTAATTCCCTGTGCCTTGAGGATCGTCAAAATTGACTTCAGCGGAACTATAAAATACGCATCGAGAAATCCACCGCTTTAATATCCTTAGTGAGCTTCCCAAGGGATATGCGATCAACACCAGTAGCAGCTATCGCACGCATCTGGTCTAAATCGATGCCACCAGATGCTTCCAATAGGGCGCGGCCATTAGTAAAGGCAACAGCCTCTTTCATCTGATCAGTAGTGAAGTTATCAATCAAGATGCTCTTTGCTCCGGCATCTAAAGCCTCTTTTAATTCGGCAAAATTCTCCACCTCAATCTGAATATCTACTCCCGAATTAAGAGCTTGCGCAGCTTTAATGGCAGCAGCAACACCACCTGCAGCAGCGATGTGATTCTCTTTAATCAGAATGCCATGCCAAAGTGCAAGACGTTGGTTTTGACCGCCACCAATACGTACTGCGTATTTCTGCGCCTGACGTAGGCCAGGAATCGTTTTGCGGGTATCGAGTACCGCACAACCTTTGGGATTTGGGCTAACTCCTGCAATGGCTTCAACATGTTGACGAGCAATGCTGGCAGTCCAAGACAATGTTTGTAAGAAATTAATACAGGGACGCTCAGCTGAGAGTAGGGCGCGAGAGTTGGCTTCAATGTCGCAAACCTTGGTATCGGGCTTCATTAAGTCACCCTCCAGGTAGTACCAAGTCACTTTTGCTGCAGGATCTAGTTTCTTGAGTGTGCCCTCAAACCAATCTACCCCACACAGTACCGCTTCTTCACGAACGATCAGTTGTGCCTGAACGGGTTTACTGGGAACTAACTGAGCAGTCCAGTCACACTTACCAATATCTTCCATGAGTGCATCGGCAATATTGCGTTGACGGGCTTGCTCTAAAGTTTCGTTGTAATCAAACATATTTTCTTTTAATTAAGCAACGCCAATATTCTTTACAAAACCATGCTGGGCTTTGGCTAGAAGGTCAGGATGGTTTTGTGTGAAATCCAGCATGCGCTCGATGCAGCCAAGAGCCTTCACTCGCACATCTTCTTCAATGAAGATTTCGCCAGAAGCATTCTCTAGGCAATCCAAAATGCCTTGCAAGCCATTCATGGCCATCCAAGGGCAGTGGGCACAGCTCTTACAAGTAGCGCTGTTACCAGCAGTAGGGGCTTCAATCAATACCTTGTTGGGTGCTAGTTGGCGCATGCGATGCAGGATGCCATTGTCAGTGGCCACAATATATTCAGTGGCACTACCTTCTACTACAGCTTTAATCATGGCTGAAGTCGATCCCACTACATCTGCTAAATCTACTACTGCTTGTGGAGATTCGGGGTGCACCAACACCATGGCATTGGGATGTGCGGCCATCAACATTTCTAATTCAACCGCTTTAAACTCATCATGAACAATGCAAGCGCCATTCCAAAGCAACATATCAGCACCAGTCTGTTCTTGAATATAGCGACCTAGATGACGATCTGGTGCCCACAGAATTTTCTTGCCTTCAACTTTGAGTTGATGAACGATCGCTAAAGCGCAGGAGCTCGTTACCATCCAATCAGCTTGTGCTTTCACTGCAGCGCTAGTATTGGCATAGACAACTACAGTGCGATCAGGGTGCAATGCTCTAAACGCAGCAAAGTCACTCGCTTCGCAACCTAAATCCAAAGAGCAGGTCGCCTCTAAGTCTGGCATAAAGACGCGCTTCTCAGGACTCAAAATTTTCGCAGACTCACCCATAAAACGGACACCAGCCACAATCAAATTCTTGGCAGAGTGATTCTTGCCAAAGCGTGCCATCTCCAAAGAGTCAGCTACGAAACCACCAGTTGATAAAGCCAAGTCCTGGATATCACCATCTACATAGTAGTGAGCCACTAATGCAGCATCTTTCTCGATTAGCAATTGCTTGATACGAGCAATGACAGTGGCTTTTTCAGCTCCATGTAGTTGTGGTGGTGTTTTGGCCCAGGCTTGGGCGGTACAGGTGGTACCAGCAGCATTCTGCTGGGGGTAGTCAAAGGCGATGGGGGTGCTAATGGTTGAATTCATATCAAATCTTAAACGAGAGAAGGTATTTTCACCTGAAAACTCATAAATCGAATCTATCGGATGTTAGCCGAGAGGCTAATGGGATTCTCCCTTATTGGTAATATAATTTATGCATTATTTATCAGGCACTTAGCTTGGTTTGGCATTTTTATTAGGTTATTAATCTTGAAATATAAAACCCCATCTACCCATTTTCACAAATCCTTATTTGCTCTCGCTGTAATGGGTGCGCTCTCGGTCGGACAAGCTTATGCACAAATTGATGCCGGTGCGCTGCAGCAGGGCCTCGAAAGACAGTTACCAAGCCCATCTCCATTGGGATTGCCAGAGCCAACCGAAAGAGATCCACAGCGTGCAGCTCCAACAGCTCAGAGTGCGGTGACGTTTGAGGTGAAATCATTTGTATTAGAGGGTGTGAGTATTTTGCCAGCGGATACAGTGCAGGCTGTTTTGAAATCGTGGCTTGATCGCGCGGTGAGTTTTGATGATCTGCAAAAAGCCTGTGATGCAGTTGTTGAGCTCTATCGTAAAAATGGCTATACAGTCCAAGCTATATTGCCCCCACAAAAAATTGCCAATGGTGTTGTGAAGATTTTGGTAACTGAGGCAAAGTTAAGTAGTGTGTTTGTTGACACACCCAGTGGAGCAACTCGTTTTAGTAAAGAAACTGCAGCTGAATATATTACTTACGCGAACCCAATTGGCGAGCCACTCAATACCAAGGCAATTGAGCGTGCCCTGATCATCC
The DNA here is from genome assembly GCF_018687575.1 of Polynucleobacter asymbioticus. Classification (NCBI taxonomy): domain Bacteria; kingdom Pseudomonadati; phylum Pseudomonadota; class Betaproteobacteria; order Burkholderiales; family Burkholderiaceae; genus Polynucleobacter; species Polynucleobacter asymbioticus. The sequence continues at coordinate 602,621 of NZ_CP061297.1, forward strand.
TGAATGAAACACCTGGTGTCATGGTTTCTAGTCAGTTAGAGCCCGGTCAAAAAGATGGTGAAACTGCCTTACGTTTGCAGCTGACTCAGCCGCAGTGGTACCAAGGCAAGGTAGAGGCTAATAACTACGGTAGCCGCTCAACCGGAGCTAATCAAGGCGTGATTGCATTGAGTGCCATTAACCCAACTGGTATTGGTGATTCAGCATCCGTCAACGGTATTTACTCCGAGGGTTCACAGTACGTGCAAGGCGCCTACTCGCTACCAGGCTCTAAGAATGGCTTGCGCCTGGGTTTGTCAGGTACTTTCTTGAACTATAAGAACGTGAGTAACTACGCATCTAGCGCTGGCGGTGGCTATGGTGATGCATGGACAACTGGTGTCAGTGCTGCCTACCCATTGGTTCGTCAACAAGGTACTAACGTGAACGTCACAATGAACTATGACGTGAAGAGTTATACCAATAAAAATATGCTGACTTTATCTACCATCAGCGCCTACACCATTAATAATGGATCTCTTGGTATTTCTGGCAATCATTACGATAGCTTCGGTGGTGGTGGCATCAGCGCTGGTTCTGCCAATATCGTGTTGGGCAGTCTCAATATTTCGAATACGAGTACCCAGGGTTATGGTGAGTACACACCACAAAGCTTTGCTAAATTCACCTTTGCTGGCAATCGTACTCAGCAACTATCCGAGGATGGAACGACCACGGCATTCGTATCGATTAGCGGACAGCTGGCCTCCGTGAATCTGAACTCTGCAGAACAAATTTATATGGGTGGCCCCTATGCTATTCGCGCCTATCCTGTAGCTCAGGGCGGCGGTTCACAGGGCGGTATTGGGACCATCGAGTTGCGTCAACAATTCCCAGAGCGCATTCTGGCGAGCGTCTTCTTTGATGCCGGTGTGGTGCAGCAATACAAAAACCCTTATAACAATTGGCAGGGTCAAACCAATGCGAATAACACCTACTCATTAATGGGCGCTGGTATGGGCTTGAAGTGGGATTGGGAGGGTTGGAACTTAGGGGCTATGGTTGCTTGGCAGGTTGGCAAGAACCCTCTGTATAGCACCTCAGGACAGGCAGTCAACACCGATGGAACTACAACCAATCCACGTGGATGGGTAACAGCAAGTTATCAGTTTTAACTCCCTCACATGATCTTTTGAGATAGGCTTACCGATGCAAATGAAACGCTTTCTTCCTGCTACATTCTTTGCATTAGTTAGCTTAGTCAACTTCAGCAGTCTCAATCCAGCGCTAGCCCAAACAAAATCCGAGGCCAAAGAGACTAAGCCTGATTACGAATTTGTTGCCACTGTGAATGGCGTAGCTATCACTCAGGGCTTACTCAATCTCAATATCCGCGCACTGGTCAATCAAGGTCAACGCGACACGCCTGAGTTACGCCAAGCGATCAAAGAAGATTTAATTAACAAAGAGTTAATTGCGCAAGAGGCAACCAAACAGGGGCTAGCAAAGGAAATTGACTTCCCGGATCAAGTAACGCAGCTCAAGCAAAATTTACTGTTGCAAGCATTCTTAGAGAATCACTTTAAGAGCAATCCCATCTCTGATGCTAAGTTACGCGAAGAATACGATCGCCAACGTAAGTTGATGGGGGATGGCAGCAATAGTGTTCAGTACCGCATCAGTCAAATTGTGGTCGCCAATGAAACTGATGCCCTAGATCTGATCCGTCGCATTCAGAAGGGTGAGCTATTTGGTAAGTTAGCTACGGAATACTCTATTGATACCAATTCAAAGGCGCAGGGCGGAGCGCTAGGATGGCTTATGGCTGGTCAAGTAATTCCTGCGGTAGCCAATGTTCTGCCTGGAATGGCCAAGGGTTCAATCACGGTAACCCCAGTCCAGACGCCTGTAGGTTGGGTCATTCTCAAGCTAGACGATAAGCGCAACTTTAAGATTCCGAGCTTTGAAGAGTCCAAACCCCAGTTAAGACAGGCCTTAGTCCAGCAATACCTGGGTGAGGTGGTTAAAGGCCTCAGAAGTAATGCCAAGATTGTCCAATGAAGCCTATTAAGAGTCTCCTGCTCATCTGCATTCTGCTGATATCCCCGTCAGTCCATGCCGAGAAGCTGCTATCTCAGAACTGGGTTGTGGACCTCAACGGTCAAGCCAATGAGGCCCATACCGCAAACGATTCCAAATCTACCTTTGGCGTCTTCTGTTCTGGTGAAAAGTGCCTTTTTTACCTCCAGCAGGGCCTTAAATGCGACCCAGGCACCAAATACTCTGTATTAATGAACAGTCAGGCCGTTTCAACCGCTTTAAGCATGGAATGTACCCTGATTGGGGGCAACTTATTCCAGATTTTGGACCCTTTTGAGGCCGTCTTAAGGGCTACCCAAACTGGGGAAATCATCGGTTTTGCAGTGGCCCTCCAGTCGGGTGCTTTTGCGGTAAATCGCTTCAGTTTGGTGGGGGTAAAACCCGCTATAGAAAGGGTGCTTTTAGAGGCTGCAAAAAGCAAGTTTTTAGAGCCAAAAACACCCCCAGCAAACACACCAAAATCCGCTCCAAAAGCCATTCAAATTTAATGTGATTTTGTAGTTCACGCTGCAATCTTTTTGCTTGATGATCCACATCAAAAGATAAAACATCATCGTGAAAATAACGGCATTGCATGATGATGCAATGCATAGTTCATGTGAAAAATGAACTTGCAATACATATTTATGCGAACACTTCATGTATCACATGAAGTATGAAATCGAGAAAAAAATAGCAAATGAGAAGCAAAATCGAGATAAAAAATAGCATCCCATAAATGTAAAAACTGGAGAAGAGAAATTTAAAAATTAGGAGCAAAAGGTAGGCAAAAATCGGGTCCAAAATTAGAGTAAACCTGCACCAAAAAAGAGCGTAATTTGAAAGCTGAAAATGACAGCAAAAATAGCCAAGGAAAAAAATAAGTAACTCAAAAAGATCGTCAAATTTTTACCCAAATGAGTGTTGAAAAAATCATCCTGAAAAATCAAAAAAGACTCAAAAATTGAGCGAAAAATATTCTAAAAATTTAGGAGGATTCGATCAGAGAAATGAGTCACTTTTTAGATCAAAAAATACACACAATTTGCATCCGATCTGGGGTAAAAAAATATTCAAAAAACGAGTCAAACTTGCCAATTTTTAGGTCTAAAAGCGACCCGGAAAAAGAGGTCTTTTGCAGGCCCGATCATCACAATAATCCCCCACATTACACCGGGAAATAAGCTTTTAGATTTAAGGGTGCTTCTAAACCCTTGAATTTATTGAGTCAAAATGCGCTCAAAAAACCCCTCTAGTCAGAGTGCAAAAGCGCAATTCATGTTTAGTAAACTATCAGACCCAAAGCCATATATCTAAAGGCTTGCAGGGAAAATTCAGCAGCAAATATGTGTAGTAATTTTGAGTAAATTTTTGCTCACATGAGCAAGTATTAAAGACGTAATTTTTTTGAAAAATTCTGTAACAAAAATTCTCGATCAGTTTGCATTTTCGTTTGCAAAAACGAAGGGGATTTTTGTCGTCAAAAAATCACAAATCTTTGCTGGATTTTTGGTTCTTAGCCAATGCAATTTCGTAGTCGCACAGACTGCTGCAAATGCACTCCCAACTGGTGGAAATGTTGTTGCTGGAAGCGCCACAATTTCGCAGACTCAAACAGCGAATTCAGCGACGATGAACATCAATCAAACTTCACAACGCGCAGTTGTGAATTGGGATAGTTTTAACGTTGGCAAAAATGCCCAAGTCAATTTCAATCAACCAAATGCACAAGCAGTTACTCTCAATCGCGTAACAAGCGCTAGCGCATCGATGATCGATGGTGCAGTGCGGGCAAATGGACAAGTTGTACTAGTTAATCCAAACGGTGTGACCTTTGGTAAGGGCGCCGATATCAATGCAGCTGCTGTAGTTGCCACCACCATGAACATCGCAAATAAAGATTTCATGGAGGGAAAATCGACCTATAAAGGCAATGGAAAAGGGGCGGTCGTAAATGAGGGAAAAATCAGCGTAAATGACCCTAACGGATACATCGCTCTTTTGGCCCCAGAAATTCGTAATGAAGGCTACCTTTTGGCCCGAAAAGGACCCAATAATGGGGTGGCATTAGCGGCAGGTGAGCAAATTACCCTCGATTTCCGGGGTGACCAGCTGATTTCAGTCAATGTAGACAAGGCAACCTACGGTGCCCTGATTGAAAATAAGCGGGTTATCGAGGTTAAAGGGGGTCTGATTGTGGTGGCCGCCGGATCCGCTAACCAGCTCATGGGATCCGTTATTAAGAACACAGGTCGTATTTCAGCATCCACCATGGTGAACAACGGCGGCGTTATCGAATTAGTCGCTGCTAACGTGACTCAGGCCGGTACAGTGGCTGCAAATGGCAAGGGAACCAATTCCAAGGGTGGTCAGGTCAATATCGTTGGTGAGAACATCACCTTGGCCCAAGACTCCAAAACTACAGCTACCGGTAAAGCGGGTGGCGGCAATATTGAGATTGGTCTAGGTAGAACTCAGGCCACTAACGTAAATCAAGCGCCAGTTCAGGCTGTTGCTCAAGCTGCTGCTCCATTGGCTGCGGCAACTACTGTCGAAGAACGTCAAACTGCTATCAAGCAGGTTGCTGCTGTTGCAAGTGAATCTAAGCAATTGGCAAAAACAGTCAGCGTTGAAGCAAATGCAAAAGTAAATACATCTGCAACACAAAATGGTGATGCTGGAAACATTGCAATTTGGTCAGAAGTAAAAACCACAGTTAATGGAATTCTCAAAGCAGTAGGCGGAGCACTTGGTGGTAATGGTGGCTTTATTGAAACCAGCTCTAAAGGAAGTGTCGTTCTTGGTAAGCAATTTACTGTTGATACCAGTGCAACAAATAAAACTTCTGGCAAGTCTGGATTGTGGTTCTTAGACCCGATTGATTTGATCATTGACTCTAGCGCTGCGAATGTCATTTCTGCTGCGCTCTCACGTAACAACGTCACCATTGAAGTGAATGGCAATGTTTGCCCAAGCCTTGGCAGCTGTACACAGAACGGTAGTGGCAGCCTGACTATTGCTAGTGGCGCAGACATTCTGAAGCAGGGCAATACGCTGACAACATTGAAATTAAATTCTTCAGGAATCTTTAATCTCAATGCAAATATTTCTGGTGAAAATCTCAACGTCATCATCAACAGTTCAATTGCATTCTTGAACGTGGGCACAACGATTAGTGCATCGCAAGTAACCGTACAAGCGCAAACAATTTATGCGAACGGCACGATCAATGCGTATGGTGTGAGTGGTGTATCAACACCATTAGGTGCAGCGATTCAATTGCTTGCACAAGTACTCTATGTTTCTGGAAGATTGAATGTTGCGAGCAATGTAAATACAAGCAACAACACAAACACGAGCACAAATACAAACACAAACAGAAACACAATTACCTATAACGGTAGTGTGATTCGTGAAGAAGACTTGCCAACGTTCTTAACTGCGCAAAATAATTCAAGCAACAACGCAAACAACGCAAACAACGTAACAAATTCACTCGAAGTGGTGTATTCAAGCACTGCTGCGAACGATGCAGTAGCAGATCGCATCAATACGCAGACCAATGTCATCTATTTGAATGCAGTAAATGACATCACTCTCTATAGCATTGCAGAAATCAAGGCAAATGGCACCACTGGTGGCTATGTCAACATCACTGCACAAGCTTTGAATGCACAAAGTGGTTCACTCATACAAGCCAACGGCAACAACGGCCCCGGTGGCGTTATCAACATAACAACTAGTGATGTCCACCTCTCAGGAGCGATCAGTGCCAATGGCGCAAACGGTGGCTCTTTTGTGCTTTCTGCTCAAAACGCCCAAATTGATGATCAAGCAGTCATTCAAACCAATGGCTCGAACGGCCCTGGAGGCACCATATCTATTGATATTTCACAAGATATTTATTTTGTCAATAGTGGTTTATACGCAAATGGCAGCACAGACGGTGGAAGCATCCGCATCCTCAGTCGCGCAGGGAATTTAAGTCTCTTCGACTCATTAATTCAGACCAACGGCTCAAACGGCCGCGGCGGAAGCATTCAGCTTTCCGCAAACAATGGCAGCACCAGCATCTCTAGCGCCCTCGAATCTAGCGGCGCCACCCAAGGCGGCAACATTCTCATCACCGCCAACAACATTACCCTAGAAAACAACGCAAATATCTTTGCAACAGGTAACACTGGCGGCGGAACTGTGCTCGTGGGTGGCGATTGGCAAGGCACTAACGGTGTATATCAAGCAACTACAGTCACGATGAACCAAGGTGCAGTGATTAATGCAAGCGCATTGATCAATGGTGATGGCGGTAAGGTGGTTCTCTGGAGTGATATCAAGAATCCAAATTCCATAAGCGCCATTAACGGCATTATTAGCGCAAAGGCAGGCTTGCAAGGCGGCAATGGTGGTCGAGTTGAAACATCCAGTAGTTGGTTACAGTTGGGTGATGAAATTACGGTATCTACAAAAGCTGCAAATGGTATTGATGGTGAGTGGTTATTAGATCCTGAGCATTTATGGATTAGAGACCCAAGTTGGTCGGGTGTTAACTATTCAACCTCTGGTACTACCACCTATACAGCTTTAGCTGCAAATCGATGGGGAACAATTCTTGTCTCTGGCGCGGACACTAGAGATAGGGGGCCTACGGTTGATGGTGTTTTCTACCAAGGGGTCAGCACAATTAGAACCGATACGATTGTTACTGCGCTGAATTCCGGTAGCGTAAGAATTGTGGCTACAGGACTAATTGACGTATGGGGTTGGCAGGGATCTGGATTAGATAATTATTATATTAATTCCACTACGGCAAATAAACTAACCCTTGAGGCTGGTACGTCCATCTATTTTGGAGCTGGAACTGGAAATAAGGTAGTTAATCTACCAAATGGAACTCTCGAATTGCTGGCAGGCACAACTATCTCTCAAGATGTCTCGGCCATTGGTAGCGGGCTCTATGCCAAGAATCTTATCTTAGGAAAGTGCAGTTTCGTCGGTTGCACCAGCAATCCTTCGGTAAATCTGAGTGGAACTAATAATCAGTTTGCCAACCTACAAGGCGCTAATCTGAGCTCTGTAAATCTTAAAAATAACGTCTCATTAACTGTCAATTCTTCCGGTCTTACGGTGGCAGGGCCAGTAACAATTGTTGGAACATCCATTATTGTGAACGGCAATATCACCAGTACCTTAGCGGGGTCAACAATCCTGCTGAAAACATCTGGCAGTATTGAGTTAGGAGCCTCTAAGACAATTCAATCCAATAACGGAAACATTATTTTATGGAGTGACACCGGTGCAATTGGTGGTTTAAGTGGTGGTAATGGTGGCTATATCTACCTTAATGCAGGCTCACAAATCATCTCAAATGGTGGAAAAATTGTTCTAGCGGGTGGTGCTGATCCCAATGGTGATGGAATCCCGGATGGATATGCATGGAATGCCCTTACGGGGACTCAGGCGGGTATCACACTCGGCCCTATTGGCGGGGTGGGATCTTCAGTTAACTTGCTGAGTAGCGGTGGAGACATCATTATGCGGGGTTATACATCTGGATCAACTACTTATCCAGGTATGACCACACAAAAAACTTTCAAGATTGATTCTGGTGCTGGGACCATTCTGATTAATGCTGGAAGTTCAAGCGGCCATGGTTTTGAGTGGGTGTACGGAATTGATGGCGCTGATTTTGTCATTACCTCAGCCAGCACAAGTTCAAATGCGATTTCTATTACTGGCTCCACTTCAAAAGCTGGTGGATATTCAGCGGGCATTATTGCCCTCAGATCTGGTAACTATCTCATTCAGTCAACCGCTACTACTGGCGGCGGTATTCAATTTATTGCAAATAATATGACCGCAGCCGGTAATCAAATGTTCTTTACTGGTACGGGTGGTACTGGATATATTCTTTCAAAAAATGGCCCGATTGAATTTTCAGGCACTGGTGGAGGTGCCGGCTTTATAAACGGAGGAGCAATTAGACTGGGGAGTAATTCTGCGGTAACGATTAACGGCGTTACCTCTAGCGTTGCGTCGTCAACGAGTAATGTCACCATCACAACAGATTATTTCTCTTTTGGCGCTAGCTCAGCCATCAACACTGCTGGCTCATTAACCATTCAGCCTTATGGAACTTCTTTCGGCAGCATACAAACCCTGTCAAATCTGAGCTTTTCCTCAAGCTTGAGTCAAGTAATGCTTGGTAAATCTGGTAACACCGGTGGAATTACCATCGGCAGTAGCTTTAATGCGGCTGGTACGCTCACCATTTATGGTGGCCGCGTCATTATTAATAGCAATATTTCTGTAATAGCGGCGGGTAATGTCAATGTGACAGCCATTTACTCTAGTGCCGATATTGGTCTTTATTTGTATAGCGGAGCACTACTGGAGTCTACTGGCGGCACCATGAGTATTACTGCTGGCTCGGTAGGTTCCTATGATTTGTATACGACCAATGCAACAATCCGCTCTTATGGCAATTTAACAATTACTGCTAACGCCACGACTAATAGGGCTGTCTGGCTGGATCCGAATAGCTTGATTCGCTCCACTAATGGTGGCATCACTATCACCTCGACATCTACAAATGAGATCCCGGTCTACCTGAATACCAGCAGTCAGATTTTGGCATCAGGTGCAATTTCAATTACAGGAACTTCTTCTACTCATGAAGGTTTGTTCATGGAGGCAAGTGCAAAGATTCAGTCTACCGGTAGCACATTAGATATTTCAGCCGTTGGTGGAATTCTATTAAGGAGTGGAACTCAGCTTTTATCAAATGGCAACTTGAATATTTATAGCAATGGAACTGCAACCAGTAGAGAGGGCATAGATGTTTATGAGGGCGGCTCTGTTGTGGTTCAATCTAGTGCAGGTAATGTCAACATTAACGCAATTGGTTATCAGGGTATTTATTTGCATAATGCCTCGACAACGATTCGTGCTTACGGCGATTTAAACATCAATGCGCTTGCAGGCACCCAAATTGCTCTTTATGGCGAAGCCTCTGGTACCTGTGCAACTAGTCAGTGCGGATTAATTTCTGATACCGGTAATATCACTATTAATGCTATCTCTAGAGATAACAGTGCAAATAGTTTTTACGCATATTATTTACGTAACCCTGTAGTAGCTAATGGCACGGATAGTGGAAAAGGAAATATTTATATTTCTGCCACCGGTAAATATGGAGCTGTGACTTTTGATGGCGCGGCTTATGGATACATCAAAGCTCAGAGCGATATCAATTTAATTGGATACAGTGGTGCGATTGGTGCAACTTATGCTATCTACATAGGCGCGGCTGGCCCAAGCTTAACAAGCAGTGGTGGTGGTTTATTACGGGCTGCAACCGGTAACATCACTATTTCTGCTTTTGGATATGACAGGGCCTTATTTGGAAATAATAGCTCTGCAAATATTGTTGCATTGGCGGGCAATATAGTGGTGCAAGGTTCGACACTGCCTACCAATCCTAGCGGTACATTTACTAGTGTTAATACCGCTATTCAAACCTCATATGACAATATTTACTCCACTATTACTGGCGCAACGAATCCTCGCACACTGCAACCAACGGGTTTTGCTACAGCAAATCCTGGTTCTGCTGCCACCGCCCATTACTGGGGAATCACTTGGACTGGCAACTTCTTAGCAGTAAATAATCCCCATTCAGTTACCACTGGAACGGCCCCAACTTCAGGAGGAACAGTCACTATTGCCGGAAGTATTTTAAATGCCGTAACACCGACTACTGTAGATACAGGAACTGGATTTTCTATTTCCGATGGTGGCAATATTTATTCATATGGCGCTCTCAGTCTTGCGGGTTATGCAATTGGAGGCAGAACTATTGCTGATGGCGTCAATGCCAGCACCGGGGGGAACCATGGTTTGGTAATCTGGGGTACTACCACAACGATTCGTAGCTATTCCTCATCAGTCTCTTTGGCTGGATATGCAAATGGATACGCTACGAACGGCAACTACACTCCCAACCTTGAGTCTGCTGGCATATTGATTTATTCGGACCACAACCTAATCAAGGGTTATACGAATGTTAGCTTGACCGGTATTGATATGAGAGGCATTGGCATCTATTTAGCTACGTATGCATCTGGATCGAATGGCATCGTTGCCGATACTGGTTCCGTAACTATTAATAGTATTAATAACAATTCAAACTGGTACTCAACTTACTTACGCCAGTCAATTACCGCTTCAGCGGGCTCTGTAAATATTAATGCGGCTGGTCAATTTGGGCTTGCAATCGATCATTCGCAAGGCACTATTGCTGCAGCAGGCAATGTCAACATCAACACCTATACAAGTTTGTATACCTCGCTTTATATGCACACTGGTATAAGCAATACGATTCAGTCAACTGCAGGTAGCATTATTATTTCTGCAACAAATGCTGGTAGCAATACAGACAATTACGCCATCAACGAGGGCTCTACTACTAGTATTACTGCTGATCAAAATATTATTTTCCAGGGTGCTAGCTTAGCTGCAGCTACTCCAGGAAGTCTTACAAGTGCTGCTGGAGCCGCTACACCAGTATTCGCTTCAGCAAATACTGGCTCGGTGATGACAGGACCAAGTGCGACACGTACTCTTTCATGGCTTGGTGCGATGACTGCAACGAATGGTTATATTTCTCTGAACGGTAGCTCCGTCGTAAGTGGCTTGATAACTGCAAGTGGCGCCAGCGGTGGCGTAGTCCTTAATGGGGCGGGGACATATAACATTTCAAATACCTCCAACAATATTTCTACAATCGCAGCTAGTGTTGGCACTTCAGGCGTAACCTTCGTAAACGGAAGTTCTCTAAAAATTGGAGCAGTAAATAGCATCACAGGTATTACTTCTGGTGCTTTGACTCTGACTGCAGCGGGATTGACTGGATCAGCCAATATCACTCCAAGCTCCTCAAGCACCATCACGATTAATAACTCAAGCGGTAGTCCTGAATACAGCGGTATTATTTCTGGATCTACGGCTGTTGCTAAGTCAGGTAATGGCACTCAGATATTCTCAGGCGCTAATACATATAGCGCGGGCACCACACTCAGTGGCGGCACGCTGCAAGTAAATGATGGTGGCGCATTTGGAAGCAGCACCGTATCGGCTACTGCAACTATCAAGTTCAATCTCACAACTGATGCAACATTTGCAAATGGATTTACCTTAACCAGTAACGGCACGCTGATGAATATCGGTACAGCAGTGCCCACCTTTACTGGCGTGATTAATACTGGCGCAGTTTCTACAACACTCTTAGATGGTGGAACGGCGGGGCTTATCGTCTCAGGTAATGCCACACCAACTGCTTCTGGTGCAGGGTACTGGGTTAAAGGCAATATCACCTTCACTGGCAATGCTCTGAATACGCTGGTCATTAGAGGCGTAAGCAGTGGGGTGGCAACCATAACATTTGCATCCTCAAACGGGGTGACTACCTTTACACCATGGTTTGTCGGTACAAGTGAATCCACAGCCCCAATGAATATCATCGTGAATTCTGGGGTGACCGTTACCGAAGATGCTTCACAAGCTGCGGGCAGCTTGTACTTTGGAAATATTAGTGGCGCAGGAACATTTAATCTTCGCGGTGCATCTGCTACTAACTACATTCTTGGCCAGTCAACGATTGCCACTTTGACCGCAAGCTCCAATATCGCCTTAAATGTTGGCAATAACACTACTTCTGGCTCTATTACTTCTGGAAATATTACTGCTAGCGGCGGGATTACTTTAAATTCATCGTCAGCTTCCTATACCTACGCTGGTATTTTGAGTGGCACAACACTCACTAAGAGTGGTTCAGGTACAGTTACCTTGACAGGTGCCAATGACTACACCGGTACAACAACAATTAGTGCGGGTACTCTCCAAATTGGTGCCAGCGGAACTATTGGCACTTTGGGTACAGCAGCGGTCGTTAACAATGCGACTTTAGCAGTTAGCCGTTCTGATGATGTCACGATCACCAATGCCATGTCCGGGACTGGCGCATTATCAAAATTAGGTACTAATACACTCACCTTAATTGGTGCAGTGACTTATTCAGGGGCGACGGCAGTAGCAGGTAGCATTATTTTCCGTAATGCAGCCACTCCGTCAACTTCTGGCTTTACTGGTACCGGCACCGTAACTATTGAGCCATCTTCTACTAGCTTCACTGCTGCAGTATCGAAGTCATATACCTTTGCAAGCACAATTACTGGCTTTACTTTAGGTAAGGCTGGTAATGCATCGGATATGACTATTGGTGCGGCAATTAGTATTGCTGGCCCAATTTCCATCTATGGCGGAACAATTGCGATTAATGGAAATCTCAATACTACGGCCGGTACTACTAGCGGCGATATCCTTCTTAAATCGTCTGGTGATATTTCAGTTGCAGCAAGTAAGTCAATTACTACTAGTGGTGGTGATGTGGTGCTCTGGGCTAATAGCGACAATCAAACAAGCAGTGGAAGTATTGCATTAAGAAGCGGCTCCTCGATTGTGACTGGCTCTCTTTCAGTAGCTGGTGGTGCCATTTGGATAGGTGGCGGTAGCGACGGCGCTACATGGAACGGATTAAGTGTTGGCAGCGGATATGGCGTACCCGGAACATCCTTTACCTCCCCAACAGGTGGAGGCGTGACCGCAGCTGTGTATTTAGAGGGTAGCTCTATTTCCTCTTTTGGGGGCGCCGTTAAAATTACCGGGGATACTGCAGCGGGTAGTTGGGGTATTGTCACCTATGGGCAGGTTAGTGTAAATGCTGGAAGCGGCACTATTGAGTTTGACGGGCAGTCAAGAACAGAAGGAAATCGCTTAGGCATCTTATTTGGAGTGCATGATCTCTCCCTTGCTTCAACAGTAAGCATTTCATCCTCTGCTTCCGGTAATGCCATCACAATCAGGGGGGTCGGAAGAGGTACTGAAGATGCAATCGGCCTAAGTGGTACGGTGAACATCACCTCTTCTGGTGCTGGAAGTATTGAAATCAATGGTAATGCCCTGGGAACAGGTAGAAGTATCGTTGCTGGAAACTATTACAACGGCATCTTAAATGTGTACGCTAGTTCAGGTGACATAACACTGAACGGCAACTCAAAAGCTGTGCAAGTGGCAACGCGTGTTATGGCTGGAGGAACTGCAGGTCCATCGAAAATTAATATTGGTCAGGGTGGCAGTATCACAAGTTCTACAAGTAACGTATTTATCATCGGCGACACCATTGCACTTGCCGATGGCGGAATGGCGATTACTTCATCGGGACAAGTCTCTGTTCAGTCTTCTGGCAGCAGTTTTGCAAACCCGCTTAGCTTCCCAATATCTAATCTCTCGCTATCATCATCGATTACTGGATTGACACTAGGCAAGGTCGGTAATACAGCGAATATTACGATCGCAGGAAACACTACCATTGCCGGACCAATTACCATTCATGGTGGTGCAGTTACGCTAAGCAGTGGCTTAAGTACAAGCAATGCAACTACAGGCAATATTGCCATCACTACAACCGGCCTAACTGGTTCTGGTGCAGTTGCACTAGCCAATAACCGAAGTCTAACCATTACCCAATCAGGTGCATCGATTTATAGCGGTTCTATTTCTGGAGCATCAGCCACCGTAAACAAATCAGGTAATGGTACGCTTACTTTAGCTGGCAACAACAGCTATACCGGCATCACCACCATTTCTGGTGGCATCTTATCGATCAGTTCAGATGCTAATTTGGGTGCCGTACCTGGATCGGTAACTGCAAATTCGATTACCTTGGCTGGTGGTGCATTGCAAGCCACTGCAAGCATGGCACTGAATAGTTATCGCGGCATTACGCTAACTGCTGATAGTGGTTTGGCTGCCACCTCCTCTAACGCATTGATTTATGCAGGTGTCATCACTGGTGGTTATGCATTAACTATCAATGGATCAAGTCAGACTGGCACTGTTTCTTTGGTAGCGGCAAATACCTACACTGGTGGCACAACACTTTCTGTTGGTACTTTAGGTGCATATAACAACAGCTCTTTAGGAAGTGGGGCGTTGATATTGGCTGCAAACACTAATTTGCTAATTGGTCGCGCGGTAACTGATATCGCAAACGATATTACGCTTACTGGTAATGCTACGGTTTCGTTTGATACTAATGTTGAATACCTCATAGTAGCGGGTGGTGGTAGTGGAGGCGTAGGACGAGGCGGTGGCGGTGGTGCCGGCGGAGTTCTTACGGGTACAGCAAGCCTGACGGATCTTTCTTACAACGTAACTGTGGGCGCTGGTGGTGCCGCAGTTATCAATGATCAAAGAGGACTTAATGGTTCGAATTCCTCCTTAGGAACGGTTGCAGTTGCAACTGGAGGTGGAGGTGGTGGTGGCTGGACTGCTTGTGGCGGCCTAAGCGGCGGATCTGGTGGTGGAGCATCGGGTTGCGGTGGATCTGGTGGCACTGGAGTAGCAGGTCAGGGGTATGCGGGAGCTGCCGTGGTTGGGGTTAATCAAACTAATGGCGGCGGCGGTGGTGGTGCTGGCGCAGCTGCAACTAACCAAAATGGTGGTATCGGTATCGAGTCATACATCACTGGCTCTTCACTTTGGGTTGGTGGCGGTGGCGGTGCAGGTTCCATAAATGGCGGCGGTACACCGGGTACAGGTGGAACAGGTGGTGGAGCCAATGGTAAGAATCAAGTTACAACTGGAAATTCTGGAACTCCAAATACTGGCGGCGGTGGTGGTGGTGTAGAGGGTTATGCTGGAACTTCTGGTGCGGGTGGTTCAGGCATCATCATCGTCCGCTATTTAGGTGCGGACGCAGGTTCTGGCGGTGCCGAATCTGCAGGTACGGGTACAGCCGCTGGATATAGCTTGCATAGCTTTACATCTATTGTGCCCAGCGCGCTTTCCTTAAACGCTATATCCGTGAAATTATCTGGAGTGATTAGCGGTTCAAATGGATTAACTGTAAATGCTGCGCCTGGCACATTAACTCTTTCAGGTACAAATACCTATAGCGGTGGAACTACAGTTGCTGGAGGAACAGTTAAAGCTGATGCAAGTTCTGTGGGCTCAATTACTTCGGGCGCATTTGGTACAGGTACCGTCACAGTGAGCTCTGGATATACCCTAGACCTGAATGGTCGTAATGTATCGAATGCCTTAAATATTAGAGGTACCGGTATTGGCGCTAACGGAGTGCTAATTAACTCCAGTGGTAATGCAGCAACCGCAAGCGGTGCATTGACCTTAGCTGCAGCAACCACAATTGGTGGATCTGGATCTATTACTCTAGGGGGATCTATTTCAGGCGCTTATGCACTAACTAAGATCGGCTCAAATACTTTGGTATTGACCGGGTCTAGCAATGGATCGACCACTACGACAATTTCCTCTGGAACATTACAAGTTGGAAGTTCTGCAGCTGCTGGTGCACTGGGATCCGGCAATGTTGTTAATAGTGCTGCGCTAGTATTTAGTAGTAATAGCGATTTATCAGTATCTAATGCCATTTCTGGATCTGGAACATTAACTAAGCAAGAAGGTGGCGTTCTTACTCTTGCAGTATCAAACTCTTATACCGGCTTAACAACCATTTCAGCTGGTACCTTGAAGTTAGGTAATGCTGCAGCTTTGGGGACAACTGCCGCCGGAACCACCATTACTTCGGGCGCAGTTCTTGATCTTAATGGTCAAACCATTAGTAATGCTGAAGCTTTAACAGTGAACGGCACTGGTATTAGTAGTGGCGGAGCAGTAATCAATAGTAGTTCAACAGCTGCTTCTTATGCAGGCCTACTAACACTAGGCAGCGCTAGCTCAATCGTGGGTGACACTGGCACCATTGCTTTAAGTCATGCGGGTACGATTTCCGGGGCTTACAACTTAACTCTCGGTGGAGCACAAGGCGGCTCGATCACATCAATCATTGGAATTTCCACAGGTGCTTTGACTAAGATTGGCGCTGGTACTTGGACTATGAGTGGAGCCAATACTTATAGCGGTGGCACTACTATCAGTGCCGGCACATTGAAGGCAGGTAGTACCACTGCATTTGGCGCATCTTCTGGAGCAATCAGCATTGCCGATGGCGCAGCACTTGATCTCAATGGTAAAGCCTTAGCCAATACCAATGCTCTGACATTAAATGGCACAGGCGTTAGCGCAGCTGGCGCTCTGACAAACTCAAGCTCAACCGCGGGTACTTATGCGGGTGCAATTACTCTAGGTAGCATCTCTTCAATCGGTAGTACTTCTGGCGCAATCACTATCTCTGGTGCGATCTCTGCAAGTTCAAGCAACTATGGCTTGGCTCTAGTGGGTGATAAAGCGATCACCATGAGCAATACCAGCAATGCCTTAAGTACCATTGCCTCTGGTTCTTCATTAGGTGCTCTGACTGTTGTTAGCACTGGAGATCTGGCTATTGGATCGGTAGTAGCAGGAGCCACTACTTACAACGGACTTAACTCCACTGGCGTAATTTCAGTGAAGACCACTGGTGATTTGAATATTTCACAAAACGTCGCCACCACAAGTACTTCAGCAGTTGCATCTGCTCCAGCAATGCTCTTGGCCGCTGGTTACCTGGAGTCCTCAGGATCAGTTACTAAAAACATTAAGCTCAGTGGTTCACCCACATTTACCGTTGGTACTAACGGCATTATTGATTTCTACTCAGGCGATAGTGCAGGTAGCACCGGCTTATCTACGTATGTTGACCTACAAACTAGTAAGTCGTATACCTATAGCGCTACCTTAAGCACTAAGCCAACGGCGGCTGGATACAACGTGATTTATCGTGGTGCTGCACCATATATCTATTTGACGGTAGTAGATTCACAAACGGGCACTTATGGCACAGCCTCGGCTCTGAGCTATTGGTATTCCACTAGCCCAACTCTATATGGCTCTGCATATCTGCCGGCATCACTTTCTGCATTTGATTCTGCGCAAATATTTACAGCGGGCCAAACCACCATCAACATCAATTCAGGTGGTTTAAGTGGCTCGATCACAATTAGCACCGCGCTAACTAGCACAACTAATGCTCGCACTTATAGCTTGACTTTGAATCCAACGCTAACTCTATCTGGGTCGAGCTCTATCTTTGTTCCTGGTGCTGCGAAAGATTTTGTTGTAAATCCAAAAACAGTGACGTTATCCGCTGCTAAGACTTATGACGCTTCTACAGATTTAACTGGTTATGTGACAGTAGGTACTGGCGTAGGCTCACAGACCTTAACTTACACCGGCGCTACTGCAAATAATGCCAACGTCGCCACAGCTAACAAGTACATCAACGCCATTACCTTGGCCAATGCAACTGATGGCTCAGGTGGCTTAGCTTCGAACTACCAACTGCCAACCCTGAATGCCGCTAATGCGCCGGTCACCATCAATGCTGCAACTGCTACTGTTGCTGCTACTAAGACCTATGATGGCAACACTACGCTTACCGATGGACAAATGAGTATTACTGGTGTCGGCGGGGTAGCCATCGCCTTCACTTTAGGCACTGCCGCAGCCAATGACGCTAACGTAGCTACTGCGAATAAGTACGTCAGCCTAGGCACCTTAGCTCTGACCGGTGGTAGCAATGCAACTGCAGCAAGTAACTATGCATTGCCAGCCTCTAGCAATAGCGCTAATAACAGTCTGACTATTAACACCGCTACTGCTACTGTCTCAGCCACGAAGACTTACGATGGCGCTACTACACTGACTAAACCACAAATCAGTATTACTGGTATCGGTGGGGCAGTGATCGACTTTAACTTAGGCACTGCAGCAGCTAGCGATGCCAACGTAGCTACTGCGAATAAGTACGTCAGCCTAGGTACCCTGGCATTGACTGGCGGTACCGGCACTACAGCTGCAACTAACTATGCCTTGCCAGCATCTAGCAATAGCGCTAACAATAGCGCCACAATCAACGCTGCTACCGTGACTTTATCTGCCACTAAGACCTACGATGGTAATGACACTCTAGGTGCTGGTACGGTTACAGTTGGAACTGGCGTTGCGGGTCAAACATTGACCTATAGTTCAGCAACTGCCAGCGACATCAATGTGGCAACAGCTAATAAATATATCTCCGCAATTACCCTGGGTGATTGCACAGGCGTTTCGTGCGTTGGTCTAGTAAGTAACTATCAACTACCAACTCTAAATGCCGCTAATGCACCTGTGAATATTGGCCAGCTATCTTCTGTTACCTATAGCGGTAGTGCAGGCGGTTTGTGGTCAAGCGGCTCCAACTGGACTACAACAAGCACGCTAGGAACAACGAACGTAACTGGCGCTACTCCTACTCTGGGTAACGTTGCCACAATCATCGTCCCAGCAGGAACAACGGTTGCCTACAGTAATGCCATGTCTGGTTTAACCCCAACTGCAGCAGTGGCTATTACCAACAACGGTACGATTAATTTCACGAATACCGGTGCGGTAACTCTGGATACCCCAATTAGCGGTACTGGTGCAATCACGATTAGTGGTAGCGGTGGTAGTGTGAACTTGGGCGCTACTAATAGCTATAGTGGAAGCACCACTATCAATTCGGGTTCCACATTGCAATTAGGCAACACCAGTGCAATTGGTACTGGCTCTGCGGTAATCATTAATGGCACCTTGGATTTGAATGGCTATTCACCATCGTTGGCCTCATTGGCAGGTACAACTGGAGCTATCACTACTACTGCAGCTGGTACACAAACCATAACTGTTGGTAGTAGTAATGCGACAACCAATTATGGTGGCGTTATTCAGAATGGATCAGGCACGATTGCACTTATCCAGAGTGGTAGTGGTACCCAAACCCTATCCGGAAATAATACTTACACCGGTGGCACAACTATTACAGCAGGCACAATTAGCGCTGGTAGTGCTAACGCCCTAGGTACTGGCGCAGTAGGTATAGGTTCCTCGGGAACTCTTGATCTATCCTACAGTGGTGCTGTGACTTTGGGCTCTGCTTTGAGCATGGTCACAGGTTCTGCAATTACGAATAGTGCCAATACCTCTAATCTTTATGTCACTGGTACTAGCACCATTAATGGCTCTATTAATACTGCTGGCAATCAAACATATAACGGTGCTGTGACTCTTGGTGGAAATTCCATCCTAACAACACTCAATACCAGTGCTACCAACACCAATGGCAGTATTACTTTTACCTCTACAGTGAATGGTTCAGCTGGAACTGAGACTTTGACAATTACCAACGGAAGTGGGGCGGTTACATTTGGCTCTAACGTCGGTGCTAATGTTGGTTTGGGTTCTCTCACCATTACTGGTGGCGCTACAGCGACTGCACAAACAACCACTCTAGGTGGCAATGTCACAACGGCCGGTATTCAGAGTTATGGTGGTAATTTGACCTTAGGTGCCAATGCCACCCTTACATCCGCTAATAGTGATGTCACGATTGCTGGGGATGTGAATACAACCCTAACGGTTGCAAGTGGAATTCTGAAATTCTTAGGAGCTGGTCAATGGTCCGTTAGCGCTAATAATGGGTCCACATGGTCCACTTACACAGCCACAAGCAGTGCCAATGGTAGCAGTGGAGCAAGTGGAATAAACATTACATACAACGCTGGCAGCTATTCCTGGACTCCTAGTTCGAGTTCTGACGTTGCTATTTTGGTAGTGGGCGGCGGCGGCTCAGGTGCTGCGAGTTATTTTGCCGGTGGCGGCGGTGGCGGCGGTGGCGGCGGAGTGATTGTTGCTAATTCATACTCCATCACATCGAGCGCTGTAACAGTGACTGTTGGTGCGGGCGGAAGCGTTGTTCCTTTCAATTCTACTGGGCTTGTTGGTAACAACGGCGGTAATTCAGTATTTGATGCTTTGACTGCTATCGGTGGTGGCGGTGGTGGAACATGGACAAGTAGTAATACCCGAATTTCTGGTAAAAATGGTGGCTCTGGAGGAGGGGGTCCTGGAGGTAATGGGCCGGCTACTGGAGGTTCCACTACTGGCAGCACTTTGGTCGGAACTTACTATGGCAATAATGGTGGAACAAGTCCTACTGGCAATCCATTTAACGGCTCTGGTGGTGGCGGAGCTGGTGGTGCTGGAGTTGCTGGCAATAGCACTAGAGCTGGTGGTGCAGGTATAGCCTCGAGCATTACTGGTACAAGTTCTTATTACGGTGCTGGTGGTGGCGGTGCGGGCGGCGTTGCCGGAAATGCAGGTGGTTTAGGTGGTAGCGGTATCGGAGGTACTGGTTCTGCTGGCAATCCTAATGGCGCAAGTTTAAGTACTGCAGCTGCAGCAACAGCCGGCACAATTAATACTGGAAGTGGTGGCGGTGGTGCAACAGGTCAGGCTTCTGGTGCTGGTGGTAGTGGTCTGGTGGTTGTTTCAGGATCGATTGCTGGTTCACGTGGATCGTATGGCCTCACTATTGTTTCTGGTTCTGGTAAGGCCTCCATTGGAGGTGCTGTTTCTAATCTAACAACGCTTGCCATCAATTCAAAATCTGTAGCTAGTGAAATTGGTGGCGTAATCAGTGGTGGCGCAGCTCTTACTTACAACACTGCTTCTGGTTACACCGGCTCCAGCGGTGCAGCAGGAGTACTCACACTTTCAGCTGCTAATACTTACTCCGGCACAACAACGATTAATGGCGGTACTTTAGTCATTACTAATAATGCAGGTTTAGGTAGCGATAGCGGCGGGGCAGTCACGATTGCTAGTGGCGCTACCTTAGATCTTCATAACGTAGCCGTGGGTGCTAAAGCCATTAACTTAAATGGTGGAACCATTAAAGATGTGACTAGCTCTTTAGCAGGTAACATCACCCTAGGTGCTAACAGTACCTTTAGCGCCACGAATGCAGATGACGTATTAACCCTGTCTGGCCTGATCTCTGGTAGCTATGGCATCACTAAGACTGGCCTAGGCACCTTAGTGCTCACCGGCACCAATACATACACAGGTGCAACAACTATTTCAGCAGGAACCCTGGCCTTAACTGGCGCTGGTTCTATTGCAACTTCAAGCAGCTTTACCAATAACGCTACTTTTGATATCAGTGGCATAACTACTGGCGCTACCATAATTGGCCTGGCTGGTAGCAACGCTGGCTCCGTAGTACTGGGCAGCAAAACACTAACCCTGAGCAATGCGAGCGATACCTTTGCCGGTGTAATCTCTGGTACTGGCAATCTCATCTTGACTACTGGTGCACAGACTCTGTCAGGCGCTAACACTTACTCAGGTACTACAACGATTAATGGCGGTAGCTTGTTATTGGCTACCGGCGGCAGTATTAATAACAGCCAACTGATCAACAATGGTGGGGCTGCTACTTTAAGTGGCTCTGGCGCAAGCATTACCTTTGCAACACTGACTGGTTCCGGAACATTAGATCTTGGTTCGAATACTTTAATTATTTCTAATGCCTCAGGCACCTTCAGTGGTGTGATCTCTGGTACTGGTAACTTGGTACTGACTGCTGGTACACAGACTCTGTCAGGTACTAATACCTACACTGGTACTACAACGATTAATGGCGGTACCTTAGTCATTACTAATAATGCCGCTTTGGGTAGTAATAGCGGTGGGGCAGTGACCATCGCCAGTGGCGCTACCCTCGATCTGCATGGTGTAGCTGTCGGTGCTAAAGCAATTACCTTAAATGGAGGTACCTTAAAAGATATCACTAGCTCTTTAGCTGGTGATATCACCTTGACTGCTAACAGCACCTTTACCGCCACGAATGCAGACGATGTATTAACTCTGTCTGGCGTGATCTCTGGTGGCTATGGCATTACTAAGGCTGGCCTAGGCACTGTCATCCTCACCAATACCAATACGTACACTGGTAGCACAACTATCTCAGCAGGCACTCTGTCCTTAACTGGTTCTGGTTCTATTGCAACTTCAAGTAATGTGATTAATGACGCTATCTTTAAGGTCAGCGGCACGACTACTGGTGCTTCGATCATCAGCTTGGCAGGTAATAGCTCTGGCTCAGTCCTATTAGGCAGCAAAACACTGACCTTAAGCAATGCGAGCGATAGCTTTGCTGGCGTCATCTCTGGCACCGGCAACCTTGTTCTGACAACTGGTACACAGACTCTGTCAGGTACCAATACTTACACCGGTACCACTACCATTAATGGTGGCACACTCACTGTCTCTGGCAGCTTGTCTGATAGCACGGCAGTAACAGTAGCAGCCGATGCGACTTACAACCTGACTGCTAGCGATACGATTGCAGCACTCACTGGCGCAGGTAATGTCACTCTAAACGCCAACACCTTAACGATTGCTAATGCAGTGGGCACCTTCAGCGGCGTCATCTCTGGCACCGGCAACCTTGTTCTGACAACTGGTACACAGACTCTGTCAGGTACCAATACTTACACCGGTACCACTACCATTAATGGTGGCACCTTAATCATCACCAATAACGCTGGCTTAGGTAGCGATAGTGGTGGGGCGGTCACGATTGCTAATGGCGCTACTTTAGATCTTTATAACGTAGCAGTAGGTGCTAAAGCCATGATCCTCAATGGCGGAACTATTAAAGATGTCACAAGCTCCTTAGCTGGCGATATCACCTTAGGTGCCAACAGTACCTTTAGTGCTACTAATGCAGGTGACGTATTAACCTTATCTGGAGTGATCTCGGGTAACTATGGTCTTACCAAGACTGGCCTAGGCACTGTCGTTCTCACCGGTGCCAATACTTATACTGGTAGCACCACCGTATCTGCTGGTACGCTGTCCTTGTCCGGCTCTGGATCGATTGCCACTTCAAGCAGTCTGATCAATAACGCCACCTTTAGCATTAGCGCTACTACAACAGGTGCTTCCATTATCAGTCTAGCTGGTAACAGCTCTGGTAATGTTGCTTTAGGTAGCAAAACACTGACTATTAGCAATGCCAATGACACTTATGCTGGCGCAATCTCCGGCACCGGTAACCTCGTTCTGACGACTGGTACTCAGACCCTCTCCGGCACCAACACCTACACCGGCACCACCACTATTAATGGCGGCACCTTATCAATCACCGGCATCTTAGGTAATGGCAACTACGCTGGCAATATTGCTAACGCTGGTACCTTGTTACTCAATACCAGCGCTAACCAAGAACTCTCTGGCGTGATCTCTGGTGCAGGTAGTCTGACACTAGCTGGTGGCAACCTCACGGTCTCGGGCAACAATACCTATAGTGGCGGCACGACGGTTAATGCAGGTACCTTGTTCGGTGGAGCTGGAAGCGGCACCAATACCGTCTTTGGTAGCGGGGCAGTTGCCGTTAACAGTGGCGCAAGCTTATGGTTAGATCGTGCCACTCTTGCTAATAACATTAGCTTAAACAGCGCCACACTCCAAGGCACCAATGGCTTTGGCGAGGTGTTTAACGGCAACATTAGCTTAACTGGTAATAACACCATCCAGGCTTATTACTACGTCACTCTCAATGGTGTGGTGAGTGGTACTGGCAACCTCATTAAGGATCAGGCTGGAGTATTAACTCTGGCTGGTATCAACACCTACACTGGTGATACCACCGTATCAGCAGGTACTGTATCGATCACTGGTGTCTTAGGTAATGGCAACTACGCTGGCAATATTGCTAACGCTGGCACCTTGTTAATCAATACCAGCGCTAACCAAGAACTCTCTGGTGTGATCTCTGGTGCAGGTAGCCTAACGAAGACTGGCTCAAGCACCTTAATCCTGTCTGGCAACAATACCTACACCGGTAAAACCACCATCACTGGTGCGCTCTCCATCGGCTCAGATACGAACTTGGGCGCTGCTCCAGGCACTGTTGTCGCTGATCAATTAACCCTCAATGGTGGATCGATCTTTAACTACAACGGCGCTAGCATCACCTTTAATGCCAACCGTGGCATGACCCTCATCGGTAGTAACATCTTGCAGGTGAATAACGGCAGCACGATCACTGTTCCAGGTGCGATGAGCGGCACTGGCTCATTAACCTTATCCGCAAATAATGGTTTAGGTGGCGTATTGCTCCTCTCCGGCACCAACACCTACACCGGCACCACCACTATTAATGGCGGCACCTTATCAATCACCGGCATCTTAGGTAATGGCAACTACGCTGGCAATATTGCTAACGCTGGTACCTTGTTACTCAATACC